>DATBDB010000056.1:0-20779 GCA_036270155.1 Gaiellaceae bacterium
GTGGTGGCTGCTCGACTCGCGCTTCGGGCGCTCGCTGCGCGCGATCCGCGACAGCGAGCTCGCGGCCGCCGCGTCGGGCGTGAACCGCGCGAAGTACAAGGTGCTCGCATTCGGCGTCTCCGCGGCGTTCGCCGGTGTCGCGGGCGCGCTGTTCGCGATCAACGTCGCCTACGTCGCGCCCGACACCTTCCCGATCCAGCTCTCGCTCTACCTGCTCGTCGGGGCGGTCGTCGGCTTCTTCGGCTCGATCTGGGGCGCCGCGTTCGGCGCGCTGCTGATCCAGTTCCTGCCCGACATCGTCGGCTTGATCCCGCACGTGGACACGAAGCAGGCCGGGCCGACGACGCTCTTCTTCGGCCTGGTGCTCGTGGTGCTGATGCTCGTGCTGCCGATCGTGCTGCGCGCTGCCTCACGACTCGCAAATCGCAGCTACTTTGGGGCCTCATGACGAGGAACCTCTGCGCCATCGCCGTCGCCGCCCTCGTAGTCGCAGGCATCGCAACGGCCTCGACCACGGCGACGCCCGGCGTGTCGTCCACGACGATCACGCTCGGCTCGAGCGGCCCGCTCACCGGTGAGGCCGCGGCCGCAGCGGGAGTGCTGCGCGGCGCGGAGGGGTACTTCAAGTACGTCAACGCGCGCGGCGGCGTCGACGGCCGCAAGATCGACTTCAAGTACCTCGACGACGCCTACGACCCGTCGCGGACGGTGCAGAACGTGCGCCAGTTGATCCAGCAGGACAACGTGTTCGCGCTGTTTTCGGTTGTCGGCACGAACGGCAATCTTGCGATTCGCGACTACGCGAATGCCGCGGGTGTGCCGACGGTGTTCTCCGCCGCCGGCGCCACGACGCTCGGCAGCGACTACGTGAAGTACCCGTGGACGATCGGGTACTTGCCGCCGTACGGCGAGGAGGGCGAGCTGTACGCGAAGCACATCCTCGCGACCAGCGCCAAGACGGCGAAAATCGCCGTGCTCTACCAGAGCGACGACTACGGCAAGGACTTGCTCGCCGGCTTCCGCCGCGGCCTTGGCGCGAGGGCGCGCACGTCGATCGTTCAGACGGTCGGCTACGACCCGACTGCGTCCGACGTGCAGTCGCAGGTCGCACAGCTGAAGGCGAGCGGCGCGAACACGTTCTGCATCTTCGCGTTCGGCAAGTTCGCGATCCAGGCGTTCCAGTACGCAAACAAGCTGGGGTGGAAGCCGCAGATCTACATCAACGACGTCGCCTCGGCATCGTCGATCATGCAGATCAACCCGCGCTCGACCGCTGAGGGCTCGATCTCGATCGTCTGGGGCAAGGATCCGGCGACTCCGAAGTTCAAGAACGACGCGGGCACCGCCCTCGCGGCGAAGATCATCAAGACGTACATCCCGGGCGCGAACCCGTCCGACGGCTTCCTGATCGCGGGCATGGCCGAGGCGTTCTCGATGGTCGACGCGCTCAAGGCCGCCGGCAAGAACCTGACGCGCAAGAGCCTGATGACCGCCGTCACGCACATGAACGAGGCGAACAACCCGTTCCTCGTGCCCGGCGTGAAGGTGCACACGACGCCGACGTTCCGCTTCCCGATCTCCGCCGTCCAGCTACAGCGCTGGCACAACGGCCATTGGGAGCTCTTCGGCGGCGTGCAATCCGCCAAGCCCTAAGCGCTGCGAGCCCTCGGGCGAGAGGACGCTGGCCCACGCCACTGCTGTCGTCACATTCAAGGCGTTCCGCCGGCGAGTCCCGCCGACCGGCTGACGTTGTTGGGGCGTCCGCTACTTACTCGTCATTTCAGACGCCGGTGCTGAAGACGTGCGACTGGGAACATACGGCCGTGTCGTTGTGAGCTGAACGAAGCCGAGGCGCTCGAGGATCGGCTGGCTCGTCGGCAAGGCGTCCACCTGAAGGAAGCGGTACCCGCGCTCATGCGCCAGCCGCGCCCGCTCGAGCACCGTCGCCCGGTAGATGCCGCGCCCACGCCACTCCGCCAACGTTCCGCCACCCCACAGGCTCGCGAACTCGGAGCGCTCGTTGAACTCGATCCGTCCCGCTGAAACCGGCTCACCACCGGCGTAGGCAACCACCCCGAGATCGCGTGGACGCTCGTGCCCCAGGGCACGCAGCAACACGCGCCCAACTCCACCGTATCTCTCGCCGAAGACCAACTCGTTCACCTCGACCCACACCGCGACCGCCTCCGCATCCTCCGCCACCCGCACCTCCACGCCCACAGGGAGCGACGCATCCAGGTCAAGCTCGCAAAGCTCGGCAACCACGACGGCTTCCTGGTCCTGTGGCTCCAGGCCCGCAGCCACAAGGCGCTGCGCGAGATCATCTGGCCGGTCATATCCGTAGAGCTTCCACTCGGCATGACCATCGAACTCGAGAAGTCGTGCGACCAGTTTTGTGACCGCAGCATCAGCGTTCGATTCGTCCAGACGTGACCAAACAACACCGCTCCAACCGTCGCCAAGCGCCAGGGTAGTCAGCGCGTCTCTTTCCGCCGGCTCGACGTCACGGCGCATCTGGCGGTCGAACAGTTCGAGCATAAGCTCAATGTCCACTCCAAGAAGGCTACGGTAGCTCCGCGTCCGGTGAGCGGACGCCAGCAGACCGTCGCCGAATCAACTACCCACCCGACGACCCGCCGGGCTAACGCCAACCCCGTCACGCCTCATTGCGCAACCCTGGCCCAGCCGAACGTTGCCTCGTTCGCGCGTAGATTGTTGCCATGTCGAGCTGGTACGACGCCTGGGCGGACCGCTACGGGGACTTGTCCCCTAGCGTCAGTGCTGACGTGCCGTTCTACGTCGGGCTTGCCCGTGAGGCTGAGGGGCCACTGGTCGAGCTTGCAGTTGGCACCGGGCGCGTTGCGATCCCGGTTGCTCAGGCAACGGGCAGGCGTGTAACGGGGATTGACTCTTCGCGGGCGATGCTCGCGCAAGCTCGAATGCGCGCAGTTGAGGAGGGAGTCGATCTCGACCTGCGCGAAGGTGACATACGGGAACTTGAGCTCGAGGAACCGGCGGCCTTGATCTACTGCCCCGCCCGGTCTCTGCTGCATCTGCCCACCTGGGCCGATCGTCGCCGCTGCTTCGAGCGCGTCGCGGCGTCGCTCCTCCCTCACGGTCGCTTCGCCTGGAACGCGTTCGCCTTCGACCATCACGTCGCATCCGCCTTAGACGGCCAGCATGCCGACGCTCGCGCCGGCGTGCCGTTGCCGCACACGAACCACTACAGCGTCAGCGATAACCGAGTCGACATCGCCTTGGACGACGGTGGAATCGGTTCGCTCTGGTGGGCAACGAAGAACGAATGGCTGGGTCTCCTCGACGTCGCGGGCTTGCGCCTCGAAGCTCTCTACGGCGGATTCAACGGGGAACCGCTCGACGACGACAGCCGTGAGTACATCTTCGTGGCCTGTCGATAGGCCTCTGCGCACGCCGGACACGTCAATCGCTGGGTGTTTCGCGCGTCATCGCTGCGGTCGTGAGAGGATTCGCGGGTGGCGTCGCCGCCTACCATCGCGCCGGTCTTCGTGGCCGACCTGCTCGCCGAGGGCGAGCGGATGCCGGTCTACGTGCACGTCATCGACCATCCCGATGCGCGCGTGCTGGTCGACACCGGCCTGACGGAGCTGCACCCGGCGGCGGCCGACCTCGATCCCCGCCTCCGTCCGCTGAGCAAGCAGGACTTCGACCTCGCCGGGATCGACATCGTCGTGAATACACATCTGCACTTCGACCACTGCGGCGGCAACCACCTCTTCGCGGGCAGGCCGATCTACGTCCAGCGGCGGGAGCTCGAAGACGCGCGCAGTGAGGACGACTACACCATTCGCGAGTGGGTAGATGCGCCTGGCGTGCGGTACGTGCCGGTCGACGGCGAGCTCGAGCTGCTGCCCGGGCTCCGCCTCGTCCCGGCGCCGGGCCACACACGCGGCATGCAGGTGGTCGTCGTCGAGACGGGTGGGCGTCCGGTTGTCGTCGGCGGCGACGTGGCGGTTTGGTTCGGCGAGCTCGACGAGCCGCACACCGAAGGCCAGCTGCGGGTGCGCGCGCTTGACCCCGAGCTGGTCTGGCTCGCGCACGACCACGAGCCGTGGCAGCCCCGCACCGTGTAACGCACGCCGCGGACAAGGACGGCAGTGGCCAACAGGTAAGGCCACGTAGCTTCGCGCCGGGAATCAACGCTGCCCGCGTCGCCTGATCCCGCAGACGGTCCAGGCGAGCCGGTTCCTGGTCGATTCAGGTGAGCGCGCGCTCGAGGGCCGCCCGATCGGTCGGCGAACCGTGCGTCGGGAGGACGATCTCGACCGGCAGTTCGAGCAGCGGACGCAGCGTCTCGAGAATCTGCTCCGGTGGAACTCCCTTGTTCGCCCAGTCCCGCGGGAACTCGAATCCCCGACCGCGCTCGATGAACGCGTCCCCGACGACGAGCGCGCGGCGACTCTCGACCCAGAGCACGAGGTCGTTCGGCTCCATCCCTGGGAACGCCTCGACCCCGACCGGCAGCCGGTCGCCGGCCACGAACACGTGCCCCTCGATCGGGCTCGGGTCACCGTGGTCCGGCGGCGGGACATAGAGGGACGCGCCGAGTCGTGCCGCCAGGCTGCCGGCGTCGCGCCGGTGCCAAGGGGAGGTGAGCACGATCACCGTCTCGCGGCCTGCGGCGAGCTCGTCGATCTTGCTCGGCGGAGCGAGCGGATCGAACAGCAGCAGACGGTCGCCGTCGTCGATCGCGTAGGACGAGACGATCGGGCCCCAGTCCGCTTGCGGCTTCCATTCCGGGTGGGCCGCCTCCCACCACCAGAGACCACTCTGCACCTCGCGCATGAGGAGATCTAACCAGCCTCAGCGGTGCTGGGTGACGTTGATCACGGCGCCGTTCGGATCGCGGACGAAGAACCGCCGCAGCCCCCATTCCTCATCCGTCAGGGGGTAGACGATCTCGGCGCCGGCGGCCTGAGCTCGCTCGTAGACCTCGTCGACGTCGTCCACCTCGATCGAGACGTCCGGGTGAACGTGCGCCTTGATGTCGAGCTTCATCACGCTGAGCTGCACCTCGGGCTGATCGCCGCCGAAGAAGAGGATCCAGTCGAGACCGTCGCCGCCGCCGAGACCGATCACGTCGTTGTAGAACCCGCGGCTCTCGTCGAAGCGCTCCGACAGGATGTTCGGCTTGATCCGCCTGACCCCCATGGGCGGTGAGTCTAAATCCTCAGGCCGCTCAGCAACGTAGACTCGCGCCGCATGACCACGCCGTTCCGCATTCTTCTGCGCATCCTCGGGATCAGCGCCCTCATCGCGGGTGGGCTCGTGGTCACAGCGTTCGTGCTGTTCGCCGTCGTCCTGCTCGGTCCGCTCGTCTTCTGGTTCGCGTGGAACGTGCTCGACTTCGCGTCCGCCGTCGGTCTGCCGCAGCTCGGCTTCTGGGGGATCCTGCTCGCGACGGCGTTCCTCGTCGTGGGCTGGCCGGGCAAGGTCCTGATCACCGCCGTCGTTTTCCTCGCCGATCCATCGTGGTTCCACGGCTCCGCCGAGGTGCACTGGCCTGCGCCGACGTTGCGCAACTTTGTCGCCGTCGCGCTGCTTGCAGCACTCGCGTCGCGTCCGCACTCGCATGCGCACACGCGCAGAGTGCAACGCTCACTGAGCTAGCAGCGCCGCCGCTACGCGCGCGCGGCCCGCAGGCGGCTGCGGCTGACGAGGAACACCGCAGCGGCAAGCGCAGGAACGAGTAGACCAAGGGTGCCGAACTCGAGCAGAATGTTCGTCAGCGCACGACCGGACGGCGTGCCGCGCTCCAGTTGCGCTGTGACGATGAGGATCCGCCGGACGACCGCGATCAGTCCGATGTAGAGGAACGGCTCGACGGCGATCTCGTGTGTCCGCACGACGAAGCGCAGTGTGTACAGGAGCTCGCCGACGATGAGGGCGAGAAGGACGCGGTCGAGGACGAGGACGGCGACGTTCACGGCGCCTGCTCCATCGCGGACCTCGCGGAAGAGGCCTGACGTCGTCCCGACGAGCACGAGGATGCCGGCCGCGGCGAGGAGGAGGCCAACGGAGGCATAGAGGACGACTTCGAAGCTGCCGAGCACGCGGCTGAGCTGATCCGTCAGGCCGTCAAGCACCGAGCGGCCCGGGTCTTGTTCGGACGCAAAGCTCTCCGTTGTCATCCCGGCACGATACGGAGCGCGTCGGGCGGTGTGCTCATCGTTACGAGTCGAGGGAGGAACGACTCCGCCGGGGCAGAACTGGTCCGATTCGTGCGCCGCTGCATTGCGCTCATCTGTCTCACCGGTGCGTTGGCGGCCGCCCCGGCGGTTCACGCTGCCGGAAATCCTCAGATCGCGGGTCTGCAAGTCGCCCTCCGCGCGCACGGTCTCTACCTTGCGCAGATCGACGGGATCGCCGGGCCGCGCACCGCAGCCGCGGTCCACGCATTCCAGCGCAAGCACGGTCTCCCGTACGGCGTCGCGAACGCGCGCATGCGCGCAGCGCTCGGGCCGCTCGGCCGCCCGCTCTTCGGCACGCGCACGCTGCGGCGCGGCAACTTCGGCTGGGACGTCTCGGTGCTGCAGTTCCTGCTCACGCGCCGCGGGGTGTACACCGGCGCGCTCGACGGCTACATGGGAAAGGAGACGACTGCAGCGTTGAAGCGCTACCAGCGCGCGATGCACTTGCGCGCCGACGCCGTCGTCGGCCCGCGCACGCTCTCCGCGATCGTGCGCCGCGACGCGGTACCGGTCCGCACGCAACCCGTTCTGACGAAGACACGCGTCCACGTCGTGCGCGTGGGAGACACGCTGACCGCGCTCGCTCGGACGTTCCACACGACGATCGCCGGACTCGCGGCCGCGAACCACATCGATCCGGCGAAGCCAATCGTGATCGGCCAGCGCCTGCGGCTGCCGTCGGCAGCGCCTGCGCTCACGCCGCAGCGGCTCGATGTCCGCGGAATGCTCGACCAGTGGTCGGCGCGCCTCGGCATCAACGAACATCTGGTGCGCGCCCTCGCGTGGATGGAATCCGGTTTCCAGACCGAGATCGTCTCGTCGGCCGGAGCGCGCGGCGTGCTGCAGACGCTGCCGACGACGCGCGCCTACGTCGAGAATGTGCTCGCCGGGCGCAAGATTCCGCACACCGTGGACGGCGACATCGAGGTCGGCATCCTCTACCTCAAGCACCTGCTCCAGGTCTTCAACGGTGACGAGCACCTGGCGCTCGCGGGTTGGTACCAGGGGGAGAGGGCCGTGAAGAAGCACGGTCTCTACAAGGTCACAAAGCCGTTCGTCGCGAACGTGCTCGCACTGCGAAACCGGATGTAACCTCAAGCTATGCGCGTCGCGCTGTGCCTGGTGGTCACGGCTCTCGTGACCGTCCCGCTGGCGTTCGCGTCGCGCATAGGGCCGGAGCCATACCGCCGACCGCACGTCGTTCTGCAGTGGGAACAGACCCGTGCGCTGGCAGCGGCCGTGAAGCGCGGTGCTCCGATCTACTGCGGCGGTGGCAATGCGAACGTCGTCGCGCTGACGTTCGACGACGGCCCCGGCCCGTACACCGCACGGCTGCTTGGGCTGCTGCGGCGTGCGAACGCGCACGCGACGTTCTTTGTGATCGGCAACCGTTTGCGCTACTGGCCCGGCGCGCCGCACGAGGAATCGCAGGTCGGAGCCGTCGGCAATCACACGTGGTCGCACCCGCGCCTGACGCAGCTACCAACATGGCTCGTCTGGGCTGAGCTGCTGCGCACGCAGTACGAGGCCTCGCGCGAGCTCGGCTGGAAGCCGCGCTTGTTCAGGCCGCCGTACGAGCTGCACAACACGGGAACCGACGCGGTCGTGCGCTCGCTCGGGATGGTGCAGGTGCTCTGGTCTGCGACCTCGGGCGACGACCTGAAGCACCCGACGAAGAAGTCGGTTGCGCGCAACGTGATCCGCGAACTGCGGCCCGGCGCAATCGTGCTCATGCACGACATCCATCCGTGGACAGTCGATGCGATGCCGGCGATCCTCAAGGCGATTCAGGCGCGCGGGCTGCGTGCGGTCTCGATCCCGGAGCTGCTCGTGCTCGACCCGCCGGGGCCGAATCAGCACTGCAAGTTCGCGCCGGGCGGCGACTAGAGCTAGCCGGCTTCGAGCTGCGCAAAAACCTGCTCGAACACCTCGCGCGGCTGCGCGCCCGGGACGAGCAGCTTCCCGTCGATCACCCACGCCGGGACGCCGGTCACGCCGACGGAGACCGCTTCGTTCGTCGACGCGCGCACGCGGTCGGCGTACTCGTCCGTCGCGAGCACGCGCTCGACGTCGTCCGCGGGCAGGTCGTGCAGGAGCAGGCGCAGCTCGTCCCGATCGCCGAGGTCGACCGCGTCGCGCCAGTAGGCGTCCATCAACCGGTCATGGATCTCGTCATGCCGGCCGAGGTCGCGCGCGAGCTCGGTGAGGCGCAGCGCGTCGAAGGAGTTCGGGATCACATCGGGGTTCGGGTTGTACTCGAGGCCTGCCGTCCCGAACCGCTCGCGCATGTGGGCCTCCATCGACTCGCCGTAGCGCGCGATCAGGTCAGCGCGGGGGAAGCCGCCCGGCGGGTACTCCGGGTGCAGTTCGAACGGAAGCCATGTCACTTCGGCGTCGTACCGGCGCCGGAGCCAATCGGCCAGCGGCTGGCCGATGCGGCAGAACGGTCAGATGTAGTCCGACCAGACCAGGATCTCGTGTGCGGCCATCTCCCCGAAAGGTAACGAGCGAGCCCTAGTAGCGGTCGATCTCGACCAGTCGCTCGTCGCTGATGCCGAAGTGGTGTGCGACTTCGTGCAGCACGACGCGTCGGATCTGGGTGGTGAGCAGCTTGGCGTCGTGGCCGTAGAGGCGTTCGAGCGGGCCGCGGTAGATCGTGATCTTGTCCGGGAGCGCGCCGCTGTAGTTGATGCCGCGCCGCGTGAGCGGCACGCCCTGGTAGAGGCCGAGCAGCGGCTGTCCCGGCGGCGGTTCGTCCTCGACCAGGATCTCGACGTTCGAGATCCTGTCGCGCAGGTCGCGCGGCATCGCATCGAGCGTCTCCTGGATCACGGTCTCGAAGTCGACCAACGCGCTCAGACCTCGAGCGCGAACAGATCCTCGACCGACTCGCGCCGGCGGATCAGGTGCGCGCTGCCGTCCGCCACGAGCACAGCCGGCGGGCGCAGAATCGCGTTGTAGTTCGAGCTCATCGAAAGCGTGTACGCGCCCGTGACCGGCACCGCGAGCAGATCGCCGCGCCGCGGCTCAGGCAGCTCGACGCGCTCGATCAGCACGTCGCTCGACTCACAGTGCTTGCCGGCGACTGCGTACGCCTCGGTCGGCGCCTCGTCAGCGCGGTTCGCGAGCAGCGCGGTGTAGCGCGCGTTGTACATCGCTGGCCGCGGGTTGTCCGACATGCCGCCGTCGATCGTCACGAACGTCGTCGCGGCGCTCGTGTGCTTCACGCCGCCCACGGAGTACAGCGTCACTCCTGCGCGCGAGACGAGCGAGCGGCCCGGCTCGAGGATGAGGTCGACAGCGGGGAGGCCGTGCAGCTGCCACGAACGTTCGTGCTCGGCCAGCAGTCCGCCGACGAACTCGCCGATCGTGAACGACGGTTCGTCGAGCACGTGGCGGGCACCGAGACCGCCGCCCAGATCGACGATGCGTGGCGTCCAATCGAGTTCCGCGCGCAGCCGCGCTGCGAAGTCGCTGATCCATGTCACCGTCATCAGCGACGCGCCGAAGTGCAGCAGCTGCGAGCCCACGTGCACGTGCAGGCCCTCGCAGCCGGGGAAGCGGCGGATCACCTCGATCGCGTCCTCCGGTGGCACCCCGAACTTCGAGCCGACGTGGCCGGTCATGATCCCTTCGTGCGTGTCCGCCTCGATGCCGGGCGTGACACGGATCAGGCAGCGCTTCGCGCCGATAACGCGCGCGCGCTCCAGCTCATCGAGCGAATCGAGGACGATCAGCGCGCCGACCTCGGCCGAGCGACGCAACAGTTCATCCTCCTTGTTGTTGCCATGGATCACGAGCCGTTCGCCGGTGATGCCTGCGCGGAGCGCGAACTCGAGCTCGCCGACCGTCGAGACGTCCGCGCCGAGGCCTTCCTCGGCGAGGAGGCGCAGGATCGCGACCGACGGGAACGCCTTGGTGCCGTAGACGATCAGCGCCCCTGGCGCGGCCTCGACGTAGGCGCGGGCCTGCGCGCGCAGCGTCGCCTCGTCATAGACGACCACCGGTGTCCCGAACTCCCGCGCGAGCGCGGTCGCGGTGACGCCGCCGAGGACGAGTTGGCCGTCCACAAGGCGCGCGGTATCGGGAAGGAGCTCGGTCAACACGTCAGGCATTGTGCTCATGCCGATGCTGGTTGCGCTTGCTGATCTCGCACACCGCCGTCCGCGTGCCATTGCCGGCGCGGCGGTGCTGGTCGCCGTGGCCGCCGCCCTCTTCGGCGCGTCGACGCCGTCCAGGCTCCAGTCGAGCGACAGCGACTTCCAGGACCGGGGCTCCGAGAGCTTCCGCACGCTCCAGCTCCTCTCCCGTGCGACCGGCGTGCTCCCAGGGCCGTCGCTGATCGTCGTCGCCCCGCCGCGCCAGGCTGCGGTCGCGGCCGCGCGACTGCAAGCCCAGCCGTACGTCGCCCTCGTCAAGCCCCGCGCTGCGGTCTCGCGCGACCGGAAGCTCGTGCTCGTGACGGCGTGGTTCAAGTCGTACGGGACGACGGAGGCGCCCGGCGTCACACGCCTCGCGCGGAGCCTGCCCGGGATCGTCGGCGGCGCGACGCTTGCGAACGAGCAGGTGAGCAAGCAGTCGGAGCGCGACCTGCTGCGCGCAGAGCTGATCGCGTTCCCGCTGCTCCTCCTGCTCGCGCTCTGGATCTTCCGCGGGCTCGTGGCGGCGCTGTTGCCGGTTGCCGCGGGTCTGCTCGTGCTTTTCACGACGCTTGCCTTGCTGCGGCTCGTGAATGACGTGTCGCCGATCTCGGTGTTCGCGCTCAACCTGGTCACAGGCGCGGCGATCGGGCTCGCGATCGACTACAGCCTGTTACTCGTCTCGCGCTATCGAGAAGAGCTCGCACGCCACGGTCCCGGACGCGAAGCGCTGCGCGCTACGCTCGCGACCGCCGGCCGCACCGTCGCCTTCAGCGCCGTCACGGTCGCAGCAGCGTTCGCGTCGCTGCTCGTGTTTCCGCTCGCGTTCCTGCATTCGATGGCAATCGGCGGCCTGATCGTCGCGCCGCTTGCCGGGCTCGTCGCGCTCACGCTGTTGCCCGCGTTGTTCGCGCTGCTCGGCGAGCGCGTAAATGCGCTCGCGCCGCGTCGGTGGCAGCGCGCCTCCGAGCGCGCCGCGCGCTCGGACGAGAACGGGGGCTGGTACCGCTTCGCGCACTGGGTGATGCGCCGGCCAGGCCCAGTCGCGCTCGGGTCGGCGACGCTGCTCGTCGCGCTCGGCCTCCCGTTTCTCGGCGTGCGCTTCGTCGGCGTCGACGCCGGTGTGCTCCCGCCGAGCTCGAGCGCGCGGCAGGTCGAGGACGTGCTGCGTGCGAAGTTCGCGCCGGGGCTCGACTCGCCGCTGCACCTCGCGGTGCGGTCGCTTGACGTCGTAACGCGCATCCAGCGGCTACCCGGGGTGCTGGAGGTCGCGGCGCCCGAGCGCGCCGGCCCGCAGCTCTGGTCGGTCGACGTGATCCCACGCGCGCCCGCGATGAGCGCCCAGACGAAGCAGCTGGTTCGAGCTGTGCGGCGGCTGCCGGGCGTGATGGTGAGCGGCAAGACGGCCTGGTACATCGACACCGCTGCGAGCCTGCGGCGGCACCTGCCCTACGCGCTCGCTCTGCTCGCGGTCACGACCTTCGTGCTGCTGTTCATCGTCACGCAGTCGGTCGTGCTGCCGCTGAAGGCGCTGCTCATGAACCTGCTCGGCCTGTCGGCTGCGTTCGGGGTGCTCGTCCTCATCTTCCAGGACGGCCGGCTCCAGGGGCTCCTCGGGTATCGCAGCCAGGGGGCGCTGGAGCTCACACAGCCGGTGCTCCTCTTCGCGATCGCGTTCGGGCTCGCGACGGACTACGGCGTCTTCCTGCTCTCGCGGATCAAGGAGGCGCACGATGCCGGGCTGCCGAATCGCGAGGCGGTCGCGCTCGGGCTCGAGCGGACGGGTCGGGTCGTCACGGCGGCCGCCCTGCTCTTCTGCGTCGCGGTCGGCGCGTTCGCGACCTCGAGCATCCTGATCGTCAAGGAGCTGGGGATCGGGATCGCGCTTGCCGTGGCGATCGACGCATCGCTCGTCCGGGCGCTGCTCGTGCCCAGCCTGATGGCGCTGCTCGGCGACTGGAACTGGTGGGCGCCGGCGCCATTGCGGCGCTTCCGGCGCTAATATGGGCGCGTGAAGCAGCAGCTTCCATAGTGCAGGGAGTCACCGCGGCGGACGCCGCGTCGCCCTCCCACGGCCTCTCGTTCGAGAGGCTTTTTCGTCTTTAGGAGCACCGTGCAGGACTACAACGCGAAGACAATCGAGCGGAAGTGGCAGTCGCTCTGGGAGAGCGAGCAGGTCTTCCACGTCGACAACCCGGCGCCGGGCGCGCCGCCGGACGACGAGCACTTCTACATGCTCGAGATGCTGCCGTATCCGTCGGGCAGCCTGCATATGGGGCACGTCCTCAACTACACGCTCGGGGACGTCGTCACGCATTTCAAGCGCCGCCAGGGCCACAAGGTGCTGCGCCCGATGGGCTTCGACTCGTTCGGCCTGCCCGCGGAGAACGCCGCGATCAAGGACGGCGGGCATCCGCTCGAGATCACCGAGCGCAACATGGAGGCGATCCGCGAGCAGATGCGCCGCATGGGGTGGGCGATCGACTGGCAGCGCGAGGTCAGTGCGCATGAGCCCACCTTTTACCGTTGGACGCAGTGGCTGTTCTTGAAGTTCTTCGAGCACGGCCTTGCCTATCGGAAGGAAGCACCGGTCAACTGGTGCCCGTTCGACCAGACGGTGCTCGCCAACGAGCACGTCGTCGACGGCCGGTGCTGGCGCTGCGGCAACATCGTCGAGTCGCGGAACATGGCGCAGTGGTTCTTCAAGATCACCGCATACGCCGACGCGCTGCTCGACGACCTGGCCACGATCGACTGGCCCGAGCGCACGAAGCGGATTCAGACGCAGTGGATCGGGCGCTCCGAAGGCGCTGAGATCCTCTTCCGCGTCGACGAGCTCGACATCGACATCCCGGTCTTCACGACGCGCCCGGACACGCTGTTCGGTGCGACGTTCTTCGTCGTCGCACCCGAGTGGCCGCTGCTCGAGCAACTCGTCGAGGGGACGGCGCACGCCGACGAGGTGATCTCGTACGCGAAGATCGCCGCGGCGCGGCCCACCGAGGAGCGCGAGCAGCGCGAAAAGAGCGGCGTGTTCACCGGGCGCTACGCGACGAACCCGGTCAACGACGAGCCGGTGCCGATCTGGGTCGCGGATTACGTGCTGATGGAGTACGGCACGGGCGCGATCATGGCCGTCCCTGCGCACGACGAGCGCGATCGCGAGTTCGCCGAGCAGTACGCACTGCCGATCGTCCCCGTGATCGACGAGGACGGCACGCTGATCAACTCGGGGCAGTTCAACGGGCTCCCGTCCGAGGAGGCGAAGCGCGCGATCGGCGACTGGCTGAGCGAGCAGGCGAAGGCCAAGTCGGCGATCAACTACCGCCTGCGCGACTGGAGCTTTTCGCGGCAGCGCTACTGGGGTTGTCCGATCCCGATCATCTACTGCGAGGACCACGGCGCGGTGCCGGTTCCCGAGGACCAGCTGCCGGTGCTCCTGCCCGAGGTGGACGACTACCGCCCGAAGGGCGAGCCGCCGCTCGCGTCCAACCCGGACTTCATCAACGTTCCGTGCCCGATCTGCGGGAAGCCGGCGCGGCGCGAGGCGGACACGATGGACACATTCGTCGATTCGTCGTGGTACTTCCTGCGCTACACCGATCCGAAGAACGACGAGGCGCCGTTCGACCGCCGCATCGCCGACTACTGGATGCCGATCGACCAGTACATCGGCGGCATCGATCACGCGAAGGGCCATCTCCTCTACTCGCGGTTCTTCATCAAGGCGATGAACGACCTCGGGATGGTCGGATTCCGCGAGCCGTTCCAGCGGCTCTTCCACCAGGGGTGGGTGCGGCTCGAAGGCAAGCGGATGTCGAAGTCCCAGGGCGGTGTCTCACCGAACGAGCTGATCGACATGTTCGGCGCCGACGCGATCCGCATCTACATCCTCTTCCAGGGCCCCGCCGACCAGGACATCGACTGGACGCCGGACGGCATCGACGCGACCGTGCGCTTCATCCGGCGCCTGTGGCGCGTCGTGCACGAGGCGGCCGCGCGCCCCGAGGCACCCGCCGGTGTCGACACCCCGCTTGCGCGCAAGGCGCACGAGACGATCGCGCGCGTCACCGACGACATCGATCGCCGCTTCGTCTTCAACACGCCGATCGCAGCGGTGATGGAGCTCGTCAACGAGCTGTCGAAGGCGCCCGACGATCCGGCCGCGCGCTTTGCGGCGGAAACCGCGGTCTCGGTGCTGCAGCCGTGGACGCCGCACGTCGCGGAGGAGCTGTGGGGCGTGCTCGGTCACGACTCGCACCTGTGGGAGTCGGAGTGGCCGGTCGCCGACGAAGCAATGCTGCAGCGCGACACGATCGAGCTCGTCCTGCAGGTGAACGGCAAGGTGCGCGACCGCGTGCAGGTGCCGGCCGGGCTGTCCGAGGACGAGTTGGTCGCGCGGGCGCGCGCCTCCGAGAAGGTGCAGGCGCATCTGAATGGTGAGGAGCGCCGTGTGATCGTCGTGCCGGACAAGCTCGTGAACATCGTCGTCTGACGGACGTGCTCCACATCACGAATGGCGACAGCGTCGCCGTCCCGCTTCGCCAGACCGCGCTGGAGGGTGACGCGTTCGCGTGGCGCGACGTGTACCACGAGGGTCCGGTGCGGTCCGGGGAGCGCTCGCGGCTCATCGACGCCCGGGCAGCGTTCTTGTCGTCGTGTGGCTGGGGCGACGAGGACACGATCCGCGGCGAGCTGCTCGCGCGTGACGCACGCTTCGTCGACGCGTTGCGCGACGGGAGCGAGATCGTCCTCTGGTTCGAGCACGACCTCTATGACCAGCTGCAGCTGATTGACGTGCTCGCGCTCGCGGGGGAGACGGGATTCGATCCGGAGCAGCTGGAGCTGATCGAGATCGGCTCGTTCCCGGGACGGCCCGGCTTCCGCGGGCTGGGCGAGTTGAACCCTGCCGAGCTCGAGTCGCTGTGGCCGGGGCGGCGGGCGATCACCGACGAGGACACGGCGGGCGCGCAGCTCGCATGGGAGGTGGTGCGCCGGGCGGATCCGCGCGGGCTGGCGGAGGTTCGCCTCGATCCGCCGCCGAGCCGGCCATTTCTCGCCGCGGCGTTCGGGCGGCTGCTCGAGGAACTGCCGGGCGTGAGCGACGGGCTCTCGCGGACCGAACGGCAACTGCTGCGCCTGCTCGCGGATGGCCCGCTGCTGACAGGCGCATTGTTCGTCGCGTCGCAGGAGCTCGAGGAGGCGGCGTTCCACGGCGATACGTGGATCCTGCGGACGCTCGACGGGCTCGAGGGTTCGACGCCGCTCGTCTCGCTGACCGAGGGCTCGGCGGCGATCACGGATGCCGGGCGGAGCGTTCTGGCCGGCGAGGCGGATCGCGTCGAGCTGCTGGGGATCGACCGCTGGGTCGGCGGGACCCACCTCGTGCCGGACGCGGTGTGGCGCTGGGACGCCGAGGCGTCCGAGCTCGTCGCGCCGGCGTAGCCGCGCCCGGCGCAGAAGTTCCACTTTCGTCACGCGCGCGTTTCCCACCCGTGAGGGTTCTCCCGGCACCCTCAACGCATGGCGACGTTCCCGCTCGGCGTGCACGGCCGTCGCGTTCTCGCGGCGGCGATCCTCGCGCTCGTGCTCGTGGTGGTCGCGTGGCGCCACGCGGCGGCCGGCTCACCCGCGCCGTTGCGCGTCGCACCGATCGCGCCCGCTCGCGCCTCGCCGGCGGTGACGGCGCGCCTGCTCGTCGTCGACGTCGTCGGGGCGGTGCACCGTCCGGGGCTCGTCCGGCTCCGTGAAGGCTCGCGGGTGGCGGACGCGATCGCGCACGCGGGCGGGCTGGCGCGCGGGGCGGAGCGCGGAGGCGTCAACTTCGCCGCTCCCGTCTCGGACGGACAGCAGGTGCTCGTACCGCAGCGCGGCGCCGTCGCGGTCGGCGCCGGTGCGGATAGTGGCGCTGCTGCGCCGGCCGGCGGGCCGGTATCGCTGAGCTCCGCGACGGCGGCACAGCTGGACGCGCTGCCCGGCGTCGGCCCGGTCACCGCCGAGAAGATCGTCGCGTACCGGCAGCAGCACGGCGCATTCCGCTCCGTCGACGAGCTCGACGCAATCTCCGGCATCGGCCCGTCGCGCATCGCCGATCTCCGTGGGCTGGTCGTTCCGTGAGCCGGGTGCTTCCCGCCCACATCCTGATGGCCGCCGCGGCGCTCGGGCTCGCGGCATCGCTCGCGCTGCGGCTGCATGGGCCTGCTGCATTGCTGCTTCTCGCAGGCGGCGCCGGCGCGTTACTGCTGCCGCCGACGGCACGCCTGGCCGGTGCGGCGGCGGTGCTCGCGCTCCTGGGCTGGTGGTGGGGCGGCGTGCGGCTCGACGCGCTCGACAAGAGCCCACTGCAGTCCGAGGCCGGCCGCGCCGGGCGCGCACTCGTCGAGGTGACGGGCGAGCCTCGTGTCGGGCAGTTCAACCAGCGGCAACCGGGCCGAGTGCTCCGCTTCGAAGGCCGACGCATCGGCGAGCGCGTGCAGCTCGAGCTGCCGCTGGGACGCGCTCCTCCGCAGGGCGCTCTCGTCAACATGCTGGCGTTCGTGCGGTTGCCGCGCGGGCCGGTGAAGGGCTTCGACGAGCGCACCTGGCTGCGCCGGCAAGGCATCCACGTCGTCTTTCGGGTCGACGACTGGAACGCCACCGGCCGCCGCCGTGGCGGCCTTGCGGGAGCCGCCGACCGGCTGCGCTCGTGGCTGCGCGGCGCCTCTGCGCCCGGCCTGACGGGAGAACGGCGCGCGGTTCTGGAAGGGGTGGTGCTGGGCGACGACAACGGGCTGTCACCGGAGCTCAAGCAGGCCTTCCGGCGGAGTGGGCTTTACCACTTGCTTGCAGTTTCGGGAGCGAACGTCGTGCTGCTCGCGACCGGCATGCTCGGTCTCGCCTGGGCCGTCGGGCTCCCGCGTGCGTGGGCGCACGTGTCGGCGCTCGCTGCGATCGGAGCGTACGTGCTCGCCGTCGGCCCGCAACCGTCCGTGATCCGAGCGGCAGTCTCGGGCGCCGCGACGTCGATCGCGTGGCTGATGGCGCGTGAGCGCGATCCGTGGCATGTCCTGCTGCTGGCGGCGGTCGTCCTGTTGGCGTGGAACCCGTACGCGCTGGCCGATGCGGGCTTCCAGCTCTCGTTCGTCGCCGTGGCGGCGATCTTCCTCGCCGCGCGACCGCTGCTCCGCGAGCTCGAGGGGTATCCGGTGTACCGAAAGATCGCGGCTGCGGTTGCGATCTCGGCCGCGTGCAGCGTCGCGACGACCCCAATCCTCTGGCTGCAGTTCGGCGCCGTCCCGCTGCTCGGGATCGTCGCGAACGCGCTGGTCGAGGTCGCGGTCGGCCCGCTGCTCGGCCTGGCCTTCGCAACCGCCGCCCTCGACCCGGTGGCGCCTCAGCTCGCCGCGTCTCTGGCGTGGCTGAACGGCTGGGTCGCGGCGTACGTCGTCTTCTGCGCCCGAGCGGTCGCGGCGGTCCCGTTTGCCCAGGTGCAAGGGCGGGGCGCGGCCCTGGCAGCCGCCGGCTCATGCATTGCGGCCGCGTACGGGTGGCGACGGTGGCGCACTCTCGCCACGACGTCCTAACGATTGGTCAACGGTTCCCGTTCGTGGCCGAGCCTTCCGACGCGACCCTCGAGCTCGCCGAGGCGTTCGCGGATCGCTCGCAACTCGAAGAGAACCTCCTCAACGGTGTCGCCCTCGTGTGTGATCTCAGCCTCGATCGCTTCGACTTGAGCGGACAGGAACCGCTGCGCGACCGCACCCGTGAGGATCGCGATGAAGCCGATCCCGATCAGCATCACCAGGATCCCGATGGCCCGACCTTCCGGGGTCTGCGGATAGAGGTCGCCGTAGCCCACGGTCGTCATCGTCGTCGTCGCCCACCAGACGCCGTCCCAGGTCGAATGACCTTTCTCGACGGATGCGAACGCAGCCCCTCCGCCGAGCGCGGTCAGCGCTGCAAGCAGTCCTACGTACCGAAGGCCCTGGGTCGAGAACAATCGACGGCCGATCTTGGCAAGCCGGAGGAGGCGGAGAAGGCGCAGCAGACGGAGTGCGCGGATCGCCTGAAGGCTGGACGGGAGAAACGGTGGCGTGAGGACGACAATCACGATTTCGAGCGGATGGTTGCGGAGCCAGGCGCGGCGGTCGCCGACGACCGCAAGACACGCAATCAGTTCGGCGACAAACACCGTCCAGATCACCCAGTTTGTGACCCCCGGCGATCGTGGTCCATGGTCGGTGGAGGCCACTGCTCGCTTCGACCACGATCACCGGAACGACAAGCAACGCCGCGACCGTGACCGGGATCTCGAAAAAGCGCTCCACCCGCTGAACGGGGCTGGTCGTGGCGATTGCCGCGGGCACGACGGCGAGCGTAACGCCATGACCGGCGCGCACCGGCAGCCGCCCGGCTCCTTCGTGGCCGCGGCCTATGCTTGGAGGAGATGGCGGACGACCTCAAACCGGCCTACCTGATCGCGGGCAGCGACCGTCCGAAAGTCGATCGCACCGTGGCGCGCCTCCGCGCGCGGTTCGACGTTGATGCGACCGAGCTGCTGGACGCGGCCGACACGAGCGGCGACGACGCAGTTGCCGCCTGCAACGTGATGGGGCTCTTCGGTGGCGGCAAACGCCTCGTCGTCGTCGAGGGCGTCGAGGCCTGGAAGGCGCCCGACGTCAAAGCGATCACGGACTACCTGAAGGCGCCGGCGCCGGGGACGACGCTCGCACTCGTCGGCGGCGAGCTGAAGAAGGACGCTCCGCTGGCCAAGGCGGTCGCAAGCAAGGGCGAGGTTCTGCTCTGGGACGTCGTGATGAAGGCAGTCGCTCGCTGGATCGCCGACCAGTTCAAGCTGCAGAAGACGAAGGCCGAGCCCGAGGCCTGCCGGCTCCTGGCCGAGCTCGTGGGCGACGATCTCTACGAGCTCTCCGGAGAGGTCGACAAGCTCGCCACGTGGGCCAACGGCGCCGAAGTGACGGCAGCCGACGTCGAGGCGCTCGTTGCACCGCGCGCGGAATCGCCGCCGTGGAATCTCACCGACGCCTGGGGGGCGCGCGACGTCGGCGTCGTGCTGCGCGAGACGGAGAAAATGCTCGACCGCACGGGCGATCCGATCTCGCGGACGATCCCGCGCCTCGTGGGCCAGCTGACGAAGCACGTGCAGCGCGCGCGGGCGGCGCACCGGCTCGACGAGCAAGGGCTGTCACCGCAAGAGGCGGCGACGAAGCTCGGGATAAAGCCGTACCCGGCGCAGAAGCTCTTCGCGCAGGTGCGTAACTTCAGCGGCGCGGAGCTCGACGACGCGCTGATCCGGCTCGCCGACCTCGACCACGCGCTCAAGGGCGGCTCGCGCCTCGCGAACGAGCTCGAGCTCGAACGGGCGCTGGTCGACATCACGCAGCCGCGCAGCGTCGTCAAAGACGCCGCATAGGCGGCGCCAGCATCTGCGGAAAGCGCGAAGGGGCTTAGGCGCGCGGGCCGGTCGCGAGGCGGGCTGCCTGCGACTTCTTCCGCGCACCGGCGTTCCGGTGGAGCGCGCCGCGCGCGACGGCACGGTCGATCAGCTTGACGAGAGCCTTGTGCTCCTCTTCGACGGCTGACGTGTCGCCCGCCTCGGCCGTGGTGGCCAGGCGCTTCGCGAGCGTCTTGATCGTCGAGCGGTAGCGCAGGTTCTCGAGGCGCTCCTCGGCTGCGGTACGGACGCGCTTCTTCTGTTGCTTGATGTTCGGCATACGAAAAGGGTGCCCGCTGGTCGCAAGCGCGGGAAGGGTAGCAGAGGCGGACCGTATGCTCAGGGCCGTGGACGACGAGCAACGGGCCCGGGAACGGGCGGCGCGCCTCGAGGCGCGAAACGCCAGGCGCCGCGCGGAGGGCCGGTCGACCTACGCCTGGCCGGGCGACGCCGACGAGACCGTCATCATCGCGCCCCGCCGGCCGGAGGCGGGCGAGCCCGAGCCGCAGGCCGGGGAGGCGCCGACCGAGCGCGTGCCGCGGCGGGGGCTTGCCCTCTCGACCGCGATCTTCTCCTTCGCGACGGGAATCTCGCGCGTCCTTGGCCTCTTCCGCGAGGTGGTCGCCGCCAATTACTTCGGCACCAAGGGGCCGATCAACGCCTTCCAGATGGCGTTCCTCGTCCCGAACACGGTCCGGGCCCTGGTCGCCGACGCCGCCCTGTCCTCCGCGTTCGTCCCTGTCTTCAGCGACCTGATCGAGAAGGGCGAGCGCAAGCGGGCGTGGCGCGTTGCCTCGTCGCTCTTCTGGCTGACGCTGCTTGGCCTCGGCGGCATTACCGCGCTGTTCATCCTCCTCGCGCCCTGGATCATGCCGCCCCTCTATCCGGACTACCACCCGCTGCTGATCGGCCTGTCGCAGGTGCTCTTCCCGATCGTCGCTCTGCTCGGTGTGTCGGGGATCATCGTCGGGATCCTC
>DATBDB010000057.1:0-8754 GCA_036270155.1 Gaiellaceae bacterium
GACCGTGCCCTCGTCGGCGACCTGCGCCTCGACGGTTGCCCGCAGCGAAACCTCCATGTCGGTCGCGGACAGGTGAAGCTGGCCCGCCTCCGCGCGAAGCTGAATTCCCCCGAGGACGAGCACGGTGGTGCGCGTCGAGACACCACGCGCGACGATCGCCAGCTTCCCAGCCAGCTCGTCCTTGGCAACGGTTATCCGCAGGCCGGTCCCCACTACGGTTTCTGAGTCAATCATTTAAATAAACCTCGTTGTAGTGATAAGCCCTGTGGGTCCGGGGAGAAGTGCCCGAATCCCTGTCCCCGACTCATTTTCCCTGTGGGGCCGGACGGGGGACAACTCGGCGTCTTGCACAGGGGTTGAGCTCAACGCGCTTGCCGGACCCGAGCTGTGAGTTCTTGGACGAGGTTGTACACAGACCTGTCCTCACGAATCAAGCGCGCAATCTTGGACGTCGCGTGGATCACGGTGGTGTGGTCGCGACCGCCGAATTCCTTGCCGATCTTCGGAAGCGACGAGTCCGTGAGCTCGCGTGAGAGGTACATCGCGACCTGCCGCGGATAGACGATGTTCTGCGAGCGGCGGTCGCCGGTGAGCTCCGCCATCGTCACGCCGAAGCGCTCGCAGACGAGGTCCTGGATCTTCTCGATCGAGATCTGGGCGCTCTCCCCTTGCGGGAAGACGTCCTTGAGCACGTCCTGCGCGAGGTCGACCGAGAGAGGCCGGCCCGTGAGAGACGAGAAGGCGACGACGCGTGTGAGCGCGCCTTCGAGCTCGCGGATGTTCGTCGAAACACGCGACGCGATGAACGTGAGCAGCTCCGGGTCGCGGATCTCGATCTGGTCGTTCTTGACCTTCTTCCGGAGGATCGCGATGCGCGTCTCGAGGTCGGGCGGCTGGATGTCCGTGATCAGGCCCCACTCGAACCGCGACCGCAGCCGCTCCTCGAGCGTGGAGATGTCGCGCGGCGGCCGGTCGCTCGACATGACGATCTGGCGGCCGGCCTCGTACAGCGAGTTGAACGTGTGGAAAAACTCCTCCTGGATGCGCTCCTTGTGCTCGAAGAACTGCACGTCGTCGATCAGGAGCACGTCATAGGTGCGGTAGCGCTGCTTGAAGCCCTCGATGCGCTTGTCGCGGAGGCTGTTGATGAAGTCGTTCATAAACGTCTCCGAGGTCACGTAGCGACAGGTGAGCCCGCCGCCGTGGTCGGTGACGAAGTTCGCGACTGCGTGCAAGAGATGCGTCTTCCCCAGGCCGGTGTGGCCGTAGATGAAGAGCGGGTTGTACGCCTGCGCCGGCGCCTCGGCGACTGCCAGGGCTGCTGCGTGCGCAAAGCGGTTGGACGACCCGATCACGAACGAGTCGAAGGTGTACTTGGGGTTGATCCCGGCGACATCGCTCCGCGTCTTTTCAGAATGCGGTGCGATCACCTCGGCCGGCAGCGGGCTGACCGCGCTCGGGATTGCATTCGACGGCTGTGGCGGTGGCACGGCCGACTCGACGACGCGCAACTGGACGCGGAGCTCCTTGCCGCTCGCGTCCTTCGCCGCGGCGCGGATCAGATCGAGGAAGTGGCCTTCGATCCATTCCCGCGTGAAGTCGTTGGGGACGGCGACCGCGAAGGTGTCGTCGTCGAGCGCTGCACCGTCGACCTCGCCGAACCAGGTCGAGTACGTGGTGTCGTTCAGGGCTTCGCGGAGCCGGGCGGAAACATCGTCCCAGAGGCTTTCCGCCGTCAGCTCGGTTTGCCGCTCCACTGCTTTGCCCTCTCCTTTAGTCGACCCCTGGGAGTTGGCGAGCATAGCAGCGTGTCGGAGCGTCTTTCAATGAGGATTTCTTGGCCCGTCCACATCGGACGATTGCCTCATTTGCAGGGATTTATCCGGTCTTCCCACAGCTTTCCACAGGTGTGGAAAGTCTCTCGCACGACGTGGTCGTCAGCCCCCCTTTCCACGGCTTTTGTCCTCCACAGCCCCTGTGGACAACCGCCTGCCAAATCGGTCCGGCTATACTCGCCCGCGGCTGGCTTCAACGCCGCCACCTTCTTATGAAACGGACCTATCAGCCGAACGTACGCAAGCGGAAGCGCAAGCACGGGTTCCGTGCCCGCATGGCGACGCGCGCCGGCCAGCAGATCCTCAAGCGCCGCCGGTCAAAAGGTCGCAAGCGTCTCTCGGCGTAAGGCGCTCCCGTTAGCAGCGTGCAGCGCAGAAACCGTCTTTCTCGCTCCCGCGACTTCGACGCCGTCTATCGCCACGGTCGCTCCGTGTCGACACGCTTCCTGACGCTTTACTGGTTTCAGCGTGAAGAGGCTGTCGGTGACCCGCGACTCGGCTTCGCCGTTCCCAAGGCGGTCGGCAACGCCGTGATCCGGAATCGCATCAAGCGGCAGCTCCGCGAGATCGTGCGCGTGAAGCTTGAGGGTCAACCACCGACGAACGACTACGTGCTCGTCGTGCGCCAGGGGCTGCCCGAGGCGGCTGAGGCAAACGGGCACGAGTGGCTCGAGGAGCGCGTCGACGAAGTGCTCGGGAAGACGAGGGCGACCGCGTGAGCACCGCACCCCTGAGAAGCGTGGCGATCGCGCCGATCCGCCTCTACCAGCGGCTCGTCTCGCCGTTCTTGCCGGCGAGCACCTGCAAGTACCACCCGAGCTGCTCCGAGTACGCAGCGCTCGCGATCCGCAAGCACGGTGTGGTGCGCGGCCTGCCGATGGCCGGGTGGCGCCTGCTCCGGTGCAACCCGTGGTCGCACGGGGGAGTGGATTACCCATGATGGTGTTCAGCATCCTGTCGCCGCTGGAGAACGTGATGAAGTCGATCCTCGACTTCTTCCACGCGAGCGTCGGTCTCCCGTGGGCGTGGTCGATCGTCGCGCTGACGATCCTCGTGCGCATCGTGCTCGTGCCGCTGACGGTGAGGCAGATCCATTCGATGCAGGCGCTCCAGGCGCACGCGCCGGAGATGAAGGAGATCCAGCGGAAGTACAAGGGCGACCGTACGAAGCTCAACGAAGAGTTGATGAAGTTCTACAAGGAGAACCACATCAACCCGGCGGCGTCGTGCCTGCCGCTGCTCGCGCAGTTCCCCGTCTTCATCGCGCTCTACTTCACGCTCAAGAACGGCACGCACCACATCACGGGCTCGTGGCTGCACATCGTTCCGAACATCTCGGCGAAGGCGACGTCGCACTGGTCCGGGTTCCTGCTGCTTGCGATCTACGGCGGATCACAGATCGCGTCGACGTACTTCATGGGCGCGACGATGGACAAGACGCAGCGGCGGATCATGATGTTCCTGCCGATCGTGTTCATCACGTTCGTTGCGCAGTTCCCGATGGGCCTGATTCTCTACTGGATGACGACAAACCTCTGGACGGTCGGCCAGGGTCTGATCACGCGCAGGCTCGTGCCGAAGCCGAACCCTGCGGCCGCAGCTGCGCCGATTGGCCCGAAGCGCTCGTCGCGCACGCCGTCGAAGGAGGAAGCCGCGGCGGTTGCGGAGCCACCGAAGCAAACGCAGACACCGCCACAGGCGCGTCGCGTCAAGAAGAAGAAGCAGGGCGGCGCACGCCGTTGAGTGACGAAGTCTCCGCCGACACCGTCTCCGTCGAAGCAACGGGCGAGACCGTCGGCGAGGCGAAGTGGAAAGCGCTGCGCGATCTCGAACGCGCGGCGCCCGGGCTCGACAAGGCCAGCGTTCGCTTTCAGGTTGTCTCGGAGGGAGAGCGCGGCCTGCTCGGTGTCGGCTACACGCCGGCGCTCGTGATCGCGACCGTCTCGGTCGCCGACACCGCGGACGCAACGTCGACCGCGCGTGACGACGAGAGCGATCTCGAGACGCGCATGCGCGAGCTCGTCGAGACGGTCGTCGGTGCGATGGGCCTCATCGCGCGCGTCGACGTGCACGAAACCGATGAGCAAGTGCTCGTGACGTGCACGGGCGATGACCTCGGGCTGCTGATCGGCAAGCATGGCCAGACGATCGACGCGCTGCAGTACGTTGCGAACGCGGCGTCGTTTCGCTCGGGCGCCGGCAAGCCGGTGACGATTGACGCGGCGGGCTACCGGGAGCGCCGGCGTGTGACGCTCGAAGGGATTGCGCTCCGCGCTGCGGAGCAGGCCGCCACCGGTGAGCGCGTGCTGCTCGAGCCGATGACTGCGGTCGAGCGGAAGGTCGTGCACGAGCGGCTCAAGGAGGTACACGGCGTGGAGACCTCGAGCGAGGGGACGGAGCCCAATCGCTACGTCGTCGTCGCGCCTGTCTGAGGAGTGGCTCGCGGCCGTTGTCGCGACGCCGGGACTGACGGCGATCCGCGACCTCGACGAGGCGCGCCGCGTGCTGCTCGACGATTCGCTGCGGGGCCTCGAGCTCGTCTCGCGCCTCGAAGGCGCGATCGTCGACGTCGGTTCAGGCGGCGGCGCACCCGGGATCCCGCTCGCGCATGCGCTGCCGGATCGCGAGGTGGTGCTGCTCGAAGCGGAGCGGCGAAAGTGCGAGTTCCTCGAGCAGTGGGCGCCGCCGAACGCGCGCGTCGTCTGGGGCCGGGTCGAGGAGCAGGAGCTCGACTGGGCGGGTGTCGCCGTCGCGAAGGCGCTCGCCCATCCGCCCACCGCTGCCGAGTGGTGCCTGCCGCTCGTGCGCGAAGGGGGCGCCGTCGTGCTGTGGGTTGGCCCGTCGGTTGACGCCGGGCACGTGGGGAGAGTGGCCGAGCGAATCGCCGGCGAGCTCGAAGCGTCACCCGACGGCTTTCTGGTCATCCGCAAGGTCGGCCGGACGCCGCACGGCTTTCCGCGCCGCACCGGCGTGGCCAAGAAGCGGCCGCTGCCCTAGGCGCGACGCGGGAGGCCGACCGCTGCCCCGACCGCTGCAAGCGAGAGCACGAAAACGACGATGAACGAGCCGTGCCCGCCGTAGCTCGCGACGTCGCCCGCCCCGGCGAGGCAGGAGTCCGCTGAGAGCTGCCCGCGGGCGACGGCCCGCGTCAGGCCAGCTCGGTCGGCGCGAGGAGCGGCACGGCATGACTTTAGGTGCGTGTGACTGTAGGTGCCGTGCGATCTGCCACGCCGGCCGCAAAGAGCGCCAAACCCCACATTTTATGCGGCTTTTGGTATCCGATCCGACCGCTAGATTGGGCGTGTGCCGGCCAAGGTCTACGCATTCGCGAACCAGAAGGGCGGCGTCGGCAAGACGACTACCGCGATCAACCTCGCCGCCTGTCTCGCGGAGGCCGGTGAGCGCGCGCTCGTCGTCGACCTCGACCCGCAGGCCAACGCGACCTCGGGGCTCGGAATGCGCGCGAACGGCACCTCGACCTACGACTTGCTCGACGGTGTGCCCCTCGCATCGCTGGCAAAGGCCACGAAGTGGGAGAACCTCTTCCTCGTCCCGTCGCGGCCGGAGCTGGCCGGCGCTGCCGTCGAGCTCTCGCAGCGTGAGGACGGCGATCGCTACCTGGCCGACGCGCTGCAGCAGGCGGACGGCTTCGACTTCGTGCTGCTCGACTGCCCGCCCTCGCTCGGCCCGCTGACGGTGAACGCACTGGCCGCGGCAGACCGCGTGGTCGTCCCGGTGCAGACCGAGTACTACGCGCTCGAGGGTCTCGCGCAGCTCGTGCAGTCGATCAACCTGATCAAGACCCGGCTGAACCCGAAGCTGTCGATCGCGGGCGTCCTCTTGACGATGGTCGACAGTCGCACGCGCCTCTCCGCGGACGTCGAGGCCGAGGTGCGCAAGCACTTCGGATCGCTCGTCTTCGACGCCGTCGTGCCGCGCTCGGTGCGCGTCGCCGAAGCGCCGAGCCATGGTCTCCCGCTCACGCACTACGACCGGCGCTCACGCGGCGCCGAGGCCTACTGGAAGGTGGCGATGGAGCTTGTCGGGCGCTCTTGATGGTGGACTAACCGGCCCCGGACGCCGCTCCCTGCCGGCTGCAAAGCTGCGCGATGCGGCGTCCTCGGTTGCGCCCGTAGAACACCGCTACGAACGCGCCCTGCGTCCTTGCCTCGCTTGCTTTTCGCTCGCCAGTGAGGGACGCCCGTGACCGGTCAGTCCACCCGCCGCGGTCTCGGTCGTGGGTTCGAAGTCCTGATCGGCGGGTCGACGCCCGAGCTCGCCCACCTCGCCGTCGACGAGATCCACGCCAACGCGAAGCAGCCGCGCAAGCGGTTCGACGGCGAAGCCGTCAGCGGTCTCGCGGAGTCGGTCAAGGCACAAGGCCTGATCCAGCCGGTCGTCGTCCGCCCCCGGCTCGAAGGCGGCTATGAGCTGATCGCCGGCGAGCGCCGCTGGCGGGCCGCGCGCGAAGCCGGGCTTGCAACCGTCCCGGCGGTTGTCCGTGACGCTGACGACCGCGACACGCTGCTGCTCGCTCTCGTCGAGAACGTTGCGCGCGAAGACCTCTCCCCGATCGAAGAGGCGCGCGCGTACGCGGTGCTGATCGACGAGTTCGGGCTCTCGCTCGGCGAAGTCGCCGAACGCGTCGGCAGGTCGAAGCCCGCGGTCTCGAACCGCATCCGCCTGCTCGAGTTGCCGGAGGACGTGCTCGCCATGATCGGCCGTCACGAGCTCACGGAGGGTCATGCCCGCGCCGTGCTCTCGGTGCCGGATCAGGACGAGCGGCGGCGGCTCGCGAAGCGGATCGTGCGCGAAGGCCTGTCGGTCCGCGCCGCGGAGAGAGCCGCCCGCTGGGCCGGCGCGAAGACGAAGGAGCGACGCGTCACCACGGTCGATCCGGCCCTCGCGGCCCGGGTTAAGGACGCAGTGCGGCTCCTCACAGGGTTCGACGCGAAGGTCGGGGCGGCCGGCCTGACCATCCCTGTCGATGGCGAGGTCCAGCTCGAGGAGCTGGCCGAGGCCCTCGAACGGCTCGGCACGCCGTAACCACGCGGGACCCGGCCCCGTTGCACCTTCGTGGATGGGCTCTGGCTTCAGGACATCGAATCGCTCGAGGCAATCTCCCAGGACGAGGAGACGCGCAAGCTCTTCCTTCGGATGGCATATCTGAGCCAGAACGGCCGGTTGCAGCCGTTCCTGCGCGAGCTCGAGGACGACCGCGAACTCGACGACCACACGAAGGAGACGCTCGCCGAGCTCGCCTGCGATGAGAGCTTCCTCCATGCCGTCGAGGACTACGTGCACCGCACGCGCGCACTCCACTAGCGTGGAGGCGATGGACTCGCACGAGGACGAGACCGCCGTCTTTGAACGTCAGCCGCTCGAGGTCCCGTCGGACGCGGAGACTCCGACGACCTGGGACGACACACGACTGCGCTACTTCGGCGTGACGCCGACCGGTCTCTCGGCGGTGATCGCTGCGTTCGCGTTCGGCGCCGGCATCGTGCTGCTCGTCTCCGGAGTGGTTCTGGCCGGCGTGCTGCTGCTCGTCGCTGCCGTGCTGCTCGCGGCCGTCTTCGCCGAGCAGGCGCGCCGCCGACGTGACTCGGCCTTCGACCGGGTTGCGGCCGCCGCGGCCGACCACACGCGCGCCCTGGCGGGCTTCACCGGCTCCTCGGTGCGCGCATGGACGAGCGCGGGCCGCGAGCTTGCCCGCCTGCGCCTCGAGGCGAACCGGCGCGCGAGACAGCGGGCGCAGCTGCAGTACGCGCTCGGTGGCGCCGCGTATGCAGGCGACGAGGCTGAGGCCGAGCGGCTGCGGGGCGAAATGCGGGCTGCCGATGACCGGATCGCGGCATGCGCCGCGGAGGCCCATGAGGCGGTCGAACGAATGCGCGCGACGAGGGCGCAGGATCGGCTCGCGGTCGGAGCGACGGAAATCCGTCAACCCGACGACGCGCAGGAGCCACGAGACTTAATGGGCGATCCTGGATTCGAACCAGGGACCTCCGCCTTATCAGAGCGGCGCTCTAACCAACTGAGCTAATCGCCCGCGCGGCGCGCATAATAGCGCCCTCGCGTTTGCCTCCAAGGGCGGGGGTACTCTAGGAGTGGATGGTCGAGATGTCGATCTACGGAGTCTCCTTTGACCTCGTCGGTAAGCAGCCGATCGTGCTCCTGAAGACGGCCGAGGGAAATCGCTACCTGCCGATCTGGATCGGCCACTCCGAGGCAGCCGCGATCCTGATGAAGCTGCAGGGCGCGACCGCGCCGAGGCCGCTCACGCACGACCTGCTCGTGAACATGCTGGCCGAGCTCGACGTGGACGTCGTCCGCGTGACCGTCACGGAGCTGCGCGAGAACACCTTCCACGCGTCGATCACGATCGCGCAGAACGGAGCCGAGGTGGAGATCGACTCGCGTTCGTCCGATGCGATCGCGATCGCGGTGCGCGCGCAGGCTCCGATCTTTGCTGCCGACGAGGTGATCGAGGAGTCGGCGATCGAGATGGAAGGTGACGAGGTGAATGAGGAAGAGATCGTCGACGAGTTCAAGCGGTTCCTCGACAAGGTGTCGGCCGAGGACTTCGTCGAGGCAGAAGTCGAGGGCGACGTCGGCGACCTCGAGGACCCGGACGCCGAGACCGACGAAGACGAAGAGCGATAGATCAGCCGAGTTCGCGCTTGGTGAGCGCGAGCAGCTCGGTGTACAACGCGCGTAGGCCCTCTTCCGTCAACGGCCCGCGGTTCTCACTCGATTGGTGCGAGAGCATCGCGGCCTCACGGTCGGGGTCGACGAACGCGATCCCGTGCTCGTCCTTGTGGCGCTTGATCTGCGCGACGATCTCCAGCCGGTGATTGAACGCGTCGATGATCGAGCGGTCGATCTCGGTGATCTGCTGACGCAACTGCTCCAGGAC
>DATBDB010000058.1:0-5441 GCA_036270155.1 Gaiellaceae bacterium
GCGGCCAGGCGGGCGTTCATGCCCTCCTTGCCGATCGCGAGCGCGAGCTGATCATCGGGGACGACAACCGTCGCCTCCTTGCCCTCGTCGTCGAGGTAGACCTCGCGGACACGCGCCGGCGAAAGTGCCTTCGCGACGAAGCGGGCCGGCTCGTTGTTCCACGGGATGATGTCGATCTTCTCGCCGCGGAGCTCCGACACGACCATGCGCACGCGCGACCCACGCGGGCCGACGCACGCGCCGACCGGGTCGACGCCCTGGGCGTGTGACTCGACGGCGATCTTCGAGCGGTAGCCCGGCTCACGTGCGACACCGCGGATCTCGACGAGCCCGTCGGCGATCTCGGGCACCTCGAGCTCGAACAGCGTCTTGATCAGCTCGGGATCGCGGCGCGAGAGGATGACCTGTGGCCCCTTCGTGCCGGTGCGGACCTCGCGGATCACCGCCTTGATGCGCGAGCCCTGCTCGTAGCGCTCACCGTCTACCTGCTCCGGTCCGGGCAGCAGTGCCTCGACCTTGCCGAGGTCGACCAGGATGTTCCGGCGGTCGCCGGTCTGCTGGACGATGCCGGTGACGACTTCGCCGACGCGGTCGATGTACTCGTCGTACATCATCTCGCGCTCCGCTTCACGAATCCGCTGCAGGATGACCTGCTTCGCGGTCTGCGCGGCGATGCGGCCGAAGTTGTCCGGGGTCACGTCCTCCCGGTTCATCTCGCTGTCGGGAACCTGCGTCCAGTCGATCTCCAGGTCGTCGTCGGAGAGCAGCGTGTGGTTCTTCTCGCCGGTCTCCTCCTCGATGCGCTCGAGGTCGTCGAGGGCGCGCTCGCGGGCTTCCTCGAGCAGGCGCACCTCCAGGTCCTCGGGGATCTCGATCGCAAACACGCGGAAGTCGCCCTTGTCGTCGAGCACCACGGTTGCGTGCCGGGACGCACCCGGCGTCTTCTTGTATGCCGCAAGCAGCGCGTCCTCGAGCGCAGCGACGAGCGTTCCGCTCTCGATGCCCTTCTCGCGCTCGATGTCGCGAACGGCGTCAACGATCTCCTGGCTCATCCCTTCGTCCCTTCATCAATCAAGTTGGCCCGCACGATCTGGTCGTACGAGATCTCCACCGGGGCGTGTTCGTTAGAACCACTTTCGTTCTGGATCTGCACCGTCTTCTCCCCGGCTGAGACGACTTCGCCGCGCGCGCGGCCTGTCTCGGTCTTGACCCGTACGGCTTGCCCGACCGCACGCTCGAAATGCTGTTTCGTTCGGAGTGGACGTTCGAATCCTGGTGACGAGACCTCGACGCTGTACTCATCCAGGTAGTCCCGAAGGGCTTCCGTCACCCGGACACACAGAGCGTGGTCGACGCCCTGGGCATGGTCGACGAACACGCAAAACCGTTCCTTGCCTGTCAGCTCGAGAGCGAGCACCTCCACACCTGGTACCGCGGCCCCGACGAGGCGCGCTACGTCACGCTGAAGCTGTCGTTCCTTTTGGAGCTGAGCCGTTGCCACTGCGAACTACCCCCATCAACAAAAATGGGCGCCGCGCGCCCATCTCGAACCCACCGAAATGTTGGGCCCAGGGTACCAGGATTCCCCTATTTGCGGGATGTACGCAAGGGCGCCGCCCGGCGCGCGCGTTTGGGTGCCCGCCGGCGGCGCGGAGCCTTCAGACGACGATCGTGACCGGGCCGTCGTTCACGAGCTCGACCGCCATGCGCGCTCCGAACACTCCCGTCTTGACGTGGATGCCGAGGTCGCGGAGCGCCTGCGCGAACCGCTCGTAGATTGGCTCGGCGACCTCGGGACGGGCGGCGCCGGAGAAGCTCGGCCGATTGCCCTTTGCGGTGTCCGCGAGCAGCGTGAACTGGCTCACAACGAGGGCCGCGCCACGCGTGTCGAGCAACGAGCGGTCGAACTTGCCCTCGTCGTTCTCGAAGATCCGGAGCTGGGCGACCTTGGCCGCCAACCGCACCGCGGTCTCCTCGTCGTCGCCCTCCGCGACGCCAAGCAGGACGCACAGGCCGGGCCCGATGGCGCCGCCCGGCGCCGAAGAAGCGCGAGAGACGCGCTGGATGACGGCCCGCATCAGCCCGAGTCGGCGTCGGGCTCGAGATCCTTGATCCGCTCCGCGTACGTCTCCGAGCCGGGCTTCATCGAGCTCGCGAGCTTGTAGTGCCCGTTCGCCTCGGCTTGGCGGCCCTGCTGCTCGAGCGCGCGGCCGAGCGCGTAGTGCGCGTAATCGTCGGTCGGCTCCAGCTGCTCGACGATCGTCCGGAACTCGGCCTCGGCTTCCTTCCACCGCGCGAGGCGGAAATAGGCAATGCCGAGCGCCTCGCGGATCGACGCCTTCTCCGGCTCGAGCTTCTTCGCTTTCTCGAGCGGCACCGTCGCCTGGGCGGTCATCCCCTTGCGGAGCCGCTTCTGGCCTTCGCGGAAGTTGTGATACGCGTCGCTCACGGTTCTTGTTCGCCTCCGTCGAGCCTACGGCGAAGGTACGGGAAGTTCTCGCGCACCAGGTCAGCCGGGTCGGTGAGGTCGCGGGTGCGCCCTATCTGGATAGCAGACACCTCCGCTCCGGCGTCGGTGGCTTTCCTGAACACGTCCTGTAACTCGTAGGGCGCTTTGCCGGGAAGCGGGTCGAGGAAACGATGCACTCGCTCGCCCACGAGCCAGAGCGGCGGCCGTTCCGTCCCGTGCAGTGCGATCGCCCCGTCGAGGCCGGCTCCTGCCCGGGCAAACCGTCCCAGATCGCCTGCGGCGAAGACGTTGTCCGCAGCCACCACGAGGTACGGCGGCGTCGCGTGCGCCCGCAGCACCGCGTCGGCGGAGCCCTGGCCGGGAGGCTGGCGGACGAACCGGATCTCGTACGGCAGCGGTTCGAGCAGCGCCTCGACCTGTTCGGCGAGATGGCCGGTAACCACGACGACCCGCTCGCAGCCCGCAGCGACGAGGTCATGGACGAGCGTCACGACGACGGGCTTTCCGTCGATCGGCAGCACCGGCTTCGGCCAGTTCTCCGTGATCGGCCGGAGGCGCGTCCCCGCGCCTGCGGCCATGACGACGGCGTGAAGAGGCTTGACGTGAAACGCACGCGCACCCGTGGATGGTGGCTCAGACACGGCGCATCTCGCCCGGGTCGGGCTTGAACGTAGACCCCGCTATGCCCTACGCCCGACCCGAACGACCTGCTTGGTCTGAGCCATCCCCACGGGCACGCAGTTCCACATCAAGCCTCTTACGGCAGGAGCCTCTCGACCTCGTCCAGGATCGCGGCGGCGACGGCGGCCTTTGCCGCCTTCGGCACCGCACGCTCGCCCTCGCGGGTGATCAGCACGACCTCGTTGTCGGTGCTGTCGAAGCCGATGTCCGAGCGGCCGACGTCGTTGAAGACGACGAGATCGGCGTTCTTTGTCTCCAGCATCGCCCGCTTCCGCTCCAGCCCCTCCTCGCCGTGCTCGGCGCCAAACGCGACGAGCACCTGTCCGGTGCGCTTCCGCTCGCCGAGCGCCATTGCGATGTCGTCGGTCGGCTGCAGCTCGAGCGTCCAGGCCTGGTCGTCCTTCGTGCGCTTGCCTGTCAGCGCCTCCGCGGGCCGGTAGTCGGCGACCGCAGCCGCCAGCAGCAGCACGTCGACATCCGGGAGCGCGAGCGCCGCGTCCCGCATCGACTCGGCCGTCGGCGTCGGAATCGCCTCGATCCCGTAAGGGATCTCAACAGCGAGGTTCGCGGCCAGCACGATCACCTCGGCGCCCCGGCGGCGGGCCTCCTCGGCGAGTGCGACGCCCATCCGGCCCGAGGAACGGTTGCCGACGAAGCGCACGCTGTCCACCGGCTCGCGCGTTCCACCGGCGGTGATCAGGATGCGGCGGCCGGCGAGCGAGCCGGGCGCAAGCAGCTGCTCGATCCGCGCCGCGATCTCGATGGGCTCGGCGAGACGGCCCACGCCCCACTCGCCTTCTGCCATCTCGCCCTCGTCGGGGCCAACAAGCTCGATGCCGCGGGCCTGGAGCGTCTCGGCATTCGCCCGCGTCGCCGGGCTCTGCCACATGCGCGGGTTCATCGCGGGCGCAACCAGGATCGGGCCGCGGTGCGCCAGCGCCGCTTCGGTCAGGACGTTGTCGGCGATCCCGTGGGCAAGCTTCGCCAGCGTATTCGCTGTGCAAGGCGCGACGACGAGCAGGTCGGCCCTCGTCAGGTGCGGGTAGACGTCCTCGTTCCCCGGCCGGCGGGCGAGCGCGAGGAAGGTCTCCTCTGTGACGAAGCGTTGAGCCCCCTCGGTGACGAGTGGGATCACGTGGTGCCCGGCCTTGACGAGCAGGCGCGTCAACTCACAGGCCTTGTAGGCCGCGATACCGCCACTGACGCCCAAAAGAATCCGGCTCATGCCGGAATCGTGCCCTACCTCTTAGGGGTCTTGGGGTACTCGTAGACGATCTTGCCCTCTGCGATCTCTTCGAGGGACATCGTCAGGTAGTTCTTCGAGCGCGACTCGATCAGCGGCGGCGCAAACTCGTCGAACGTCCCCTCACCGAGCTGGTGGTGGTAGTTGTTGATCTGTCGCGCGCGCTTGGCGGCGACGATGACCAGCGCGTAGCGCGAGTCGACCTTGTTCATCAGTTCATCGATGCGGGGATGAATCATTGTGCGGCCATGGTAGCGGCACCGTTCAGTTCCTGCGTGATGATGGCGGCGAAGGCGTCTGCGGCCCGTTCCCGGTCGTCGTTCTCGACCACGAAGTCGAACTGGCCTTGAAGCTCGAGCTGCCGCTTCGCCGTCTCGATCCGCTCGCCGATTGCGCCTGAGCTCTCCGTTGCCCGCTTGCGCAGCCGGCGCTCCAACTCGTCGACCGGCGCCGTGACGAAGATCGTGACTGCGAGCTCGTCGCGGCGCTTCACGCGTAGCGCACCTTCGGTCTCGAGCTCGAGCAGCGGCGCCTTGCCGGCGGCGCGCAGCCGGTCGATCTCCGAGCGAAGAGTCCCGTAGCGGTTGCCGACGTAGTCGACGTACTCGAGGAACTCCCCCGCCTCGACCTTCGCCTGGAAGTCTTCCGGGGTCAGGAAGTGGTAGTGGACGCCGTCCTCTTCGCCGGGACGCTGCGGGCGCGTCGTCGCCGAGACCGCCGGAGCGAGAGCGGGAAAGCGCGGCAGGACGAGCTGGATCAACGTGCCCTTCCCGGCGCCCGAGGGGCCGGTCACCACGAAGACGGGCTTGGCGCCTTTAACGTTGGTTGAAGAGGGCAATCAGCTCGTAGCGCTGGCGGTCGGAGAGGCCGCCGACCGTCTTCGACTGGCTGATGCGGCACTGGTTAAGCAGGCGGGCGGCCTTCACGCGGCCGAACTTCGGCACCGCCATCAGCATGTCGAACACCTTGGCGGTCGAGACGTACTCGGGCGGCTCGCCGAGGATCTGCTCGATGGAGATCGTCCCCGACTTCAGATCCTTCTTCAAC
>DATBDB010000059.1:0-3510 GCA_036270155.1 Gaiellaceae bacterium
GACTCGAGAACGGTCTCCACTCAACTCCCTTTCGGTGCGGGTTGGAATGTTCAGCCGGTTGCACAGGCGTGCGATGCCGGCCTCCTTGCGAAAACTGATCAGGTGCAGGCCGCGCACGCCGGGAATCCGGCGCGCGGCCTCGGCGAGCTCGCACGAGACCTCGAAGCACTCGGCTTCCGGGTCGGCCGCGTTCTCGCAGCGCTCGATCACCTGGGCGGGAATCGAGATACCCGGAACCTTCTCGTCCATGAAGCGCAGCGCCGACGGCGAACGGACGAGGCAGATCGACGGCAGGATCGCGCACTGCGCTGCGAGGCCGCTCGCGACCGCTTCGGCCATGAAGCTCTCGAGCGGCGCTAGGTCGAACAGCACCTGCAGCTGCAGGAAGCGGGCGCCCGCGCGGCACTTCTTCAGCGCGCGCTCCGGCCGGTAGTCGACGGGCGGCGCGGCCGGATTCTCGACGGCGCCGAGAAAGAGGCGCGGCGCAGGGTCGATCTTGCGTCCCGAGAGGTAGTGGCCGTTGCGCATCGCGTTGGCGGTGACGAGCAGCTGGATTGCGTCGAGGTCGAAGACGCGACGCGCCTCCGGCTCGTCGCCGGCGGTGACATCGTCGCCGGTCAGGCAGCAGATGTTCTCGATCCCGTGCAGCGCGGCGCCCGCGAGCTCGGCCTCGAGCGCAAGGCGATTCCGGTCGCGGCAGACCAGCTGCATGACCGGCTCCATCCCGAGCTGTTTCAGCGCGATGGCCACGGCGAGTGGCGAGGCGTGGGCGTGCGCGGCCGTGTTGTCGGTCGCGTTGACCGCGTCGACGTAGTCCTCATACGGCGCGAAACGCTCGTGCACCGCATCGAGCCCGCCGCTGTTGACGGTCAGCAGCTCCGCCGTCACGACGAAGCGCCCGGCGTCGATCGCGCCTTCAAGCCTCGACACGCCACCCCTTGGGCGCGACCTTGTCGCGCTTCGTGAAGTGGTTGACCCACGACGAGGTGTCCCAGAGCCGGTTGTCGACCGGTTTGCGAATGTCGTGGATCTCGTCCGCCCAGGGCGTCTTCGGCGCGCGCTCGACCGCCTTCACCCAAACGCAGCGCATCTCCGGCTTGACCTCGCAATGGCCGTCCGGACGGACGCCGCCGCACGGCCCGTTTCGCAGCGACTTCGGGCAGTTCATGGGGCACGTCATTCCGGTCGAGTGCAGGACGCACTGGCCGCACATCTGACAGCCGAAGACCGGCTTCTTGACCGCGGCCTCGATCAGGGCGATCGGCTTCATGCCGGAACGGCCGACCTCTTCCTCTCGATCAGGTCCTTGGCGAGACGCACTGCGGTCGAGGCGTCGGCCGCGTAGCCGTCTGCACCGACGGCGTCGGCGTACTCCTGCGTCACCGGTGCACCGCCGACCATCACGATCACGTCGTCGCGGATCCCAGCCTTCTGCAGCGCGTTGATGTTTGCCTTGAACATCGGCATCGTCGTCGTCAGGAACGCCGAGAAGCCGACCACGTCGGGCTTGTGCTCCTGGATCTGCTGCACGAACACCTCCGGCGCGACGTTCACGCCGAGGTCGTAGACGGTGAAGCCCGCGCCCTCGAGCATGATGTTCACGAGGTTCTTCCCGATGTCGTGCACATCGCCCTTGACGGTGCCCATGACGTAGGTGCCGATCGGCTTCGCGCCGGTCTCGGCGAGCAGCGGGCGGAGGATGTCGAGCGCGCCCTGCATCGCGCGCGCGGCGATCAGCATCTCAGGCACGAAATAGTCGCCGCGCTCGAAGCGCGCGCCGACCTCTTCGAGCGACGGGATCAGGGCGTCGTAGAGCATCGACTCGCAACCGAGGCCTTCTGCGAGGCCTTTGTTGACGAGGTCTTTCACCTCTGGCGCGTTCCCGATGAGCGTCTCTTCGTAGAGGCCCTTAAGGATCTCTTCGTGGGTCATGCGGCACCTCGCTGGTCGTGGTTGCCGAGTCGCATCGAGACGAGGCCGGCCTGCTCGAGCAGGGCCGGGAGGAGCTCGGCGATGCGGTCGCGGGTGAGCCGAATGGTCGGCCCGGAGATCGAGAGGGCCGCGACGGCGTCACCGTCGGGCCCGAAGATGGGTGCGGCGAGCGCGGAGAGGCCGTGCTCGAGCTCGTCGACCGCGGTCGCATAACCGCGCGCGCGAACGTCTTCGCCCTCGGCGGCGCGTGACGCGAACGCCTTGAGCACCTTGCCGTTCGCGGTCGATTCGTACGGGACGCGGCGGCCGACCCAGTTCGTGCCGCCGACGAAGTGGCGGCTGTCTTCCTGCGCCAGATGCTCGACGCCGAGCGGCGTCGGCACCCCGAGGTTGATCGTCTCGCCGGAGAGCTGCGAGAGCTCCTTCAATGCAGGCGTCGCGATCTCGACGAGGCTCGCCCCGAGGTCGCGGTGCGCAAAGCGGAGCAGCACGGGCCCGGGCGCAACGCGGCGGTCGCCGGCGCGCTGAACGAGGCCCCGCCGCTCGAGCGCCCCGACGAGACGGGACGTCGTGCTCTTCGGCAGCCCGGCGCTCTCGGAGAGCTCGCCGATCCCGAGCGGCCGTGCGGATTCGACCACGCTGACGAGCAAATCCGCCGCGCGGTCGATCGCCTGGGTCCCGGTCTCGGCCACTACGACCCATATGGTGGAACACCCGTTCCACGCTGTCAAGCAAGTAACAGACTGTTACAAGCAGCGCTCCCGTCCCGTCGAGACCTGTCGAAGCTGCGAAGCGCACTTCACGGTGCCTGGCACCGGCCCGGGTCGCGGTTGCGATAATCGCGAACGCCAGTGACGGAGACACTCGACTTCGCGGTGAAAGCTCGCCTGCGCGCCGCTCTTGACCGTCGATCCGCGACGGAGTCGGAGCTGCGCAAGCTGACGGAGGAGGGACGCGCATGCGTTTTGATCCTCGACGCGCGCCTCGAGCAAAGCCAACGACATCTGGCCGAGCTCTCGTCCGACCCCACGAGCTCGCTTGCGGAGATCGCCGCGGAGGTTCGCGCCGCCGACGAGCTCCGCCCAGACCTCGATGAGTTGCACGCGCTGCTGGCAGAGCTCAACGAGCTCGCACGCGAGTCCCGTGCGTCGTGGCTCGGCGCCCGCCCGGCCTAAGAGCTGCTGTCGAGTCGCGCGTCCTTGCTCGCCGCCACCTCGAGGCGAAAGCCGTCCGGATCCAGGAAGAACGTCGCGTAGTAGTCCGGGTGGTACTGCGGCCAGAGGCTCGGCGGGTGCAGCACCTCTCCGCCCGCGGCAATCACCGCCTCGTGGATTGCATCGACATCGGCGACGGTCTCGACCGCAAGTGAGAGGTGATGGAACCCGGGCGCGTAGAGCTCGAACTCCTGATCGCTCTGCGCTTGACGCAAGCCGATCGAGCCCGAGCCCGCCGCGGGGAAGCGGAGGTAGTGGATCTGCTCGCCGCGCTCGCCGTCGACGAGGAACGGCGCCTCGAGTCCGAGCGGGCCGAAGGCGGCCGCATAGAAGGCGAGCGACCGCTCGAGGTCACGGCACACGA
>DATBDB010000060.1:0-1560 GCA_036270155.1 Gaiellaceae bacterium
GGCCGTGCCGCTGTTGAAGACCGACGCGCCGCTGGTCGGCACCGGCATGGAGCGCCGCGCTGCGCTCGACACGGGCGACGTGCTGCTGTCGAAGACGACCGGCACGGTCGAGTACGTCGACGCCGACCAGATCGTCGTGCAGGGCTCCGGCGGCAAGGAGGAGTACGAGCTGCAGAAGTTCATGCGCTCCAACCAGGGCACGCTGATCCACCACAAGCCGCGGGTCTCCAGCGGCCAGAAGGTCAAGGCCGGCGACGTGCTCGCCGACGGCTCCTCGACCGACCGCGGCGAGATGGCGCTCGGCAAGAACCTGATGGTCGCCTTCATGTCCTGGGAGGGCTACAACTTCGAGGACGCGATCATCCTCTCAAAGCGCCTCGTGCAGGACGACGAGCTCACCTCGATCCACATCGAGGAGTACGAGATCGACGCGCGCACGACGAAGCTCGGCGAGGAGGAGATCACGCGCGACATCCCCAACCGCTCGGAGGAGTCGCTGCGCAACCTCGACGACCGCGGCATCGTCCGCGTCGGCGCCGAGGTGATCTCGGGCGACCTGCTCGTGGGCAAGGTCACGCCGAAGGGCGAGACCGAGCTGACGGCCGAGGAGAAGCTGATCCGCGCGATCTTCAAGGAGAAGGCGCGCGAGGTGCGCGACACCTCGCTGAAGGTTCCGCACGGCGAGGGCGGCGTCGTGATCGACGTGAAGACCTTCAGCCGCGACGCCGGCGACGACCTGCCGCCGGGCGTCAACGACCTCGTGCGCGTGTTCGTGGCGAAGAAGCGCAAGATCTCCGAGGGCGACAAGCTCGCGGGCCGTCACGGCAACAAGGGTGTGATCTCGAAGATCGTCGACCAGCAGGACATGCCGTTCCTCGAGGACGGCACGCCGGTCGACGTGATCCTCAACCCGCTGGGCGTGCCTTCGCGCATGAACGTCGGGCAGATCCTCGAGACGCACCTCGGCTGGGCGGCGGCGCAGGGCTGGTACGACGACGGCACCGAGGCCTACAAGGAAGCGCACGAGAACGGCGGCAGCGGCAAGGTCTACGTGGCCACGCCCGTGTTCGACGGCGCGACCGTCGAAGACGTCGACGCGGCGCTCGTCAAGTGGCAGGACGCGCACACCGGGCGCATCCGCATGGACATCGACAAGTCGCGTCGCGACGGCGAGCAGGCGTCGGGCAAGATGACGCTGTTCAACGGCCGCACGGGCGAGCCGTTCGAGGAGCAGGTGACGGTGGGCTACATGTACATCCTCAAGCTCCTGCACCTCGTCGACGACAAGATCCACGCCCGCTCGACCGGTCCCTACTCGCTGGTCACCCAGCAGCCGCTGGGCGGCAAGGCGCAGTTCGGCGGTCAGCGCTTCGGCGAGATGGAGGTCTGGGCGCTGTAGGCATTCGGCGCCGCCTACACGCTGCAGGAGATGCTCACGATCAAGTCCGACGACACGGTCGGGCGCGTGAAGGCATACGAGGCGATCGTCAAGGGCGAGAACATCGCCGAGCCGTCGATCCCCGAGTCCTTCAAGGTCCTGCTCAAGGAGATGCAGTCGCT
>DATBDB010000061.1:0-10780 GCA_036270155.1 Gaiellaceae bacterium
CTCGAGCCCGAGCAGGTCGCCTACCCCCACAAGACCGACGTCGACGCCGCCTACGAGAAGCTGCTCGAGCGCATGCTCGAGGCGGGCGGGCACACGGCGGTCGCAACGCACGACGACCGGCTGATCCAGCACACGATCCGCTTCGCGGACGTGCACGGGATCACCCGCGACCGCTTCGAGTTCCAGATGCTCTACGGCGTACGGCCGCAGTTGCAGCTTGATCTCGTCCGGCGTGGCTACAAGGTGCTCGTCGCCACGCCGTACGGGCCTGAGTGGTACCCGTACCTGATGCGCCGCCTCGGTGAGCGGCCCGCGAACCTGTTGTTCTTTTTGAAGAACACGCTCCGCGGGTAAGGGACGACGCGTGACGCTGATCCAGAAGGTGACGATCTCCGGCTTCCGCGGCGCGCGGGACGTCGTGCTCCAGCCGGGCTCGACCTGCGTGCTCGTCGGCGAGTCCTCGTCGGGCAAGTCGACAGTGCTGTCGGCAATCTGGACGCTGCTCGAAGCCGCGGCGCCGATGCCGACCGGCGAAGACGTCTCGCGCGGGTATACGCGCGTCCACGTCGAGGCTGTCGTGGGCGAACGCACGCTCTTCCTGGATGCGCGGCCGCCGGCGACGATCAACCTGAACCGGGAAGGCGCCCCGCACGCGCTCTTCTTCCCCGCGAACCTTCGGCCGACGACGCTGCTCGCGCCGACTGACCATCCAGCGAAGCGCGCGATCGGTGTCGTGCGCGCGACCGAGACGAACCCGGATGGCGGGCTGTCACTCGTGCGCTCGATCGCCGCACTCGACGAGGCGCGGGTGCGCGGCCTCGTGATCCTGATCGAGGAGCCGGAGCTCTATCTCAGCCCGCCCGCACAGCGGCACCTCCACCGTCTACTGCGCAGGCTCTCGGCCCGCAGTCGCAACCAGGTCCTCTACTCGACGCACTCACCCCTCTTCCTCGGCGTCGACCGGCTCGACGAGCTCGTGCTCGTGCGGCACGACGAGCACACCGGCACGCGGCTGCTGCAGCCGGAGGCGCTCTCACAGAAGCGCTCGTTGCGGCTGAACGCCGAGATCGACGCAGAGCGCGCGGAGATCTTCCTCTCGCGCGCCGTCCTGTTCGTCGAAGGACGGACAGAGAAGCTCGCGTTCCCGTTCGTCTTCGATGCCCTCGGCTATGACGCAGACCAGGAGGCGATCGCGATCGTCGACTGCGCCGGGAAGGGCAACATGCCGCTCTTCGCCGAGATCTGCAACGCGTGCGGGATCCCGTACATCGTCGTGCACGACCGCGATGCGCCGCGCGGCGAGCTGCCCGCCGAGGCCGAGCGCATCGCCAACGACATGATCATTCGCATCGCGGGGAAGCGACGCTCGATTATGCTCACTCCCGACTTCGAAGGCGTCACCGGCCTCACGGGCCGCCGCGGCAAGCCGGCCGCCGCCTACAAGCGGTTCCACAGTGGTAACGGCGACGTGCCAGGCCCGCTGCGGCAGACCGTCGAGCGCGTCGTCGCTGCCGCGCGCCGCGCGCCGCGAACTACCCGCGGCGCCTGAGGATGCGAAGCGCGACCGCGGGCAGGCGGTGGCGCGCAGTCCGCAGCGCTTCCTGCAAAGCCGCAGCCGCGTCGTCGTGAACGCCTGCGCCGTGCCCGCAGAGGATCCGCTCCGGTGCGACACGGCCGAGCGCGTGTGGCGGGAATGGGCGCACGAGTGGATGCAGGCCGATGCGCTCGCCGGGCGCGCAGAAGTAGGCAATCGTGCCGAGCGCATCGGCGCAGACGAGTGTCCGCGCCGACGGTTCCCAGAGCGCGACCTCGCGCCACCAGCGGTGATTTCGCACGGGCAGAACGTCAAATGGCGCCGTGCCGACCGAATCCCAGGCGCGCGAGTGCGGCACGCCGAGGCGCCGCGCCCACGCGGCGCAGCCGCGCTCGTGCCGGTCGAGCAGCTGCAGTACTCCAGCGGGCTCGCCGAGTGCGCGCACGCGCTCCTCGAGCTCCGGCGTGTCGACGGGGTCGATCAGCCAGACGCGCCCCTCGACAACGAGCGCATGCGACGTCCGGCGCATGAACTCCTCCTGGGCCCAGCCGAAGCCGCCCTCCCACTCGTCAACGTTCTGGAACTCCACGCGGTCCCATGATCGCATCGATCAGGCCGTACTCGATCGCATCCTCCGGCGACATGAACCGATCGCGGTCGATGTCGCGCAGCACCTGGTCGACGTCCTGGCCGGAATGCCGCGAGATGATCTCGGCCATCCGCTTCGTCATGTCGAGGATCTCGCGCGCCGCGATCTGAATGTCCGCGGGCGTGCCGCGGAAGCCGCCGGAGCCCTGGTGGATCATGATCTTCGCGTTCGGCAACGCGAACCGCTTCCCGGCTGCGCCACCGCAGAGGATCATCGCGCCCGCGCTCATTCCCATCCCGAGGCATACGGTGGAGACGTCCGACTGCACGTACTGCATTGCGTCGTAGATCGCCATCCCCGCATAGGCGGAGCCGCCCGGCGAGTTGACGTAGAGATAGATGTCGCGGCCGGGATCCTGCGCGTCGAGATGGAGGAGCTGCGCCGCGATCAGGTTCGCGATCTGGTCATCCACCTCCTGGCCGAGGAACACGATGCGCTCCCGCAGCAGACGCGAGTAGATGTCGAAGGACCGCTCTGCGCGTCCGTCCTGCTCGATGACCATCGGTACGACCGAACCCACCAACACGGCTACCTCCTCAGGTAATGTGCAACTCGTCGGTTGCACACTATACGCAACCAGGAGGTTGCACATGATTCGTCGAGAAATCGTTTTGCCCGCGCCGCGCGAAGACGTGTGGGATGCGCTCACTGACCCCGAGCGGCTCGAGGACTGGTTCGCGAACGACGTCGACCTCGATCTGCGGCCCGGCGGCGGCGCGAGCTTCCGCTGGTCGAACGGTGAGGAACGGCACGCGACCGTCACCGAGGTCGATCACGAGCGGCGGCTGTCGTTCGAGTGGGACGACGAAGGTGAGGTCGAGCTGACCCTCGACGACGACGCGGACGGCACGAGGCTGACGGTCGTCGAGTCCTCGCCGAACTGGAGCACCGCGCTGGACATTCGAGCGTCCGCGCTCGCGTGTGTCTGAGCTGAACCTCGTTTTCGGCGCGCTCGCAGACCCGAACCGCCGGCAGGTGATCGGGTACCTGTCCGAGCGCGAGACCGCGACCGCGACCGAGCTGACGGGCGAGCTGCCGATGACGCGGCAGGCCGTCGCGAAGCACCTCGCGACGCTCGCCGACGCCGGCCTCGTCGAGTCGGAGCGGCAGGGACGGGAGACGCGGTACCGCCTGACGCAAACGGGCGCAGAATGGGATGATCGCCTCGACGCCCTGGTCAAGCACCTCGAGCGTCGGCGCAAATGAGCACGGTGTCTGACACCGCTTCGAAGCTTCGCGGCACACCGATCTGCGCACAGGTGTCAGACACCTTCCCGTAATGTCGAGCCCGTGAGCACATACGACGCAGTCCGCGACCTGCCGCTGCACATCGAGAGCTACGACCTCGAGCCGCTCGAGCAGGAGGTTGCGCGCGGCTTCACGCTGCGGCGGACGGTCGTCGTGCTGCGCGGCGGCGGCCAGGAGGGCCGCGGCGAAGAGGTCGACTACAACCCCACGATCCAGCAGGAGTTCCAGGCGCGGCGCGGCGAGCTGCCGGTTGCGGGAAAGCACACGCTCGACTCGTTCTCACTGCTGCAGGCCGGGCAGACCGAGTACCGGCGCTGGGCACTCGAGTCGGCGGCGCTCGACCTTGCGCTCCGCCAGGCCGGCACCTCGCTCGGCGAGGCGATCGGCCGCACGCCAAGGCCGCTGCAGTTCGTCGTCTCGACGCGCGTCGCAAACGTCCTACCCTGGCTGGAGCTCTATCCCGGCGTGCGCTTCAAGCTCGATCCCGACCGGGACTGGACGGACGACGTGGTCGCGCCACTTTCGACGGCCGGCGTCGTCGACACCGTCGACTTCAAGGGCATCTACCGCGGTGACTTCGGCAATCCGCCGGACGCCGAGTTATACGCGCGCATCGCCGCGGCGTTCCCCGACGCATGGATCGAAGACCCGGCGCTCACCCCCGACACGTCCCGGGCGCTCGAGCCGTACCGCGACCGAATCACCTGGGATGCGGGGATCCACGAGTGGAGCGACGTCGAGGCCCTGCCGTTCAAACCGCGCTACCTGAACTCGAAGCCATCGCGCTTCGGCTCGGTGAGGCGACTGTTCGACTTCTACGACGCCTGCGAGCGTGAAGGGATCGCGCTCTACGGCGGCGGCCAGTTCGAGCTCGGCCCTGGACGCGCGCAGATCCAGTTGCTCGCGTCGCTCTTCCATCCCGACGCGCCGAACGACGTCGCCCCCTCCGGCTACAACGCGACCGAGCCGGTGGCCGGCCTGCCGGTGAGCCCGCTCGAGCTCACGTTGCAGTCGGGCTTCCGAAGCTGAGCGCCTTCTCCGCGAGGCGGGCGACCGACTCGTCCCCCGCTTCGCCGATCGGGTACCACGCCGCCCCCTCGCACGGCTCGCCGGAGCCGACGACCAGGTAGCGAACGTCGAGGTGGAAGTGGGCGGGCTCGCCGGGCCGCTCGGGGATCTCGTGGATGTCCACGTCGAAGGGCCGCGGCGCGGTCGCGTGCAGCTCGACGTCCAGCGCGGTCTCTTCGTGCGCCTCGCGCAGCGCCGCAGCCTCGAGCGAGATGTCCGACGGCTCGACGTGGCCGCCGGGCTGCAGCAGCCGATCGAGCTTGACGTGCTGCACGAGACACGTCCGCTCGCCGGCCTCATCGACGACGAATGCCGAGGCCGTGAAGTGCGCGCTCGGCTCGGCCCGCGAGAGCGGATCGGCAAGCTCCTGGGCCAGGCGCAGCATCGCGCACCGGTCGGCCTCCTCGCGCTCGTCCGTAGCGACGTGCACCTGCAGCAACCGGACGAGTACGGCCCGTCGCGTCATTCGTACTGAAGCGCTTCGAGGACGTTCAACCGCGCCGCACGGCGCGCCGGGAAGATCGCCGCCAGGATCCCGACGACGATCGTCATGATCGCGAACACGATCAGAGACGGCACCGGCAGCGAGAACACGATGAAGTCCACGCGCGCGACGAGCAGGCCTCCCAGCACGATGCCGAGCACGATCCCGAGCACGCCGCCGATCATGGCTGTGATCACGCTCTCGTGGCGGATCATCCGACGCACCTGGCGTCGCGTCATCCCGATCGCGCGCAGCATGCCGATCTCGCGCGTCCGCTCGAACACCGTCAAGACGAGCGTGTTGACGATGCCGAAGAGGCTGACGATCACCGACAGTGCGAGCAGCACGTACAGGATGTTCAGCACGGAGTTGAGACCGCTGATCTGGTTGTCGATGAACTCCTGTCGTGTCGCGACCTTCGCATTCGGGAAATTCGCGAGCACGGCGTCGAGCTCGGACCGGTTGGCCGCGGTTTCGCCGCCCCGCATTCGCACGAACGTGTAGAGGTTCTGCGGATTCGGGTTGTGCGTGTCCCACGTCTGCTGCGAGATCGTGACGCGACCGAAGGGCGAGCCGCCGGTGGGCGGATCGAAGATGCCGCGGAGCGTGAACGTCTGGCGCGTGCCGTCGGCGAAGGTCAGCTTGACCGGCGAACCGACGTGCAGCGCGTGCGACTTCGCGTAGTCCTTGTCGACGAAGGCGCCATTCGCGCCGAGCGTGGCGATCGTCTGCTGGGAACCGGCCGACCAATCGAGCTTGAACATCGTGCTCGCGCCCGGGTTCACGGCCGTGGCGAAGAAGGTCTTGCCGAACGCGGCCACGTTGCCGGTGCGGACGTTGCCGACGGCCAGGACGTCCTTCTGCTTGGCGGCGGCGTCGGCGGCCGCAGGGGGGATCGGCGAGAAGTTGTTCTGCGCGGTGATGGCGTAGTCGGCGTTCTGCCAGATCCCCTCGACAGCGCCACGGAAGCTTGAGGTGATGCCCGCCGCGAGCACCGCGACGAGCGTCACGAGCGCAAGGCCGATCATCAGCGCAGAGGCTGTCGATGCCGTCCGTTGCGGGTTCCGGCGTGCGTTGTCGCGGGCGAGCGTGCCCGCCGCGCCGCCGATCCGCCGCGCCGGCCAGCCGAGAAGGCCGGCAAGCGGGCCGATCGCGCGCACCGACAGGAGCGCAACGCCGAAGAAGACGCACACAGCACCGATGCCCATCCACGAGAGCACCGCCGTCGTCCCGAGGCTCGGCCCGAAGAGCCCCCAGAGGAGTGCGGCGAAGCCGGCCAGGGTGAGGACCGCGGAGCCAAGGGTGCGGAACCGGGCAAAGCGCGAGACAGGCAGCGTGGCCCCCTCGCGCACGGCCGCGATCGGCGGCACGCGCGTCGCGCGAAGCGCAGGGCGCAGGCTCGCCAGGACCGTCACGACGATGCCGGCGGAGAGCGCGATCACTGCGGTCGACATCGAGAAGACGATGCCGCTGTTCGGCAGCGTGAAGCCGACGGCGTCGAAGAGCTTGAAGAGCAGCTTTGCGAGCCCGAGGCCGAGCAGGAGGCCGGTGACCGACGCAAGGATGCCCATGATGAGGGCCTCGACGACGATCGAGACGAGCACCTGTCGCCGGCTCGCGCCGAGCGTGCGAACGGTGGCGAGCTCGCGCGTGCGTTGCGCGATTGTGATCGAGAGCGAGTTGGCGATCACGAAGCTGCCGACGAAGAGGGCAATGCCGCCGAAGGCGAGCAGAAAGTCGCGCAGGAACGAGATGAATGAGTCGGTCTGCTTCTGATCCTCCTGCGCCTGGGCGTCGCCGGTGCGTGCCTGTGCGGTCTTCGGCAGGATCGCGCGAACCTCGCTGAGCAGCGTCTGCTGGCTCGTCCCGGGCTTCTTCGCGATCGAGATCTCGTCAAGCCTGCCCGGCTTGTCGAAGAGCGTCTGCGCCGTCGAGACCGCGAAGCCTGCGAGCGTCGCGCCGCCGAGCGATGCGGCAGACCCGAACTTGACGATCCCCGAGATGCGGAACTCGGTCACCGGACCCTCGGCTTGCACGCCGATCTGGTCCCCGACGGCAAAGTGCTTCTTGCTCGCGGTGGTGTGGTCGATCACGACGTCACCGGACTTCGGCCAGGAGCCCGAGACGAGGACGAGCGGGTTGAACGGCGAGTCGCCGCTGGCGATGCTGAAGCCGAGGTTCGGCGCGCCGCCGATCACGATCGCCTTGCCGTTGTGACCGATCAGCGTCGCCGTCCCGTTGACGCTTCCTTCCGCCTGCGCGACGTCGGGCAACGTGCGCACCTTGTCGAGCAGTGAGACCGGGACGGTCGGAGCGAATGAGCCTTGCCCCTGCGTCACGTTGACGGCGGCCTTGCCCGTGATCACCGCATCGGAGCCCTGGCGAACGCTCGTAAAGATGTAGTTGAACGCGTTGTCGATCGAGCTCGTGAGGACGAGCGTGCCACTGACCATCGCGACGCCGAGCACGACCGCGAAGGCGGTGAGTGCGGTGCGCAGCTTGCGGCCGAGCAGGCCCGCGAGCGCGACGCGGATCATGCGCTTGCGCGGCCGATCGCCGCGCGGATCTCGGACGCCAGGCTCCGCGGCAGTTCTTCGACGATTACGCCGTCCGCGAGGAAGAGGACGCGGTCTGCGATCTCCGCCGCCTGCGCATCGTGCGTGACCATCACCATGGTCTGGCCGAGCTCCTCCGTCGAGCTGCGAAGCAACTCGAGGATCTCCGCGCCCGTGCGGGAGTCAAGGTTGCCCGTCGGCTCGTCGGCGAAGACGACGGTCGGGCGTGCGACAAGCGCACGCGCGATCGCGACGCGCTGTTGCTGGCCGCCGGAAAGCTCGGACGGCCGGTGCTTGCGGCGATCGGTGAGACCGACGCGCTCGATGAGATCCTCGAAGAACGCCTGGTCGGGCTTTTCCCCGGCGATCGAGAGCGGCAGGAGCACGTTCTCCTCCGCGCTCAGCATTGGCAGGAGATTGAAGAACTGGAAGACGAAGCCGATGTTGCGGCGACGCAGCAGGGTCACCTCGCGGTCGGACAGCGAGCCGACGTCCTGGCCTGCGATCTCGATCGTGCCGCTCGTCGGCTTGTCGAGCGCTGCGAGCAGGTGCATGAGCGTCGACTTGCCTGAACCGGACGGCCCCATGACCGCGACGAGCTCGCCCGGTTTCACCTCGAGCGACACGCCACGGAGTGCGTCGACAGTCGCCTCGCCCTCGCCGTAGCGGCGGGTGACCTCGGTCGCGCTGACGACATTTCCGTTGGAATTCATGTGCCCGAGACTAGCGGCGCTCGGACGCCGCTGACCATCAGGGTAAACCCTAATCCGACCCTGGACCTATGCCGTAACCGGGGCAATCTCCGGGATGATGTCGTCGCCGTAGGTCTTCAGCGTCTCTTCCTGTCCGTGCGTCATCAGGTAGATGTTGAACTGGTCGACACCGACGCTCTCGAGCTCCCGGAGCTTCGCCTTGATCTGGTCGTTGTTGCCGATCACGCAGAAGCGGTCGCAGATCTCGTCGGTGACGAACTCACCGTGCTTGGCGCCGACACGCGAGTGCTCGTTGTAGTCGTAGAACTTCCGAGCCTGCACGTAGTCGGTCAGCGCCTGCGGGACGCTGCTGCCGTCGGTGCCGTACCTGTCGATCAGATCTTGAACGTGGTTGGAAACCATCGCCGGGAACCAGCGCACCTGTTCGCGGGCGTCCTGCAGGTCGTCGGTGACGTGACTCGGCGCGCTCACGATGCACTTCAGCGCGGCCGGATCGCGTCCCGCCTCTTCTGCTGCTTTGCGCGCCGTGTCCATGATCCATTGGATGATGTCCGGGTCCGCAAGCTGGATGATGATCCCGTCACCCTGGCGGCCACCGACCGCAAGCGCCTTCGGCCCGTAGCCGGCGACGTGCATCTCGATCTCCGGCAGTTCCGGGCGCACCCACTTGAGCTGAAGGTCCTTGTCGTTCCAGTGGACTTCCTTGCCGTTCATGAACGGCTTCAGCATCTTCAGCGCCTCTTCGAACTCCGCGACCTTGACCGGCTGCTGCCCGATATAGCGGCGCGCCGAGTCTCCGCGGCCGATGCCCATGATCATCCGGCCGTCGGAGATGTCGTGCAGCGTGGCGTACGCGCTCGCGAGCACCGTCGGCTCGCGCGTGCCCGGGTTCGTGACCATGTGGCCGAGCTTGATCTTCGAGGTCCGGTCGGCGACGAGCGCCAGCACCGGGAACGACTCCTGCCAGAGAACGTGCGAGTCGTAGGTCCACGCGTACTCGAATCCCTGCTGCTCCGCGACCTGGATCAGCTCGATCATCCGGCTATAGGGCGGGTCTGGAAGAACGGTGACGCCGAAGCTCAAGCTCATGGGATCTCCTGTTCGCGGGCAAGACCAAGCCTAGTCCGTCAGAATCCGAACGTGAAGATCATTTGCATCGGCAGGAACTACGCGGAGCATGCGGCGGAACTGGGCGACGACCCCCCGACGGAGCCGCTCATCTTCGGCAAGTTCGAGAACACGTTGATCGGCCCCGGTGAGGCGATCGTCCTGCCGCCGGAGGCGACGCACATCGACTCGGAGGCGGAGCTCGCGGTCGAGATCGGCCGCAGTGGGCATCGGATCCTCTATGACGACGCGCTCGACCATGTCCGCGGCTACCGCGTCGCGAACGACGTCTCGGCGCGGAACATCCAGTACGCGGAGAGCCAGTGGACGCGGGCGAAGGGCTTCGACACGTTCTGCCCGCTCTCGACCGAGCTCGTGCCGGTCTCGGAGCTCGGCAACGGGAGCGGCCTGCGTGTCGTTCAACGCTTGAACGGCGAAGTGCTGCAGGACGGGAACACGAACGACCTGATCTTCGACGTGCCGTTCCTGATCGCCTTCGTCTCGAGAGTGTTCACGCTCGAGCCCGGCGACCTGATCCTCACGGGCACGCCGCCCGGCGTCGGCTGGGCGCGCGACCCGAAGCTCTCGATGCGGGACGGCGATGTCGTGGAAGTGGAGGTCGAAGGGATCGGGATCGTGTCGAGCCCGGTCGTCGCCGCTTGACCTCCTTCCTCCTGCTGCTGTTCGCGATCGTCGCGGGCTCGTTCCTGCCGCTGCAGGCGGCCGTCAATGCGAAGCTCGCCGACTATGTCGGCGGCCCCGTGCGGGCGTCGGCGATCTCGTTCACGGTCGGCGCGATCTGCCTCTTGATCGTCGTCGTGCTCTTCTACCGCTCCAACGGCCACCGGGCCGGGCACGCGCCGTGGTGGGCGTGGATCGGCGGCGCGCTCGGTGCGGTCTTCGTCACGTCGTCGGTCGTCGTCCCGGTGCGCATCGGCGCCGCCGCGTTCTTCGGCATCGTCGTCGCGGCGCAGCTCGTAACGAGCGTCCTGATCGACCAGTTCGGCTTGCTGTCGTTCACGCAACGCCAGATCTCGCCGCTGCGCCTGGTCGGCGTCGGCTTGCTGATCTCCGGCGCGCTGCTTGTGCGCCTGTTCTAGTCCGGGAAACCCTCGAACCTGGTTAAACAGCGAACCAGGTTCGCTGCTTGGGTTGAACCTGATTCGGTGTCAGCCGAACCAGATTCATGAGCTTCGAACCGGCGCGAGCTCGCGATCTTGCATTGAACCTGGTTCGCTCTCTAACCAGGTTCATGAGTTTCGCGACTAGCTGAGCCAGCCGATCGTGCGCGTCGCGAGCTTGTCGAGCACTTCGACGCTCAGCTCGAGGTGCTCCGGCTTCGTGTCTTCGAGCTTCGTGTGCGAAAGGCCGCGCAGGCTCTGGACGAAGACCATCACCGTGGGGATGCCGGCGCGCGAGACC
>DATBDB010000062.1:0-26797 GCA_036270155.1 Gaiellaceae bacterium
CAACCTGCCCGAGGTCTTCGCCGTCGCCGACCGCATCACCGTGCTGCGGCTCGGGCGGACGATCGTCACCCTCAACACGGCAGAGACCACCCTCGAGTCGGTCGTCGGGATGATGACCGGAGCAGTGGCCGCCGTGGCGTAACTCCGTCGCACTCTTTCCCGAGGAATAGAGGCCGAGTCAGGATGGCGAAGCTCGAGCCACCCACCACAACCGATGTCGTCGCTGCAGAGGACGCGATCACGCCGGAGGAGACCCGCCGGCAAAAGGTTTTCGACCTGCTGTGGCGTTCCTGGCTCTTCTTCTTCCTGCTCGCGCTGATCGTCTTCTTCTGGCTCACGACGCCGGCCCACACGTTTCTGGCCGGCAGCAACTTCAAGCTGATCGCGCTCAACACGTCCGAGGTCATCCTGCTCGCGATCGCTGAGACGTTCATCATCGTCACCGCGGGCATCGACCTCTCGATCGGCGGGATCCTGCTCTTTGCGGGCGTCTGCGGCGCGAAGACGATGCTTTCACTGTCGGGAACGCACGATCAGGTGGCATCGGGCCTCTACCCACACGCCACGCGTGCGATCGTCGTCGGCGTGATCGTCTGCATCGCCGCCGGGACGATGTGGGGCCTCGTAAACGGGCTGCTGATCACCCAGCTCCGGCTTCCCCCGTTCATCGTCACACTCGGCACCCTGGGCATCACGTTCGGATTGTCCGACCTGATCTCGGGAGGCACGAACTTCTTTGCTCCCGTGCCCCCGAGCTTCACGAACAACGTCGGCAACGGGAAGATCCTCGGGCTCTTCGTGCCCATCTGGATCGCTCTCGTCATCCTCGTGATCGCGCACGTCGTCTTCCACCACACCCGCTTCGGGCGCTACACCGCTGCGGTCGGATCGAACCAGGAAGGCGCACGGCGTACCGGCATCGCCGTCAACCGCCACATCGTCGAGGTCTACACACTCGGCGGCCTCCTCGCCGGAATCGCCGCGATCCTCGACCTCGCGATCTACACGAACATCTCGTCGGCCTCACACCAGACCGACAACCTAAACGCGATCGGCGCAGTCGTGATCGGAGGCACGAGCCTCTTCGGAGGCGTCGGCACGGTGATCGGCAGCGCCGTCGGTGCGTTCATCCCGACGGTGACGCAGAACGGCCTGATCATCAGGAACGTGCAGCCGTTCTGGCAGGAGGTGCTCGTCGGGGCGACGATCATCTTCGCCGTCTATCTCGACCAGGTGCGTCGCCGACGCACGAACCGATGACGAGGCCACGTCCGGTGAGACGGACGAGAAAGGAGGTGCAACGCCTGACTCAGAGGCGTTGACACATCGTTCCGATCAGCAAGACGGGAGGTTCCGCAATGAGACGCCGCCATCCTGCTCTGCTCGCTTTGCTCCTCGCCGCGATCGTCGTCGCGGCAGCCGCGATCCCGAGCAGCGCATCTCGCACGTCACCCAACGCACCGGCGAAGAAGCACGCAAAGATCAGCGTGATCCTCGTCGCCGGCATCACGACCGACGCCTTCTACCTGACGATGAAGAAGGGCGCAGCGGCGGAGGCGAAGGCGCTGGGTGCCGACTTCAGCTTCACGGGCTCGCCTGCTGCATTCAGCCCGCCGACGCAGATCCCATTCCTGAACGCCGCGATCGCGCGACATCCGAGCGTGATCATGATCGCGCCCACCGACGTCAACGCGCTGGCGGCACCGATCCAGCGCGCGATCAGTGCCGGCATTCCGGTGGAGACCGTCGACACGCACCTCAACAAGCCGCTGGCGTTCACGAACGTCTCGACCGACAACCCCGGCGGCGGCGCCCTCGCCGCCAAGGCGCTCGTTCAGGCGATCGGGGGATCGGGCGAGGTGGCCATCATGAGCACCACTCCGGGCGTCAGCACGGTCGACGAGCGTGTCGCCGGCTTCACGGCGGAGTTGAAGAAGCACTCGGATGTCACGTACCTCGGCTTGCAGTACTGCAACGACGACACGCCGACCGCAGCGCGCTTGACCTCAGCGCTTCTCGCTGCGCATCCGAACCTCAAGGGCGTGTTCGCGGTGAACGTCAAGTCCGGTGACGGCGTGACGTCGGCCGTGACGTCGGCCGGCAAGGCCGGAGCGGTGAAGCTCGTCGAGTTCGACGCCGGGCCGCCCCAGGTCGCGGCCCTGCGGGCGGGAACGATCGACGCCCTGATCGCCCAGTACCCCTACGGCATCGGCAAGCTCGGCGTGCAGCTTGCAGTCAAGTGGGCGAAAGGCCAGAAGACCGGAATCAAGAAGCACTACGGCACGGGCTCCGCGGTCGTCACGCAGGCCAACGTGAACACACCGGCGATCAAGAAGTACCTCTACACGCCGTAAGCGGCACTACAGGGAGGGGCGCAGCCCGCGCCCCTCCCTGCTGCTCACGTACGGCTGTCTTTGAGCCACCGGTCGAACATCACCGCAACGGCCACGATCGCGAAGAAGCCGCCGATCAGCGCCAACCACGTCCAGAACGTCTCGACGTGTGACCCGGGGAGGAATCCCGCGGGCGCGTAGTTCGCGGCGTCGACGCGGGTCGACGAGTGGCCCTGGTGGAGATAGTCGATCAGCCAGCGACCCTTCGTCTTGTCGAGGCGCATCGCGAACAGCACGCCGTTCCCGATCTCGGAGACAACCCCGACCGTCGCCGCCCCCGAGTAGGCGATCGTGAAGCTCGCTCCGCTGCCGGTCGCCGAGAGCGGCAGGTAGCGGCCCGTCTGCCAATCGTGGAGCGATGCTCCCTGCTGCAGGTCAGGGCTGAGCAGCGCGTAGGCGCGCGGCAGATCGTGCCTCCGCAGAAGATCGTCGACGAAGGTCACGGCCAGCGCCCGCACGGTCCGTTCGGCCCTCTGCCGCGCTCGAATCTCGGCGGGGCTCTCCGGCGGAACCGCCGGCGGCGGCTGCGTCGTCTCGCCGAACGCCGGCGCCTGGGGTGCGACTCGCACGCCCTTCGCAGGGCCGCCGTGACTCGGGACGACCGCGATCACCACCGCCACGGCCGCCACGACACCGAGAGCCCCCGCCAGCCACGCGAGGCGCCGGCGCCTTCTTGGCGAGCTGAGGATCGACACCAGGGGCATTGTGACGGTCGGCACGCGACGTTTCGAATCGAGGTTGCACTTTCCGGCGCGAACGACACTGAATAGAGGCATGGGCGACGCAGACCTCCTCCGCGCGGCCCGCCGTGATCCGGACGCGTTCTGCCGGTTCTACGAGAGGCACGCGTTGGCGCTGCGCTCGTGGCTGCGGCGGGAGACCGGCAGCACCGAGGTGGCCAACGACCTGACCGCAGAGACGTTCGCCCAGGCGCTCGTCTCGCTGAAGCGGTTTAAAGGCCGGGAGGACGCGCAGGCGACCGCCTGGGTCTACGGGATCGCGCGGAACCTCCTCTTCCAGTACCGGCGGAAGCAGCGCGTAGAGACGTCGGCACGCGAGAGGCTCGACATGCCGCTCCGCGACTACGGCGGCTACGACGAAGCGGACGAGCTCGTCGACGCGCAGAGGCTCGCGCCGTCGCTGCACGCGGCACTTGCAGAGCTCTCGGACGGCGAGCGCGCCGCGCTCGACCTACGCGTCGTCGACGACCTGCGGTTCGACGAGATCGCAGAGCGGCTCGAGGTCGCCTCACCGGCGGCGCGGATGCGCGTCTCTCGCGCCCTGCAGGCGCTGCGCGCACGACTGGCGGGGGCAGCGTGACGATGCTGCCGGCCGATCTGCACGCACTTGGTCAGGACCTCCGGCGCGCAGCCGTACAGCGCCGGCGTCACCACCTCGTCGTCGCCTGGGCGAGCCTCGTCGTGCTTGGCGTTGGCGCAGGCGTCGCGATGGCCGCGGCGTCGCTGCTCGGCGCGCCCGCGCCGCGCGGCGTCCAGAGCGACCTGCACCGGGTGATACAGCAGGCACTCGTCGAGCGCCCCGACTTGCGGCTGCAGACTGCGAAGGTCGTCGCGACCGCGCCGGCGGCGACGCTCTACTCGATCGCGGACTCGCACGGCAACTACTGCGCCGAGCTCATCGGCCGCACGGACGGCCTGATCTTCGGGTTCGAGTGCGAGACCACGCAACAGGCACCGAACGGCCAGCTTGTCGTCGCCGGCAACGCCGACGGGGCCACCTACGTCGATGCCGCCGACGGAACGTCCCCGCCGGTCGTGGAGTTCGGACGGCTCCCGCCGCACACCGTCTCGGCGCGCGCGACCTACGACAACGGCGTCCGCGAAACCGTGCCGATCGGGCTCGATCGCTTCTTCGTCTACCAACCGTCCCCGCGCCTGCAGGCGCTCGCGCGGCGGATGCCGATGACGCTCGAGTTCCTCGACGGCCACGGCGCGATCTGGTCGTACTACCTGCAGCCGCCGCAGCCTCTCCGTCTCGTGGGCGAGCACCACATCAGCGGGCACGTGGTGATCGACCACGCATCGCAGGTCAGGATCGACGTTGCACCACGCGTCGGCGCGCCCTCCACGCCGGTGTTCCTGCCGCTACATGCAGACGGCGCGTTCTCCTGGACCGGGCGACCCGGCAGTTGGGTCTACCGCCTGACCGTGCTCGATGCCCACGGAGAGGCCGTAAGCGCGGACACCGGCGTACTCACGCCAAAGCGCGCACGCCAGATGTCGGCCCTCGCGAAGTGAGCGAGGCCGCGGCGCGCGCACAGGGCGGGGCGTTCGCCGCGGCCTCAACGAGCGACGGCGGCCTCGTCTGGCAACGTTTCCGCCAGGAGCGCCTGGCCGTCGCCGGCCTCGTCGGCCTGGTACTGATCATCGTCTCGTGCTTCGTGGTCGAGCCGATTCTCGTGCGGCTGCTCGGCCACGGGCCTGATGAGCCGTTCGCAGGCGCGGTGACTCGCGTCGATCTGCCTCCAGTGGGCTGGTTCAGCTGGGTCGCGAACAATAACGGACACGGCAAGACGCTCTTCCTGCTTGGCGGCGACGGGCCGCTCGGCCGCGACGAGTTCCTTCGCGTGCTCGCCGGCGGACAGGTCTCGCTCGAGATCGCGTTCATCGCGACGACGATCGCGCTACTCATCGGCGTAGTTCTCGGAATGATCGCCGGCTACTACGGCGGCCTCATCGACTCCTTGATCAGCCGCGTCACAGAGCTCTTCATGTCGTTTCCGCTGCTCCTGCTCGTGATCGCGCTCGGCCAGACGGCCGCTCAACGGTTCGAGGCGGTCACGGCGGGCGGCCTCTTCGAGCCGGGAGTCCTGGCGTTGTCGACCTTGATCGGGGTCTTTTCCTGGTTCTATCCCGCGCGCGTCGTGCGTACGCTCGTCGTCTCTCTCCGCGAGCAGGAGTTCGTGGAAGCCGCGCACATGATCGGCGCACGCGACGGGCGCGTGATCCGGGAACACCTGTTCCCGCATCTCTCCGGGCCGCTGCTTGTCTGGGGCACACTCGTCGCGGCCGGCGTAATCATTCTCGAGGCGTCGCTGTCGGTGCTCAACTTCGGCGTGCGCCTCGGCACCGCCAGTTGGGGAACCTTGCTCGCGCAGGCCTACGGCACGCTGCTGAACTCCGGCCAACCCTTGATCGAAAACGGCCTGGCCTATCCGGTGCCCACGTTGCTCAAGGTCGCGCCGTCGCTGGCGCTCTTCCTGACCATCCTCTGCCTCGCGCTGATCGGGGACGGCCTGCGCTCCGCACTCGACCCGCGCGGCGAACGCTGATGGTCGCCTTCCTCGTTCAGCGCGTTCTGTCAGGCCTGCTGCTCGTTGCGCTGCTGACGTTCCTGACGTTCGTCGTCTTCAACGAGATCCCGACGAACCCCGCCTGTCTCGTCGTTGCCTGCGGCCCGGGCTCAACGACGCCCGACGCCCAGATCCGCAACGCCGACCATGCGCTCGGAATCGACCGCTCGGTGTTCGTGCAGTACGGAGACTTCGTGTGGAAGCTCGTGCGACGTGGCGACTTCGGCACGGCCTGGACGACGCCGTCGAAGGTGGGCACGCTGATCGGCAGATCCCTGCCAGTCACCGCTTCGCTGGTCGGCGGTGGAATGGTGCTGATGATGCTGCTCGCGCTACCGCTCGGCTGCATCGCGGCGATTCGGCCGCGGTCGCCCGCAGACCGCGGCCTGCTCGCGGCCAGCGTGATCGGGCTCGCGATCCACCCGTTCGTTCTCGGACTGACGATCCGCGACTTCTTCGCCGTTCACTTTCATCTGTACTCCGGCTACTGCCCATTGACCGGCAAAGGGCCCTACGGCTGCGGCGGGCCGCTCGACTGGGCCAGCCATCTCTGGATTCCGTGGCTCGTCTTCGCGCTGTTCTTCCTGCCGCTCTACATGCGGATGTTGCGCGTCCGCCTCCTCGAGACCTTCAGCGAGCCCTGGATCAGCACTGCCCGGGCCAAGGGCGCGTCCGAGACGCGCGTCGTGCTCCACCACGCGTTGCGAAACGCGATCGGGCCAGTCCTGCCGATGCTCGCGATCGACGCCGGCACGGCGATCACCGCGGCGATCTACATCGAGACGGTCTTTGGCCTGAACGGTCTCGGTTGGCTCGCCGTCAGCGCTTTCAGCGGTCAGGCCGGCGGCTATGACCTGCCGCTCACCGCCGGGATCGTCACGGTGATCGGCGGGTTCGTCGTGTTGCTGAACGTTTGTGCGGACGTCGCGGGCGCATGGCTGGACCCGCGTATTCGCGCGAAGACGACGAGCGGGCTGATCCCTCTTCCTCAGGCAGTTGCTTCACGTCCGCACGTGCGGCTCGGCTTGAACGTGACGCTCAGTGCTTTGCTCGTGGCGCTCCTCGCTCTCGCGGTGACACACAAGGGAACGGGCGGCGGCAGCGTCGATCTGGGCAATCCGGTGCAGACATTGCGCGTGAACTGGAATGACGTGACACGCCTCGAATCGCAGAGCGGCACGAAAGTGCAACACGGCTACCTCGAAACCCGCGTCACGGCGATCGAGTTCGGTCGGCATGGCTGGCGCGTGCACGCGTCGCTCGCGAACAAGAGCCCGTTGACGCTGCACCTGCTCAATCCTCTGGGCGGGACAGACAGCTATCCGAACCAACCAATGTCTCTGATCGTCCAGACCGATAACGGGTCGGGGAGGAAGCAACTGCAGCCGCTGGTCGCCACGCAGTTCGCGCCCACGCTGCCACAGGTACTCAAGCCTCACTCGACCTGGACCGGGACCTTCGCAGGCTCGGATCCGGTCGCGCATGACACGGCGTTCTACGTCGGGTTCGGGCGGTTCGCGTACGCCGGCTCGTTCGACGAGCAGTCGTTCTCGACCAGCACCGCCAAGTCGGCGCAGGCACCATAAAGAGAGAAAGGTGTCTGACACCCCGAAGGGTGTCAGACACCAGTTCGCAGTTAGCTAGGCAGCGAGGCCGGCGAGCTCACGCAGCGCGGCAAGCCGCGACAACGCCTGGCCCTCGAGCTGCCGGACGCGCTCGCGCGTCAGGTCGAGCTCGTGGCCGATCGCCTCGAGCGTCCACGGCTCACCCTCGAAGCCGAACCGCAGCTCCAGGATCCGCCGCTCCCGCTCGGGCAGCGCATCGAGTGCCTTGCGGATGTTCTGGCGACGCAGTGATTCCTCTGCCTCGTCGAACGGGTCCGCGGCCTCGCGGTCGGCGAACAGATCGCCCAGCTCGCCTTCGTCGTCCGCGCCGACCGTCTGGTTCAGCGAGACCGACGCGGAAGCAGCAGAGAGCGCCTCCTCGACGTGCTGCAACGGGAGACCGGTTGCCTCCGCCAACTCCTCCTTCGTCGCCTCGCGGCCGAGCTCCACCTCGAGCCGGCGTGCGGCGCGCGACAGCTTCTGCTGGCGCTCGACGACATGCACCGGAACGCGAATCGTGCGCGCGTGGTTCGCGACCGCGCGCTGCACGCTCTGGCGGATCCACCAGGTCGCATACGTGGAGAACTTGTAGCCGCGACGCCAGTCGAACTTCTCGACTGCACGGTTCAGGCCGAGCGTTCCCTCCTGGATCAGATCCAGGAACGGCACGCCGAGCCCGCGGTAGCCCTTCGCGATCGACACGACGAGCCGCAGGTTCGACTCGATCATGCGGCGCTTCGCGCGACCGTCGCCCCGCTCGATCGCCTTCGCAAGCACGACCTCTTCGTGTGCGGTCAGCAGCTTGTGCTTGCCCACGTCGGCCAGGAAGAGCTGCAGGCTGTCGCCCGCGCCCGAGGGCGCATCGGCTTCGTAGACGACCGGCTCGGGCTGCGCCTTCTTCTTGCGCTCCTCGAGGACCGGCTCACGAACCTCCAGCCCGATGCGTTCGAGCTCCTTCACGACGTCCACCTGCCCTGCGTCGTCCAGGTCGTTCTCTATCGCGAACGCCTCGAGCTCGGCCGGTTCGACCCAGCCGCGCTCCTCACCCGCCTCAATGAGGGAGCGGGCGCTCTCGGTTTCAAGAAGTTCGGTCAGCTGGCTCTGAGTCAACTCGGAATCGATGTCCTTTCGTTCTGCACAGCGCTATCCAAACCTTGCACTACCTCTGCTGCAACCAAGGTAGCGTCCATTTGAACGCGCGCGGAGGCGGGCCCATTCCTACCGGACGCTCTGATTATGGACGCATCCGCGGGAGAAATGTTGAATTGTCTGTTACGTCTTCTTCCTACTTGTGCGCTTTTTTACGGGCTTCTTCTTCGCCGGCCCCGCCTCCCGGCGAGCCTGGATGAGCTCATGGGCGCGCTCCGGCGTGATCGACTCGACCGAGTCCCCGGCGCGAAGGCTGGCGTTCGTCTCGCCGTCCGTCACGTAGGGGCCAAAACGGCCCTCCTTGAGGAGGATCGGCTTGCCGCTGACGGGGTCGTCACCCAGCTCCTTGAGCGGCGGAGCGGCCTGGCGTCCCCGGGCGCGCGGCTCGGCCAACTTGGCCAGCGCCTCCTCGAGGGTGATCGTGAAGAGCTGCTCCTCGGTCTCGAGTGACCGCGATTCCTTGGCTCGCTTAACGTACGGCCCATAGCGCCCGTTCGCGGCGAGCACCTCCTCGCCGTCGACCTCGCCGACGACCCGCGGCAGGGTCAGGAGGCGGAGTGCTTCGTCGAGGGTCACGGTCTCCGGCGTCATCGACTTGAAGAGGGACGCGGTGCGCGGCTTCTCGTCGCCCTCGACCACCTCGGTCACGTAGGGGCCGTACCGGCCCGAGCGCAGCGCGATCGTCCGTCCGGTCTCCGGATCGGCGCCGAGCTCGTGCTCCTGCTTGCCGAGGGCGAGGAGCTCCTCGGCCCGCGCCGGGGTCAACTCGTCGGGCGCGATGTCCGGCGGGAGCGTCTGGCGATCCTCGCCGCGCTCGAGGTAGGGGCCGTATTTGCCGACGCGCACGACGATGTCGGTGCCCGGCAGCTCGATCGTGTTGATCTCGCGCGCGTCGATCTCGGCGAGCCGGCCCTCGACCTGCTCCTTGAGCCCGATGCGGCCGTCCTCGCCGAAGTAGAAGTGCTGCAGCCAGTCGGTGCGCGCCTCGTCCCCGGATGCGATCCCGTCGAGGTCGTCCTCCATGCGTGCGGTGAACTCGTAGTCGACGAGCTGCGCAAAGTGGCGCTCGAGCAGGCCGACGACCGAGAACGCGAGGAACTCGGGGACGAGCGCCTGCCCCTGCTTCCGCACGTAGCCGCGGTCGAGAATCGTGCCCATGATCGCGGCGTAGGTCGACGGGCGGCCGATGCCCCGCTCCTCGAGCGCTTTGACGAGGCTCGCCTCGGTGAAGCGCGCGGGCGGCGAGGTCGAGTGCCCCTCAGGCTCGAGCGCCGTCGCGTTGAGCGCGTCGCCCTCGTGCAGCTCCGGCAGCACCTTCTCCTCCGCGTCGTCAGTCGCATCGTCGCGGCCCTCCTCGTAGGCGAGAAGGAAGCCGCGGAACGTGATCACGGTGCCGGCGGTCGCGAACTCCGTGCGCCGGCCGTCGGAGGCGTCGGCCTCGATGCGCACCGACACGGTCTGCCCGCGCACGTCGGCCATCTGCGACGCGACCGTGCGCTTCCAGATCAGGTCGTAGACGTTGAACTCCTCGCCGCTCAGCTCCTTCTTGACGTCGTCGGGCGTTCGGAACCGGTCGCCCGCTGGGCGGATCGCTTCATGCGCCTCCTGCGCGTTCTTGACCTTGCGCGTGTACTGGCGCGGCTCGGCCGGAACGAACTCCGCGCCGTAGAGCTCGCGCGCCTGGTCGCGCGCTGCGGCCAGCGCCGACTCCGACAGCGTCGTCGAGTCGGTGCGCATGTAGGTGATATAGCCGTTCTCGTAGAGGCGCTGAGCGGTGCGCATCGTCTGCTGCGAGGAGAGGCGCAGCTTGCGGCTCGCCTCCTGCTGCAGCGTCGAGGTCATGAACGGCGCGGCGGGGCGGCGGGTATACGGCTTCTCCTCGACGGAAGCGACGCGGAACGCAGCGCCTTCGAGCGCCTCGGCCAGCGCACGCGCGTCGGCCTCGTTCACCTGCACGGCGTCGGCGGTCTTCAACGTGCCGTCACGCTCGAAGTCGCGGCCCTGCGCGACGCGCTTGCCGTCGACGGAGGCGAGGCGCGCCGTGAAGTCTCCGGGGGTGTACGTCGCGACGATGTCCCAGTAGTCGGCGGCGACGAACTTCATCCGCTCGCGCTCGCGCTCGACGACGAGCCGCGTCGCAACGGACTGCACGCGACCGGCAGACAGCCCCTGCATGATCTTGCGCCAGAGCACCGGGGAGACCTCGTAGCCGTAGAGGCGATCGAGAATCCGGCGCGTCTCCTGCGCGTCCACGAGGTTGTCGTTGATCTCGCGGGTCTGGCCGAGCGCTTTCTCGATTGCGGGCTTCGTGATCTCGTGGAAGACCATGCGGCGGACCGGCACCTTCGGGTCGAGCACCTCGCGGAGGTGCCACGCGATCGCCTCCCCTTCGCGGTCTTCGTCCGTCGCGAGCAGGAGCTCGTCGGCGTTCTTGAGCTTCGCCTTCAGGTCGGCGACCACCTTCTTCTTCCGGGAGTCGACGACGTAGAGCGGCGCGAAGTCGTGGTCGACATCCACGCCGAGGCGGGCCCACGCCTCACCCTTGAACTTGGCCGGAATCTCGCCTGCGTTGTTCGGCAGGTCGCGGATGTGCCCGATCGAGGACTCGACCACATAGTCCTTGCCCAGGTACCCGGCAATCGTCTTCGCCTTGGCGGGAGACTCGACGATCACCAGCTTCTTGCCCGTAGATGCTGCCATTTAGCGCGCCACCATAGCGCCGTGGGCCAGATAGGCGATACTCGCCCGCGGTGCCACGTCCCCCTCGGCCTACTCCGCTGTACTTCGCGATCGCCGCCGTTTCCTGGCCGATCCTGCGCTTGGCCTTCCGTTATCGGGCCAAGGGAACGGAGAACCTCCCCCGGGAGGGTGGGTACGTCCTAGCCGCAGGTCACGTCTCGAACCTCGACCCCTGGGCGCTCGGGCTGGCGATCTGGCCGAGGCGGTTTCTGCGCTTCATGGGGAAGTCCGAGCTCTTCTGGTTCCCCCTCTCGCTGATCCTCTCCGGGGCAGGCGCGTTCAAGGTGAACCGGGGCCGCGCCGACCGCGAGGCGATCCAGACCGCGGTCGACCTCGCCCGCGACGGCAATGTGATCGCGATGTTCCCTGAGGGAACGCGACGCAAGAAGGGGCTGCGCAAGAAGTACGAAGCAGGCGCGCACACCGGCGCCGCACGGATCGCCCTCGAGGCCGGCGTGCCGCTCGTCCCGGCCGGCGTCAAGGGCACCGACGGCCTTCGCCACCTGGCGGCCTGGCGCGTGCAATACGGCGCGCCGATCGACATCGACGACCTACGCGGGCAGGAGATGAGCGAGGCCGCACGCACGGCGACCGACCGACTCATGATCGAGATCCACAAGCTGGAGGCCTCACTGTGAACGGGACGCTCCTCGCGATCGACGGCGACTCGCTCGCCCACCGCGCCTACCACGGGCTGCCGAAGAGCATCCGGCTGAACGCACTCGTCGGCTTCTCGAACTTCCTGCTGCGCTTGTGGGACAGCGAGCACCCCGAGTCGGTGCTCGTCGGGTGGGACTCGCTCGAGACGCCGACCTACCGGCACGAGGCGCTGCCCGCGTACCAGTCGGGGCGCGAGTTCGAGGACTCGATCGTCGAACAGCTCGCGCTCCTCCCCGGTCTCGTCGAGTCGTTCGGGTTCCAGATCGGGAAGGCAGGTGGCTACGAAGCGGACGACTTCCTCGCCGCCGCGGCGCGGACGTGGCCCGGGCCGGTGCTCGTTGCGACGTCTGACCGCGACGCGTACCAGCTCGTCGACGACCGGGTCTCGATCCTCCAGCCCGTGAAGGGGGTCTCGGAGCTCGCGCGCATCGGGCCGGCGGAGGTGCGCGAGCGCTACGGCGTCGAGCCGCACCAGGTGCCGGACTTCATCGCGCTCCGCGGCGACCCGTCGGACAAGATCCCGGGCGCGCCCGGCGTCGGCCCGAAGAAGGCAGCCGACGTGCTGAAGCAGCACGGCTCGCTCGCGCAGGCACTCGCCGACGGCCGCTTCCCGCAGCTCGCCGACGAGCTGCTGCTCTATCAGAGCATCGCCACCATGGACGCAGAAGCGCCACTGCCGGCGCTGAAGCCGACGCCGCCCGACTGGTCGGGCGCCGCCGCGTACGCGGGCGAGCTCGGGCTCGGCGGGCTCGCGACGAAGCTCGCGGCGCGGGCTTAACCGCGCGTAACGCGTCCTCCTTCGATCTCCCACGAGACATCCGCGCGCACGCGTGCGTCGGGCTCATGCGTCGCGACGAGGCAGGCGGCTCCCGCGGCGACGGCGTCCCGCAGAGCCGACCAGACGAGCTCGGCCGCCTCCCGGTCCTGGTGCGAGGTCGGCTCGTCGACCAGGAGGAGAGGCGACCCGAGCACGAGCGCGCGCGCAACCGCCACGCGCTGCTGCTGACCGATCGAGATCTCGGCCGGGTACCGCTCTCGCAGGTCGCCCAGCGCGAGCCGCGCCAACAGCTGCTCGCCATTTCCCGTCAAGTGACGCGCAGGCAACTCGACGTTCTCGGCCACCGTCAACTCCGGCACCAGCCCGAACCGCTGCGGGACGTAGGCGCAGTCGGACCACGCGCGCGAGATCAGCCCGCCGAACGTCCCGGCGTCGGGCTCGCTCCAGCTCCCGAGCAGCATCATGAGCGTCGACTTCCCGGAGCCCGACCGGCCGACGATGACGGCCAGCTGTCCCGCCCGCAATTCGATAGACGCGTCGCGGACCGCACGCAGGCCTCCGTAGGACTTCGACAATCCCGTCGCCACGAGGATTACGTCGCCGTTCTGCCCCGGATGCTGTGCGAGCTGATCCGGCCGATGGTCGACGCGCTGCGTGAGGTCGATCACGTGGTCTGCGATCGCCGTGACCTCAGGGTCGTGGGTCGCGATGACGAAGGTTGCGCCGTGTGAGGTCGCGATCCGCAGCGCATCGATCACTGCCCTCGCGCTCTCGCGATCGAGCTCGGCCGTCGGCTCGTCGACGGCGACCAGCGACACACCCCGCGCGACGGCAAGGGCAAAGGCCGCCCGTGCCAACTCCCCACCGGAGAGCTCTGCAGCGCGCGAACCAAGACGCCCGTGGAGCCCGAGAGCTTCGAACGCGTTGAGCGGTGTACCCCCGGGCACGTGCTCAGCGAGCGTCAGGTCGGCAAAGAAGTTGTCGGCGGCGCGTTGGGCGACATACACGACACCGTCACGCCGATACCGGCGAAGCTCCCTGTCTCCCAGCTTGCCGAGCTCGCGACCGGCGACGAGGAGACGGCCCGCCGTCGGCGTGTCATGCCCTGCGAGCAGGCGAAGAAGCGTCGACTTGCCGCTTCCGGAAACGCCGGTCACCGCGGTGATCCCCGCGCGCGGAACTTCCGCATCGACCGCGCGCAGCGCCTCGACCACACCGCTTGCGGTGGTGTAGGTCTTCGAGACGGACTCGATCAGAACGAGCGGATCACGCGACACGGAGCGCCTCCTCCACGTCGCCGCCCGCGGTGACCGCGGCCAGCGCGCCCAGCGCGGCGGCGACGAGCACCACCGCCACGCACGATGCAGCGAGCAACGCCCACGGCACCTGAGCAACCACTCCCGGCGCGTAGTCCGGTAGTGGATCGACGCGACTGATCAGCTCCGCGGCCGTCGCGAGCGCGGCGGCGATGCCGAGGATCGAAGCAAACGCGATCAGCGCGGCCGCCTCGACGGCAGCCGCCGCGGCCTGCCGAGACGACTCGATCCCCATCCTCGACATGAGGGCGGCCGTGACCAGCTGCGAGCGTGAGCGAGCGCGCAGATAGAGGAGAAGCGCGACGAGAGCCAGCACCGCCGCGCCGAGCGCGATCACGCGCAAGAACGCGTAGGCGCGCGCGCCGATCGTCAGCTCGTCGCGGTTCAGAAAGTCGTTGACCGACGTGAGATAGAACGGCGCGAGCCTCGAGCGCGCGAGCGCGCGCTCGACGGCAGGGGGCGAGCCTTTGGCCCACACGTACGCGCTCGCGCCGTCGAGCGGGTTGGACAGCGATGCGGCCCGCGCGGCTCGGGTCAGACGCGCAACGGGAACGACGAGCAGCGGCTGACCCGCCGTCATCCCAGGGAAGGCGGGCAAGGTCGCAACGACCTGCAGCGGCAGCTGACCGCCGGCGATGAACAGCCGATGCGTGCCCGACGGCGCGCCGATCGCGATCGCAGGCAAGGCCGCCCCGGAATCACCCAGCTCACGCAACCCCGCCTGAGGATTACCCGCCCACCTCCAGCGCAGCACGCGTCGGAGGCTCGGCACATCCACCGCAAAAACCTGGACCTGGTTCGCCGGGTCATCGAGGCTCGCGCTGCTGAACATCTGCAAGACCTTCGTCAGCGGGTACGGGAACCTCGCCGGCAAGGCCTCGCCGGCGTCGATGAAACCCTGGACGTCGGCGCCGTTCGCGACGTAGGCCTTCTCTTCCCTGTTTGAGTGCAGCGAGGTGCTGAGGATCTCGGCGAACGAAAGCGCACACACCGAGACGGCTGCCGTAATGGTCAGAACGAGCGGCAAGTTGCCTGCGGCAGCAAGCCGGCGCGTGGCAAGGAACGGGACCGCCGACCGGGGGGCTGCCCGCCGCGCGAGCATCCGACGCGCGGCACGCGCAGCCAGGCCTGTGATCGCCGCGGCGACGAGCAGTGGGATGAGGAAGACGACGAGACGCGGATGCGAGGCACTCGCGCCACCGCTTCGGACAAGGCCTCCACCTCGCTCGACGACCACATAGCCGGCCACCGCCGCAACTGCCGTGGGGATCTCCCACCACACGTGCGGGATCAGTCGACGCGGCGGCCGCTCGCCAAGCCGGCCTCGGGCGAGCGTCGCACCGCTCGCGACCGCGGCTATTGCGACGAGCACGGCGACCACCGCGGCCGCGCCGGCATGACGGACGACGCCGTGGTCGACCGTGCCACTCGGCGTGAAGACGCGCACCAACTCGATCGCGAAGAGAACACCAACGAGACCGCCCACAAGCGCCGGGGCGAGGGCCTCGAGCGCAGACCTCGCTCCGAAGGCCAGTTGCGACTCGCCGGCTGCGAGGGAAAGGCGTCCTTCGGCCGACCGCTGGCGTGCGCCGAAGAGCCCCGCAACAAGCGCTGCCCCCAGCGCGAGGATGACGGCGAGCCCCGTGAGCAGCACCACGATCGGCGTCAACCCGGCGGCACTCTTGGCAGCGAGCTCGACGGCGCTCGTCAGCGAGCTATTCGACGTGCAATGGCCAAGTCGGCCGTCGCACCCGAGCGCACGCGCGAGCTCCGTCGGCCGGTTCAGCGAACGCCGAACTGCGGCGTACGCGCGGGCGGATCGCTTCGCCGCAGCCGGGGTCATCGCGCGCGGGTCGACGGGGAACTCGAATACGTTCGAGATCGTCCCGAACGACAGTGCGTGCGCAACCGCGTACACCGTCGCCTGATCGACGAGGACGAACGTCGGAGGCGGCGAGACGTCGGGATTCCGCGATCTGATCTTCGCGGTGAAGTTCACCCAGTAGGGATTGCTCAGATCTGCGTCGAGCTGCCGGTACAACCCTGCGATCGGAATCTTCAGAGGCGGCGGTTCGTCGGGCTCAACGGCTGTGGGGACGAGCGGGAGACGTGCGCCCACTCGGACCCCCGGTATCTGCGAGAGCGCTGACGAGACCCAGACTCCGGTGCCCGATCCAGATAGGCGCTGTACATGTGCGATCGCCCCATCCCTCGCCATCGGCACGACGACGGTCGGAAACCCGCCGAAGCTGTTAGGGACGGCTGCTTCGGTCGAGCTCGTGAGCACCGGTGTCCCGGTCGAGGGGAGCGTCCTGGCCAAGCGCTCGGCGGCCACACGCCGCGCGGCATCCGCTCGCGCGATCCCCTTAGCCGTTGCCGCGCGGCGCGCGCCGCCGGCTCGATCGATCGTCAGTCCCGCGGCGAGAGGCGTCAAGGCGGCGAGCTTGCCTTTCAGAGACTCGCTCTCGATCCCGGCGCGTCCCAGCGGCCCGGATGAAGCAGCAAGTGCAGCGAGCAGTGAAGCGCTCGCGACAGCCGTGAAGATGGCGGGTCGCCGAACAAGCGCGAGGGGCGCCTTTCTCCACATCGCGCGCGGCACCATCGGCCGATTATGCTGCCCCTCACTATGGACGACTGGCTCAAGCGTGTTGCAGAGGCGGTCGGCAGCGACGAGCAGCTCTCCGGCGAAGACGCCGATGCGCTGCTGAAGATTGCGCGGATCGCCGCCCACGAGAGCGACGACCGCCGGAACGCACCGCTCCTCTGTTATCTCATCGGGCGCATGCAGACGGACCGCCCGCTCTCGGAGCTCCTCGAGGCGGTCAAGGCATCGAGCTCGTAAGCCACGGCGCGTTTGCGCAGCTGCATCCGACCGGTAACCATCCGGAATCGCAGCAGCGGATGACGGTGCTGCACGAACGGTTCCCGTTTGTCGAGTGCACGGCCGCAACCGACGACGACATCTTCCGCTGCCACTCGAACCGCCTGCTCGAGCAGGTGCGCACGACGCGCGGCTGGATCGACGGTGACACGGTCTGCACCGACACGAGCTACGAGGCAGCGCTGCTCTCTGCGGGCGCCGCGATCGAAGCGGTGCGCCGCGGCGGCTTCGCGCTCTCGCGCCCTCCCGGCCACCACGCCGAGCACGACCGTGCGATGGGCTTCTGCCTCTTCGACAACATCGCGATCGCCGCGCGCTGGGCACAGGCGGAGCTCGGCATCGGCCGCGTCGCGATCGTCGACTGGGACGTCCACCACGGGAACGGCACGCAGGACATCGTCGCCGACGATCCGACGATCTTCTTCGCGTCGCTCCACCAGTGGCCGCTCTACCCGGGAACCGGCGGTCGGAACGAGCAGGGCGAGACGCTCTTGAACATCCCGCTCCCGCCGGGAACCGGCGACGACGGGTACTCCGACGCATGGTCGATGGTCGAAGACCGCGTCCGCCGCTTCGAACCGGAACTGGTGCTCGTCTCCGCGGGCTTCGATGCGCACGTCGAGGATCCGCTCGCCAACATGGAGCTCACGGCGGACGGCTTCGCCGAGCTTGCACGACGTGCATCGACGTTCGCTCCCCGCGTCGCGGCGGTACTCGAAGGCGGCTACAACCTGCGCACGCTGCCGGACCTGGTGGGCGCCGCGCTCGCCGGCTTCAACTCCGCTTAACGCGCAAACGGCCGGCTCGCCTGAGCCGACCGAGTGCCGCAGAAGGAAGGAAGGAAGGAAGGAAGGAAGGAAGGAAGGAAGGAAGGAAGGAAGGAAGGAAGGAAGGAAGGAAGGACGCATTCGGTAACGCCCTACCTGTATCGGCGGGGGACGGTCCTGCTGGACACGCGCCATTGGGGAATCGACTCCCCCACCGTGGGGGAGATCGGCGAACGTTAGGAGCGGGCTTGCTCGAGGCGATCGAGCGCCTCGCGGCGTGACGAGACGCCGAGCTTCGCGAGCAGACTCTTCACGTGCGAGCGCACGGTGTGCTCGGAGATGAAGAGGCGCGTTGCAATCTCATCCGTGCCGAGATGGCGATCGAGGAGCAGCAGCACCTCGAGCTCGCGTGCACTCAGAGCCTGCGCGATCGACTCGGGGACGATCATGCTCCGCCCGCCTCCCTCGCGCACCTGGTCGAGCAGCCGGCGTGCGATCGGCCCGGAGAGCGCCGCCTCGCCCTGGGCGACCCCGCGCAGGAACGCGACGATCCGCTCAGGCGGCTCGCTCTTCAGCAGGTACCCGGCGGCGCCGCTGCGGATCGCGCCGAGGAGGTTGTGCTCGTCCTCCGATGCCGTCAGGACGACCACCTCGGCCTCGGGCGCCGCCTCACGGACGCGCGGCAGGGCGGTCAGGCCGTCCATCTCCGGCATCGAAAGATCGAGCAGCACGAGGTCGGGCTGAAGCTCGCCGGCCTTGACGATCGCCTCCTCACCGCTCCCCGCCTGGCCGACGACATCGAAGCCGTTCTGGGCCAAAAGTCCCGCGAGGGCGTCCCGGGTCAGGGGGTGGTCGTCGACGATGAGGATCCGTTCGGTCATGCGTTCGCTCGATTCTGCCGATAAGGCCGGAAATGCAGCACGATCGCTTTGAAGGTTTCCTCTGGGGCCAAGTCCTCCTCTTTGGCCTGCTCGGCGCGACTTTGGCGCTGTTCCTCCGTTTCCCGTCGCTCCGGGCACCGTATTCGCTGCCCGAGCTGAAGATCGTCCTCGCGACGCTGTTCATGCTCGCGGGCGCCCTCGTCGCGATCCTGACCGCCACGCGTTTCGCCGTCGAGGGCCGCCGCTACGACCTCTTTCTCTGCTGCGGCTTCTCGGTGACGTCCCTCTCGTGGCTCTTCTTCACCCTCGTCCCGGCAATCTCGCACACGGCGGGAAGCCACACCGAGCTCTGGGCCGCGATCATCGGCCGGATGATCGGCTGGGGGCTGATCGCGACCGCGCCGTTCGCCCGGGGCCGTGCAAAGCACCGTCGCGCATCGCTCGGCAACGGGCTCGTGATCTGCGTCGCGACCCTGATCACGGTGTGGGGCCTCTCGCGCTCGCTCGGGGTCGCGCTCCCGAACCTCGACCCGACGCTCGACCGGACGGTGCCCGCCTCGTTGAACGGCGCACTGGCCGCGCAGGCGATGTTGTTCCTGCTTGCCGTCGTCGGCTTCAGCAACCGGTTCCGCCTGAAGGGCGAGGACCTCGACTACTGGCTCGCACTCGGGTCGACGCTGATGCTGTTCGCGGCGCTGCACTTCATGTTCACCCCGCTCGTGCACGCCGGAGATGTCTCACAGGGCGACTACCTGCGGCTGCTCGCCTACGGCGTGCTGCTGGTCGGCATCTGGCGGGCGATCCGCGGCTCGGAGTTCGGACGCGCAGTGGCGGAGGAACGAGCGCGCGTTGCGCGCGAGATCCACGACGGCCTCGCGCAGTACCTCTTCGCGGTGTCGACGCATGCGTCGATGCTCGAAGCGGGCGCCGACCCAGCAGTCACGATCCCGCAGCTGAAGGCGGCCGCACTCGCAGCGCAGCAGGAAGCGCGCTACGCGATCCTCGCCCTGTCGTCCGCGGCAGGCCGTTCCCCGTTCGACGCCGGCCTGCGGCGCTACATCGATTTCCTGACGGCCGACGGCGCGCTCGAGGTCGAGCTCGAGATCGACTCGGCGATCGTGCTCGGCCCCGACGAGCAGATCGAGGTGTTCCGGATCGTGCAGGAGTGCCTCGCGAACGTGCGCAAGCACGCCGGCGCGACCCACGCGTGGGTTCAGATCGGCGAGCGAGTCGGGGACCGGTACGTGCTCATCCGCGACGACGGCGCCGGGTTCGAGCAGACCGAGGAGGGAGCCGGCCAGGGCCTGCGCAACATGCGCGACCGGGCGAGCTCGATCGGCGGCACGCTCACGCTTCGCTCGACGCCCGGCTCGGGCACCGCGCTCGAAGTCGCCCTGCGGACGTAGAGGCTTGAAGTCGCTTCGCGAGCGCGCGCACGCTGTCGCGGAGCTCGTCGGGCTCGTGGATCGCGAAGTCGCAGTCGAGCCCGGCGAGCACGGCGGCCATCCAGTCGAGTGAGCTGACGCGCATGCGAAGGAGCGTTCCCGTTGGGGCGGCTTCCAGCTCGGCGAGCGTCGGCGGCAGCCGCGTTCTCGCAACGTCGAACGGGAGCTCGAGGAGCACCTCAATCTCCCACGTCCAGGGCACGCGTGCGAGCGAAGCGCTGACGTGCGCGACGGCGTCGAAGTCGGCGGGCGGATCGTGCAGCGCGCCGTCGACGATGGCGATCCGGCGGATCCGGTCGACGCGGAATGACCGAAGCTCGTTCCGCCCGTGATCGTGAGCGGCGAGGTACCACCGGCCGCTGTGCACGACGAGGCCGTACGGGCTCAGGCGCCGCTGCGAACGCTCGCCCTCGTGTGAGCGATAGGCGAGACGGACACGCCGGCGCCGGCTGATCGCGTCGGCGAGCTCGAGTACGGCGTCGCTCTGCGGCGGCACCCCCGCGAGCGGCGGGGCCGTGAAGCCGAGCGAGGTCTCGAGAGCTTCGACCTGACGCCGCAGCGTCGTCGGAAGGACCCGATGCAGTTTGGAGCGCGCGCCCTCGGCTGCGTCGTTTTCGCCGCCGAGGCCGAGCCTGCGGGCGACCAGCAGCCCAAGCGAGCAGATGATCGCTTCGTCGTTCGTCAGCATGAGGGGCGGGAGGCGGTAGCCGGGACGGATGCGGTAGCCGCCGCCGACGCCCCGCTGTCCCTCCACCGGTATGCCGAGCTCCTCGAGCGAGGCGATGTAGCGCCGCACCGTCCGCGGCCCGATCTGGAGGCGCTCGCCGATCTGGCTGCCCGTGATCAGCGGCGACTCCTGGAGGAGTGCGAGCAGTGCGAGCAGTCGGGACGTCGGCGTCGGCACAGCATCCAGTCAATCAGCAATAGAGGGCCGAATCTGCCCTAATTGGCCAGTAGCCTCGTCGAACTGATCGTCGACAGGAGGTGCATTGATGGACATCACAGCTTCGAGCACGTCGAGCGAACGCGACTTCGACTTCTGGACCGGAACCTGGCAGGGTCGCAACCGCCGGCTGCGGGAGCGGCTCGCCGGCTGCAACGAGTGGGACGAGTTCGAGGGGACGTGTGTCGCGCGCCCCGTCCTCGACGGGCTCGGAAACATCGAGGAGTTCCACACGGACTATCAGGGCGGAATCGTCGGGATGGCGTTGCGGTTCTTCGATCCCGTGACCCGCTTGTGGGCGATCTACTGGGCCGATACGCGGCGGACCGGTGTGCTCGAGCAACCGGTGCTCGGATCGTTCTCCGACGGCGTCGGCGTCTTCGAGTGCGACGACACCTTCGACGGGAAGCCGATCATCGTTCGCTACGTCTGGTCCGACATCACTCCCGACTCGGCACGCTGGGCGCAGTCGTTCTCACCCGACGGCGGCGAGACCTGGGAGACGAACTGGACGGTCGGGCACAGCCGTGTGGACTAGGGCGATGCCGTGCAGGCGACGCGCCGCCTGGTCGGGTAGCCGGAAACCGAGCAGCCTGGTCGGCTAGTCGGAAACCGAGCTGCAGGTCGTCCCGTTGGAAACCTGGATAACGATTCCGTGGTTGAAGACCGAATTGATGAGCGTGGGCCCGACGGCTGTGGCGCCGGAGTAAGGGCAAGCGGGTGTCGTGGCGGCGCCCGCGCCGGTGATCGGTGCCGCGATTGCCAGTGCAGCCACGACACCGGCCAGCGCCCCTGCATATCTCTTCGTCGTGAGCATTTCTCCTTCTCCTTTCGGGCGGCGCCGCGCCGGAAGATCAACGATCCGAGTGCCTCTCGCTGGCGAGACGACGACCTGTCTTGCGGTTGGGAACTTCATGACTTCACGATGCAGGCGACTGGGCACGTTTCCCAATAGGATTTCGAAACGATCGCTTCCAAGACGGAAACGATCCAGGAGCGCTGATGGCGGTCGCTCGTGACAGCTATGACAACGCCAACCCGCTCTCGGGCGGCGACCTCGTTGCGTTCGTCGCTGCAATGGAGTCCAAAAGCGTGCACGGTGCCGCCGACGCGCTCAGGCTCACCGCGTCAGCGGTGACCAAGCGCATCCAGGCACTCGAGCGACGGCTCGACACACAACTCTTCGAGCGCGGCCGCTTTGGCGTACGGCCGACCGAGGCGGCGCGCCTGCTCTACCCGGAGGCGAGGCAGGCGCTCGCCGCCTTGCAACTCGCGGAGCAGTCAGTCATCGAGACTCGACCGGACCAAGCCGTGACGCTGACGCTGGCAGCGAGTCTCACGATCGGGGGGTTCCTCCTTCCCGGCTGGCTCGCGGCGTTTCGCGCGCTCGAGGCGGCCGTGCGTTCCAAGGTCGAGGTCGTCAACTCCACTGGAGTCATCGCCGCTGTTCGGAACCGTCAAGCCGAGATCGGGTTTGTGGAAGGACTGGACCCGCTGGGGGGACTGGACGTGATCGACCTCTATCGCGACCATATCGTCGTCGTCGTCGCCCGCGGCCACCGCTGGGCCGGGCGGCGCTCAGTCGCCGCCGCCGACCTTGCCGGGGAGCCCTATCTCACTCGCGAGCAAGGGTCAGGTACGCGTGCCGTCGCCGCCGCAGGCCTCGCGAGCGTCGGCGTTGAACTCACGCCGTCGTTCGAAGCCGCAAGCACGCAAAGCATCAAGCGCGCTCTCAACGGAGGTGGGTTCGCACTGCTCTCCGAGCTTACTGTCGAAACCGAGCGCGGCGCCGGGGCGCTCACCACGCTCACCGTGCGGGGGCTCGACCTCGTCCGCGACCTCCGGGCGATCCGCGACCCGCGCCGCCGTCTGCCCGCGGCCTCGCAGCGGTTCTGGGATTGGCTCCAACAACGCAGCCAGCAATACGGGAACACGTGATTGCAGAGCAACGCAAACGATGCCCGGCTGGGAAGCAGCTGCTCACCGCAGCCGAACCGCGGTCGACGCGTGGTCAGGCCGCGACGGCGGCCCGGATGAACCAAGGTGCGTAGGAACTCCAACTAGGCGCGCTTAAAACGGGTGAGGAACCGTCCGGTGCGGCGGACATTCACAGGAACTTATTCGGCCCGCTTCATGGCGCGCTTAGCGCGTCCGCGCATCGTGGGATCAAGCGCAGGAACGCGTGATTCAACGGACGACGAAAGGAGATCTCATGATGTCTCGGAGACTCACTAGGGCCATCGCTGCCGGCGTCGCAGCCATCGCCATCGCGGGCGGCGCCTACGGGATCGTCGACGCAACGTCAAGCGGCGGTTCAGCCGCGGCCGGCATTGCCAATACGACGACGGCGGCATCCTCGCCGCGGTCGGGGCCGGCCGGAGGCGGCGGATCGAATGCGCGTTCCGGACCGGCCGCTGGGGGAACAGTCGGCACGGTCGCGAGCGTGTCCACCTCGAGCTTCACGGTCTCGACAGCCGGAGGTCAGAAGGTGACCGTCAATAAGACGTCCTCCACGAAATACAAGAAGGGGACGGGCTCATCTTCGGCGAGTGCGATCAAGGCGGGCGTACGTGTCCTCGTCCTTGGGACGACCAACGGAACGACGATCTCGGCAACACAGGTCATCGCGCAACCGACCGGCATCAAGTCTGACGCGTCCTCAACGATAGTGCCGTTCCAGCGCGGCGCACCCTCGACGGCAAAGCAAGTCGGTCAGATCCCCACGAACTACACGGAGGGGTCGGGGACGATCGTCAGCGGAACGACAGCGAACAAGGCGACCGAAGCTGCGCTGGCCGCTTACCCAGGCGGCGTCGTCGACCGCGTTGTGAAGCTGAGCAACGGTGAGTACGAGGTTCACAACATCGGCGTCAACTGGCCTCACCACGTTTTCGTCGACAAGAACTTCAAGGTTGTGGGCGCAGACTAACCGGCGTCGACGAACACCGCGTCTACGGGGCTCGCTTCAGGCCGGCGGGTAGGTCGCGGTGAGCACTAGTGCGAGACCGAGCAGGGCTCCGAAGGCGCGACCAGCCCCAGTCGCACCTTCGGCGATCCTCGGCTGGGTCGAAGCATCGTGCCGAGAGGGTGAAGACGTCACCGGCCCGGCCCTGGATGATTCGCCGGTGGCCTCTCCGGCCGACGCCCTCGCTGCCCGACCCTCGGCCGGCGACACTATCGCCGCGAGCCCCATCGGCGAGTCACGGTGGCCGCCTGCCCTCGCTCTGATCACCTTCATGACGTTGAACATCGGGCTACGTCTTTGGTTGCCGAACTCGACGGTCGGCATTCCGTGGCTCGTTCCGTCACTCGAGGCTCTGATGCTCGTCGTGCTCGTTGCGGGCAATCCGGGAAGGCTCGGCGACCGAACGCCGTGGCTTCGGCGGGTGGCGCTCATCCTCGTGGGCGCCTTCGTCGCGGCGGCGCTGTGGTCGACCGCGGTGCTCGTGTACGACCTGATCCAGGGCACGGGAGTGACGCAAAAAGCTTCTGAGCTCCTGGCTTCGGGCGCACTCGTCTGGCTCGGCAACAACCTTGCCTTCGGCCTCTTTTACTGGCTGATCGACAGCGGCGGCCCGATTGCGCGCGTTCGGAAGCCGTTTCCCGTCGACTTCGCCTTCACGCAGCACCTGAGCCCGGAGCTCGCGCCCGCCGGCTGGAGGCCTGTGTTCCTCGACTACCTCCACCTCGGCTTCACGAATGCCACGGCGTTCAGCCCCACCGATGTGATGCCGCTCACGCACCGCGCGAAGTACACGATGCTCGTGCACTCGACGGCGGCACTGGCCCTCTTCGGCCTCATCGTCGCCAGAGCCGTCAACGCCTTTACGTGACAATGCACGACCTGCCTCCGAATAGAGAAGCCCCGCAAGCGGGGCTTCTCGTTAGCAGGCCTGTAAGCCGGATTTTGTCGAGGGTGATCATCCCTCTTGGCAGCTACCCGGGCCCTGGGCGGGCAACCTCGTACGGGCCCTGTTCGCCTTGCACCGGACGGGGTTTGGCAAGCCGCCACGTCGCCGTGACGCTGGTGGGCTCTTACCCCACCGTTTCACCCTTACCGGCGGCGTCTCCGGAGAACACGCCGTCGGCGGTCTACTTTCTGTTCCACTTTCCGTCGGCTTTCGCCGCCTGGCTTGCGCCAGCATCCTGCCCTGCGGTGTCCGGACTTTCCTCGATCAGCTACCGAAATAGCCGACCGCGATCACCCGGCCTGCACGGTGCACTCTAGCTCCGATTGCAGCGTTTCTTCGTCCGCGAGCTGGCTGCTGCACTCGGGACAGAAGATGCTGCCCCGCGCGTGCATCACGAACTCGCCGCAGACGAGGCACTCGAGCGAGGCGCCGCGCAAGAGCGCGGTCAGCTCCTGGTCGAGCGTCCGGTGCAGAGAGGCGACCTGGGTCATCTCGTGCGGCGACACTAGATGATTGATTCCCAATGCGAGTGCCTGTGGGGAGGGTCTGTACCAAGCAGCGTGGTCGACTCGACCGGGGCCAAGGGCCGTAGCCCTTGGTGCCGGGCGAGGCGGGCGCGATGCGCCGCGTACAGGCCCCCATCCACAGGTGCTTGGTATTCGGAATCAATCATCTAAAGCTCCCGGAAGACCCCCACGACGCGCCCGAGAATCTGGACGTGCTTCGCATAGATCGGTTCGAGCGACGCGTTTTCGGGCTGCAGGCGAACCCGACCCTGCTCGCGGTAGAACGTCTTGACCGTCGCCTCGTCCGTCGACTCATCGTCGCCGGCGAGCGCGACCACGATCTCGCCGTTGCGTGCGTCCTGCGCGCGCTGCACGATCACGAGGTCGCCGTCGAGGATGCCTGCCTCGATCATCGACTCGCCCTTGACGCGCAGCAGGAAGTCGCCCTTCGTCGACGACGGCATCGGCACGAACTCCTCGATGTTCTCCTCCGCGAGCAGCGGACCGCCGGCGGCGATCTCACCGACGAGCGGCAGGCGCAGGACGTCGGCCAGCTCGCCGGCCACCGGCTGCGCCTCGCGGCGCTCGCGGCCGATCAACTCGAGGGCGCGGGGCTTCGTCGGGTCACGGCGCAGCAGGCCTGCGCGCTCGAGGTTCGCAAGGTGGGCGTGCACCGTCGACGGTGACGCAAGGCCCACCTGCTCGCCGATCTCGCGCACGGTCGGCGGATAGCCGTGCCGATCGACGTACTCGACGAGGTAGTTCCAGATTTCTTGTTGACGGGCGGTGAGCACTCGCGCTCCTCCGTTGAGGTCCGTAGGGGTTGCTGACTGGGTCGAACGTGTGTTCGTGACCAGAGTAGAGACTCCTGCGGACGACGTCAACGCGATTTCTCAGGCGTGGCCGGAAGCGGCGTGCCCTCGGTGTGAGACGCACTTCACCTTCGCCAAACGACGGTTAAGGCGGCTTGGCACGAACGACGCGTCTCTTTGCGACACCGGAGGGCGCAAAAGAAAAGCCGCCCCAAGGGACGGCTTTGATGCGCTGGAGAGGACTTGAACCTCCACGGCCGCGATGGCCACTAGGCCCTCAACCTAGCGCGTCTACCAATTCCGCCACCAGCGCAAGAGAGCGCGCTCAGTGTAGCCACGCGGCAGAGACTTGATGTGAAACGCACGCGCACTCACGGATGGTGGCTCAGACGCGGCGCATCTCGCCCGGGTCGGGCTTGAACGTAGACACCGCTATGCCCTACGCCCGACCCGAACGACCTGCTTGGTCTGAGCCATCCCCGCAAGCACGCAGTTCCACATCAAGCCTCTACTTGATCGCTGTGAGCTCGCGCTCGAGCGTTTCTCGTTCCGGCTCGAGCCACGGTGGCAGCGATAGCCCCTGTCCGAGCGACTCCAGCGGCTCGTCGACGAGGAAGCCCGGGGCGTCCGTCGCGATCTCGATCAGGACCCCGTCGGGCATCCGGAAGTACACCGAGCGGAAGTACTTGCGGTCCTGTA
>DATBDB010000063.1:0-8169 GCA_036270155.1 Gaiellaceae bacterium
GTCGATACCGCCGCGACCGCTGCGGACGCGCTCGCCGCCGCTGCCGCGCACCCGCCGGCGGCGGTGATCATGGATCTGATCCTGCCAGACGGGAGCGGCACGGACGTCACGCGTGAGCTCCGTACCTGGACGGAGGCGCCGGTGATCGTGTTGTCCGCGGTGGGCGAGGAGCGCGAGAAGATCGCCGCCCTCGACGCGGGCGCCGATGACTACGTGACGAAGCCGTTCAGCGTCGACGAGCTGCTCGCGCGCCTCCGGGCCGTTCTCCGGCGCCTGGCACCCGACGTCGGGCCGGTGCTCGAGGTGGGGGAGCTGCGGATCGATGTCCCGGACCGCTTCGTCACGCGCGACGGGGAGCGGGTGAAACTCACGCCCCACGAGTTCGACCTCCTGCGCGTGCTCGCGCAGAACCGAGGCAAGCTCCTCACGCACCGCATGCTCCTCCGCGAGGTGTGGGGGCCGTCGTACCAGGCCGAGGCGCACTACCTGCACGTCTACGTCTCGCACCTTCGCGCGAAGATCGAGCCGGATCCGTCGCGACCGCGGTACGTCCTGACCGAGCCGGGCGCGGGCTACCGGTTGGTCGACCCAAGCGACTCCTAAGAATCTTAAGGCGCCTTTAAGGCGCCGCCTCGCTGTGTTGAGGCCTCGTTGACGTGTAGGCGCCTACCGTCGGGGCATAGCAACGCTCGTTCAACGGGAGGCTCACTGATGTACGACCTGGCTGCACTCGGCATCGCCGCGGCCTGCTTTGCGTTCGCGTTCCTCCTCATCTACGTGTTGGAGAGGGTCTAGTGGCGGCCGCCGACGTGTTCGGTCTGACGGTCGCGTTGCTCGTCTTCGCGTACCTGGTCTATGCCCTGTTCCGCGGAGAGCGGTTCTAGATGAGCGGGAACGGCATCACGCAGATCCTCATCTACGCGATCGTCCTCACGGCGCTCGCGTATCCGCTGGGCATCTATATGGCGCGCGTCTTCGAGTCGCGCCGAGTCCACGTCACCGAAGCCTGGTTCTATCGCCTCATCCGCACCTCGCCGGGGCGTGAGCAGGATTGGAAGAGCTACGCGAAGTCGGTGCTGCTCTTCAGCATCCTCGCGTCCGTCGTCGTCTATGTGATTCAGCGGCTGCAGGGACACCTCTTCCTGAACCCGGATCACCTGAAGGCCGTGCCGTCGCACATCGCGCTGAACACGGCCGCGAGCTTCGTCACGAACACGAACTGGCAGTTCTACGGCGGCGAGTACACGATGTCGTACTTCTCGCAGATGGCCGCGCTCGCGAGCCAGCAGTACATCTCGGCCGGGGTCGGCATCGCGGTGCTCGCCGCGGTGATTCGCGGCTTCTCGCGCCGCTCCAGCTCGGAGCTCGGGAACTTCTGGGTCGATCTCTACCGCGCCATCGTCTACGTGCTGCTGCCGCTGTCGCTCATCCTGGCGGTGATTCTTGTCTGGCAGGGCGTGCCGCAGACGTTCAGCGGGCACGCGACGGCAACGACGCTCGAGGGCGCTGCGCAGACAATCGCGCGCGGCCCCGTGGCCTTGATGATCGCGATCAAGCAGCTCGGCACGAACGGCGGCGGCTTCTACAACTCGAACTCGGCGGTGCCGTTCGAGAACCCGAACGGCTTCACGAACTTCCTCGAGCTGATCTCGATCCTCCTGATCCCGGCGGCACAGGTCTTCATGTTCGGAAAGATGGTGCTCGCGCGGCGTCACGCGTGGATGGTTTTCGCGGCGATGTTCTCGGTGTTCGCTCTCTCACTCGCGGTGTCGTTGCCCGCAGAGCAGCACGGCTCGCAGGTCCTGCGCGCCTCCGGGGTGAACATCACGCAGGGCAACGGGCAGAGCGGCGGCAACATGTCGGACAAGGAAGTGCGGTTCGGCATCGCCAACTCCTCGCTCTGGGCGACCGCGACAACCGACGCCTCGAACGGCTCGGTGAACGCCGGGCACGACGCGCTGACGGCGTTCGGGGGCGGGGCCGCGCTGATCAACATCTTCTTTGGAGAGGTGATCTTCGGCGGCGTCGGCTCGGGTCTCTACGGGATGTTCTTCTACATCCTGATCGCCGTCTTCATCGCGGGGCTGATGGTCGGGCGCACGCCTGAGTACCTCGGCAAGAAGATCGGCGCTCGAGAGATCAAGTACGCGGCGCTGGGGGCGTTGTTCGTGCCCACGATGGTGCTCGCACTCACGGCGATCTCCGTTGTGACGAAGTCGGGGCTTGCCTCGGTCTACAACCCCAGTGCGCACGGCTTCACCGAAGCGCTGTACGCGTACACCTCGCAGGGGAACAACAACGGCAGCGCCTTCGCGGGCTACGGAGCGACGAGCTTCTCGGCGTCGCTCGGTGCCGTCGCCATGTACCTCGGCCGCTTCGTGCCGCTGATCGCGGCGCTCGCGCTTGCGGGCGCGCTCGCCGGCAGGAAGACCGCGCCCGAATCCGCCGGGACGTTCCGCACCGACGGCCCGACGTTCGTCGTCCTGCTCGTCGGCGTGATCCTGCTCACCGCCGGCCTGATGGTGTTTCCCGCTTTGACTCTCGGACCGCTCGTAGAAGGGCTGACGCACTGATGCTCCGTGAACTGAAATCCGCCGTAATCGCGCTCGTCATCCTGACGGTCGTCTTCGGGCTCGCTCTCCCCGCTCTTTTCACCGGGTTCGCCCAGGTGGCGTTCAAGAGCCAGGCGAACGGCAGCCTGATCACGCGCAACGGGCAGGTCGTCGGCTCGAAGCTCGCCGCACAGTCGTTCGCGAAACCGCAGTACTTCCACGAGCGGCCCTCGGCGACGGCTCCAGCCTACAACGCCGGCGCGACGACGTTCGCCAACCTCGGTCCGACGAACCCGGTTCTCGCAAAGAACGTCAAGGCTGCGGCGCAGGCGATCCTGAAGCTGGAGTCGCCGTACAACCCCGGGTTGACGATCGGCGACATCCCCGTCGACGCGGTGACGACCTCCGGCTCCGGCATCGACCCGGACATCTCACCGGCCTACGCCCGCCTCCAGTCGAAGCGCGTGGCGGCCGTTCGGCATCTGCCCCTCGCCACGGTTCAGCGGCTCGTCGAAAAGAACACGGACGGTCGCTCCCTCGGCTTCCTGGGTGAGCCCGGGGTCAACGTGCTCGAGTTGAACCTCGCGCTGGACAAGGAAGGACACTGATGGCACGCCGCTCCTCGAGCATCTTCTCCCGCGACATCGTGCTCGCGGCGATCCGCGACTCGTTCCCGAAACTCGACCCCCGGTTGCAGGTGAAGAACCCGGTGATGTTCATCGTCGAGCTCGGCAGCGTGATCACGACCGGCATCCTCGTGCTCGACCTGGTGCGGGGGAACACGGCGGGCATCTGGTTCGTCGCAGCGATCGCGATCTGGCTCTGGCTGACCGCGTTGTTCGCGAACTTCGCCGAGGCAATCGCCGAGGGTCGCGGCAAGGCGCAGGCCAGCGCGCTGCGCGCGACGCGGACGACGACGAACGCGACACTCCGTGACGGGCGCTCGGTGCCCGCGGCGGAGTTGCAGCGCGGCGACGTCATTCTCGTCAAAGCCGGGGAGATCATCCCCGCAGACGGGGAGATCATCGAAGGCGTGGGCTCCGTCGACGAGTCGGCGATCACCGGCGAATCGGCGCCGGTGATCCGTGAGTCTGGCGGCGACCGCTCGGCCGTCACCGGCGGGACGAAGCTGCTGTCCGACCAGCTCGTGATCGAGGTCACGCAGGAGCCGGGCCGCTCCTTCCTCGACCGGATGATCGCGCTCGTCGAGGGCGCGGAGCGGCGCAAGACTCCCAACGAGATCGCACTCAACATCCTGCTTGCCGGACTGACGATCACCTTCGTCGCCGCCGTCGCGACACTGCGGCCGTTCGCGATCTACGCGCACACGCCCGTGTCGATGACGGTGCTGATCGCGCTCCTCGTCGCGCTGATCCCGACAACGATCGGGGCGCTGCTCTCGGCGATCGGGATCGCCGGGATGGACCGTCTCGTGCAGCGCAATGTGCTCGCGATGTCGGGTCGGGCGGTCGAGGCCTCCGGCGACGTCGACGTGCTTCTGCTCGACAAGACGGGAACGATCACGCTCGGCAACCGCCAGGCGGCCGAGTTCCTGCCCGTCAACGGGGTGGAGGAGCGCGAGCTGGCCGAGGTCGCGCAGCTGGCTTCGCTCGCTGACGAGACGCCCGAAGGACGCTCGATCGTCGTGCTCGCGAAGGAGCGCTTCGCCGTCCGCGAGCGCGACCTCGGCGAGCATGAGTTTGTCCCGTTCAGCGCGACCACGCGGATGAGCGGCGTGAACATGAACGGCACGCTGATCCGCAAGGGCGCCGGCGATGCGGTCAAGCGCTTCATCGTGGAGCAGGGCGGCGCAGCGCCCGCGGACCTCGACCGCTTGGTGCAGGGTGTCGCCGAGCAGGGCGGCACGCCGCTCGTCGTCGCCCGCGACAACTGGGCACTCGGCGTCGTGCACCTCAAAGACATCGTCAAGGGTGGAATGAACGAACGCTTTGACGAGCTGCGGCGGATGGGCATCCGCACCGTGATGATCACCGGCGACAACCGTGTCACTGCGGCTGTGATCGCGCAGGAGGCGGGCGTGGACGACTTCCTGGCGGAGGCGACGCCGGAGACGAAGATGGCGCTGATCAAGGATGAGCAGGCGAAGGGGCGCATGGTGGCGATGACCGGCGACGGAACAAACGACGCGCCGGCGCTTGCGCAGGCTGACGTCGGCGTGGCGATGAACACCGGCACGTCTGCGGCCAAAGAGGCGGGCAACATGGTCGATCTGGACTCGAACCCGACGAAGCTGATTGAGATCGTCGAGGTCGGCAAGCAGCTCTTGATCACGCGCGGCGCGCTGACGACCTTCTCGATCGCCAACGACATCGCGAAGTACTTCGCGATCCTGCCGGCGATTTTTGCGTTCACGTATGCAACGACACCGGGCCAGCGTGGACCGCTCGAGAAGCTGAACATCATGCAGCTCGGTGACCCCAAGAGCGCCATCCTCTCGGCGGTCATCTTCAACGCGCTGATCATCCCGTTCCTCGTCCCCCTCGCTCTGAAGGGCGTCAAGTACCGGGCGATCGGCGCCACAGCACTCCTGCGCCGGAACCTCGCAATCTACGGATTGGGCGGCATGATCCTGCCGTTCGTCGCGATCAAGGTGATCGACCTGATCGTGCATAACCTGCTCGGTGCGTAGAGGCTTAGATGCATGAGAGGCCACTACCGGATCCTGCTCGGGATGGCTGCGGGGGTCGGCAAGACCTACCGGATGCTGCAGGAGGGCCGGTCGGCGCACGCAGAGGGACGCGACGTTGTCATCGGGTATCTCGAGCCGCACGACAGGCCTGAGACGACCGCTCTCGCCGAAGGGCTTGAACAGGTGCCGCATCTCCGCTCCGAGTACGGCGGCCTCGAGCTCAACGAGATGGATGTGGAAGCGGTGATCCGGCGCGCTCCGGAGATCGCGCTGATCGACGAGCTCGCGCATTCGAATCTTCCCGAGGCGCGCAACGAGAAGCGCTGGCAGGACATCGAGGAGGTACTCGCGGCCGGGATCGACGTGATCTCCACCGTCAACATCCAGCATCTCGAGAGCCTCAACGACGCGATCTCCGACCTGACCGAGGTACGCGTCCGTGAGACCTTTCCGGACAAGGTGCTGGAGGACGCGGACGAGGTGGTGCTCGTCGACCTCACCCCCGAGGCGCTGCAGCAGCGGCTCCGCGACGGGAAGATCTACTCGCCCGAGCGCGCGGACGCGGCCCTGAGCAACTTCTTCCGGAGCGACCGGCTGTCCACGCTGCGCGAGTTGGCGTTGCGCGAGGTCGCCGAGGACGTCGGGGCCCGCCGGCAGGCGGTCGTGCTCGATCCGCTCAGCGCGCAGGCGGTCGCCGAGCGCGTGCTGGCGCTGCTCACGTTGGAGCCGCGCTCGCAACGCATCCTGCGCAGGGCCTGGCGCTCGGCGGAACGTCTCGGCGCTCCGCTTGACGCGCTCTGGGTGCATCACCCTGGTCGCGATCTGACCGAGCAGGAGCAGGTTCAGCTGGCCGCTCTGCGGCGCCTCGCGATCGTGCTCGGCGCCCACTTCCTCGAGGAGGATGGTGACGACTTCGTTGCGACGGTGCGCCGCGTCGCCGGCGAGCGCGGTTCGACGTACGTGCTCATCGGCACGCCGAACGAGAGCCGCCGCCGCGAGATCTTGCGCGGCTCGCTCGTCTCGGCACTCGTACGCGAGTTGCCTGGCATCGACATCCGGGTCGTGGCGAACCGCGCTGATCGCGAGCTCGAGGAATGACCGTCGTCGTCATCATCGTGGCGCTCGCAGTCGCGACCGCCATAGGTGTCGCTGCCGGACGCATGCGGCCGCGCCGGCGGCCCGCCTATGAGGGCAAGGGGCGGATCCTCGTGCCGTTCTCGGGCGCGCTCGATCCCGTGGTCCTTGATGCGGCGATCCGCGTCGCACGCGCGGAGGAGGCGGTCTTGGTTGCCGCGTACCTGCTTGTGGTGCCGCTGCAGTATCCGGAGGATTCGGCGCAGAAGGAGAAAGTGGCCGTCGCGCTGCCACTGCTCGAGGCCGTCGAGCTCGCTGCGCTCCGCGAGGGCGTGCCCGTCGATGCGCGGATCGAGAAAGGACGTTCGCTGACCCACGCGCTGCGGCGCCTCTGGGAGGTCGAGCGGTTCGAGCGGATCGTCGCACCGGCTTCGGGGTTTACTGCGAAGGAGCTGGCCTGGATCCTCACGAATGCGCCGACCGAGACGATCGTGCTCCGTCCAACAGCCTCCACGATCGCTGCGTAGCGCTAGGGTGCCGCGAGTGGAGAACCGCGTGCTGATCTTCGCGGAGGCTCTCGACGTCGCGGCCGAGGGTGCTGTCTGGTACGCACGCAGGATCGACGGCGGAACGTTCGAGGCCGTGCACGTCCCCAGCAAGACCACGGACACGGGCATCCACGCGCGGTGGTTCGACTTCACCGGCGGCGAGCCCCGGCTGGACGTGCGCCGGCCCGGCAGCGACCCGACCGAGGTCGTCCTCGGCAAGGTGGCCAAGCTGCGCGACGGTGACGATCACGTGGTCGTCACGGTCGTCCTGCCCGAGCAGTTCCGCAAGCGGTCGCTGCTCGCGGCGGCCCAGCGCGCGCAGTTCCGGTTGAAGCTGCGGCTCCTCACCGAGCCCGGCGTGGTCGTGGCAGACGTTCCGGCTGTCACGTCGGAGCGCCGGCCCGAGGGTCACGTCCCGGACCGGCTCATCCTGCGGGTGCTCGCCGGCGCGCCGGACGAGCCGACGCTCCGGGCGATCGACTACGCCCAGGGGCTGCAGGGCGTCGACGAGCTGCGCGCCCTGCACTTCGGCGCACGCGAGTGGGGCGACTCGGAGCTTCCGATCCCGGTCGACGACGCCCCCCTCACGGGGCGGCTCGGCGACTCGATCCTCACCGAGGTGCGGAAGCTCACAGCCGACCCGACGACCGCCGTGAACATCGTCCTCCCCGAGCGAATCGATACCGGTCTCCGCCGCCTTCGAGGCCCACGAGCGATCGCGATCAAGCGCTGCCTGCTCTTCGAACCGCACGTCATCCTCAGCAGCGTCCCGACTCGCGCATAGAGTCTCCCGGTGCCCCGGCGCCGGCGTCAACGGCAAGGCCTCGAGCGCGTCCTCGGCGCGCCCGCCCTTTTTGCGACCGCTTACGGCAACGTCGGCTCGTCGATCTACTACGCCCTCGGCCTCACGGCGGGCATCGCGCTCGGCCTCACGCCGCTCGTTTTCATCATCAGCGGCCTGATCTTCGCGGCGACCGCGGCCACGTATGCAGAGGGCACGGTGCGCTATCCGGAGGCGGGCGGCTCGGCAAGCTTCGCCCGCCACGCGTTCAACGAGCTCATCTCATTCGGGGCAGCCTGGGCTCAGATGCTCAACTATGTGATCACCGTTGCGATCTCGGTGATCTTCGTTCCGCATTACCTCTCGATCTTCTGGGAGCCGCTGCGGACGAACCCGTGGGACATCGTGATCGGCATCGGCCTCACGTGGCTGCTCGTCGGGATCAACATCGTCGGCATCCAGGAGGCGGCGCGGCTGAACATCGCACTCGCGGTGATCGACTTCGCGACTCAGTTGCTGCTGGTGGCGCTCGGCTTCTTCCTGATCTTCCACCCGCACGTGCTG
>DATBDB010000064.1:0-39584 GCA_036270155.1 Gaiellaceae bacterium
GGCGGCCTACTACATCGCGTCGGAAGCGCTCACCAACACCGCCAAGCATGCACAGGCATCGGTCGTCGAGCTCCATGTGGACCGTCGCGACGGCGCTCTTAACCTTGCGATTCGCGACGACGGCATTGGAGGCGCCGATCCCGGCGGCGGCTCCGGCCTCATCGGCCTCCAGGACCGCGTCGAGGCACTCGGGGGAACGATCTCGGTCGCAAGCCCGCCCGGCCACGGAACCGCCCTGCGGGTGGTACTGCCTGCCGCTTCGAGCGCCACCGGCGTGCCTGTATCGACGCAGCGCCCGGCGGCCGCCTAGCTGGACACCTAGCGGCCCGGTCTGTTTCACGCGAGCGGACCCGGCAAAGACTTCCTCACGCGCCGGGGGTCAGCCCTGGCGTGGGGATGGAGGAGATGGCGATGAGGCGTGTACTGGCCTTGTCGGTGATCGCGATCGTCGCTGCGGTCGCCACGACCGCAGCGGTCGCTACACACGCGCGGCCTGGCGGGACGGCAGCCGGGAAGCCGATCGTCGTCGGAGTCGCCACGGCTCAGACAGGCTTTCTCTCGGCGTTCGACGCGCCTGCCGTGAGTGGAGCGCTCGTCGCGGTCGACGACATCAACAAGTCAGGAGGAGTGCTCGGTCGGCAACTCAAGGTCGTCAGGGCGGACACGAAGTCGAACATCAACCTGGGAGCGCAAGCCGGGTTGTCGGTGATCTCCAAGGGCGCCGACGTGATGCTCGTGACGCTCGATTTCAACTATGGCGGCCCTGCGGCCCGTGAGGCGCAGAAGGCAGGGCTCGTGGCGATTTCGATCGGCGCGTCGTCACCGAAGTTCGGTGTGCAGGGGATCGGACCGCTCGCGTACACGATCGGCTCGAACGGTGATGTCGAGGCGTACGCGGAAGCGGAGTGGGCGTATCAGAAGAAGAACTGGCGCACCGCGTATCTGCTTCTCGACGACACGACCGACGCGAACCGCACGCAATGCGACTCGTTCGCAACACGCTTCGCGGAGCTCGGGGGCACCGTTCTCGGGCGCGACACGTTCAAGAATCCCGATCCCTCCATCGCTCCACAGATCACGCGCGTCAAAGGGCTGTCGAAGGCGCCGGATGTGGTCGTTCTCTGCTCGTACCCGCCGGGTGGTGCGGTCGCGGTGCAGCAACTCCGCCAGCAGGGGATCGATGCGCCGATCATCGGGAACGACGCCTTCGACGGCGACTATTGGTACAAGAAGACGGTTCCCGCACTTAGCAACTTTTGGTACAACGAGTCCAGTTCGATCTTCGGCAACGATCCTGACCCGAAGATCAACGCCTTCTGGAAGAAGTACACGAAGGCCACGAACGGCCCGCCGCAGGTCTCCTTCGGCGCCTTCGGCTACTCGGCCGTTCAGGCACTCGCGGTCGCGATCAAGCGAGCGGGGACGACCAAGGGAACGGCCGTCGCCGCGCAGTTGAACAAGTTCCGCAACGAGCCGCTCCTGCTCGCCACGACGTTCACTCCCAAGCTGCACATCGACACGCACCGCGCCGGCCGGATGATGGAGATCCAGAACGGCAAGCACACGGTCGCGGCGGTGGTGAAGGTGCAGAAGCAGCCGCCGTTGCACTTCGGTTGACGCGAGCTCGGGAGTCCCCGCTCGAGGCGGGGACTCCCGATCGCGGTTGCTGATGCCCAGTGAACGTTCACCTGATCATCGAATACGCGATCGACGGCATCAGCCTCGGGAGCCTCTTTGCGCTCTTCGCCCTCGGCATCGGCCTGCTGTTCGGGATCATGCGCCTCATCAATTTCGCGCACGGCGAGCTGATCATGATCGGCGCCTACGGGTTCACGTTCATCGTCAGCCCGCCGTGGCCGGTCCGCATCCTCATCGTGCTCGGGCTGGTTGTGGTCGCAGCCGTCGCGATGGAGCGCGTTGCGTTTCGCCACGCACGCGGCGCCGACCCCGACACCCTTCTCGTCACCTCGTTCGCGATCAGCTTCCTGCTCCAGAACCTGGCCCTCCTGCTGTTCGGTGCGCTGCCGCGAAGCGTTGCCCTCTATCCATTCCTGACCGACTCGGTCCGCGTCGGCACCTACACGATCCCGACGATCGAGTTCGTCACCGTGGGCGTAACCGCCGTTCTGCTCGTCAGCTTCGGCGCATTTCTCAACCGGACACGGATGGGCGTGCAGATGCGGGCGGCGGCGGAGAACTTCACGATGGCGCGGCTGCTCGGCGTCCGCGCCAACAACGTCGTCGCAACGGCGTTCGCGCTCAGCGGCCTCCTCGCCGGCGTGGCGGCGTTCATCCTCGTCGAGCAGACCGGAATCGTGCAGCCGACGATCGGCGTCAGTCCCGTCCTCGCGGCGTTCGTCGCCACGATTCTCGGCGGTCTCGGGAGCCTCACCGGCGCCGTCGTCGGCGGGTATTTTCTCGGCGGGCTGACAGTGGCGCTTCAGGCGCTGTTACCGCTCGCGGTTCGGTCCTACCGCGACGCGTTCGTGTTCGGGATCGTGCTCCTCGTTCTCGTGCTGCGCCCGCAGGGACTGCTGGTGCATCGCTCGACCTACACGCGGGTCTGAGCGCTGTTGACCCTCCTCGCAGACGCAACCGGACGTACCCGCACACGCGCACGCGACATGTGGCAGCGCGAGCTGCTCTCGCTCGCCACGTTGCTCCTGCTCGTCGTCGCTGTGACGCTGGTGGCATCACTCGGGTCGGCTGTGCTGCGAAACGTGCTCGTCAACATGCTGATCACGCTGATGCTCGTCGTCGGGCTGTACGTCTTCACCGGCAACTCGGGGGTCGTGTCGTTCGGCCAGATCGGTTTCATGGCGATCGGCGCCTACACGGCCGGCATCGTCCGAATCCCGCGGCCGACCAAAGCGGCGCTTCTGCAGCTGCCGGACCTGCTCGAGCGGGCGCACGTCAGCGCGTTGCAGGCAACCCTGCTCGGCGGGGGCCTTGCTGCCGCTGTCGCCGCCGTCGTCGCGCTGCCGATCATGCGGCTCGGCGGTCTCACCGCCGGGCTGGCGACCTTCGCCGTACTGAACATCATCAACATCGTTGCCGCCAACCTCGATCAAGTCACCGGCGGTTCCACCGGGATGGCCGGCGTCCCGACGACGACGACCGTCACGTCTGCGCTTCTCTGGTCGTTGCTCGCGATCGCGATCGCGTGGCTGTTCCAACAGACGCGCCTGTGCCTGCGCATCAGAGCGTCACGCGAAGACGAGCCTGCGGCCCGGGCGCTGGGCATCAGGATCGTCCCGGACCGGGCGGTCGCCTTCGTGCTCAGCGCGTTCATCTGCGGCCTCGCCGGGGGTCTGTACGCACAGCTGTCCGGATCGTTTGGGCCTGATGCGTTCTTCCTTCCGACAACGTTCACGGTCATTGCCATGCTGGTCGTCGGCGGGCGTTACAGCCTCTCCGGCGCGGTGATCGGAACCCTGTTCGTGGCCTCCGTCGCGGAAGGGCTACGCCGCATCGAGGGCGGCGTCGACATCGGCGTCGTGCACGTTCCCGCCCGGCCGGGACTGCAAGAGGTCGGGCTCGCGGTTGCGCTGTTGCTGACGCTCCTCTTCCGGCCGCGTGGAGTCACGGGTGGGCGAGAGGTCAGCCTCAGCGACCTCCGCCGGGTTCGCGCGAAGCGTCCCTTCGCGCGTGTGGAGGATGCCGAGTGACCGGTCGCTACGAAGAGTCGCTGCGCGCGCTCGAGGTGGGCGTCAGGTTCGGCGGGCTCGAAGCGCTGAGCGATGTCTCGCTCACCCTCGACAGCGGGGAGATCCTCGGCCTGATCGGCCCGAACGGCGCCGGCAAGACCACGCTCGTCAACGTGCTCTCGGGCTTCCAGCGGCCGACGTCGGGCCACGTGCTGCTCGGGGATCACGACGTCACGGCGCTCCCGCCGCAGAAGCTCGCCGCCCGGGGACTCGGCCGCACGTTTCAGAGCGTGCGGCTCTTCGGCCGTCTGACCGTCTTCGACAACGTCCTGGCCGGTGCCGTGGCAGGCGGCTTGCGCATGCGTCCGGCCCGAGAGCTCACCTGGACGGTGCTCGAGCGGTTGGGCCTCGCGCACGCCGCGACCGTGACGGCGGCGGCGCTTCCACAGGGCGAAGAGCGACGACTCGGCATCATCCGCGCGCTTGCCACGCGGCCCCGCTTTCTGCTGCTCGACGAACCTGCTGCGGGCCTGAACGAGAATGAGACCGACGCCCTGACGGAGACCCTCGCGACGCTGCCGCGCGACTTCGCACTCGGCCTGCTCGTGATCGAGCACGACATGGCGCTGATCCTCGGCCTCTGCCAGCGGATCCAGGTCCTCGACCACGGGAGGACGATCGCCGAGGGAAGCCCACGGGAAGTACGTCACGACCGATCTGTGATCGAGGCCTACCTCGGCGCGGAAGCGGTGGAGCAGGGGAGTGCCGATGCTGAAAGTTGAGAGGCTCTCCGCCCGCTACGGCCGCGTCATCGCGCTGCACTCGATCTCGTTCGAGGTCAACGAGCACGAGATCGTCGCCATCGTCGGGCCGAACGGCGCGGGGAAGTCGACAACGCTCGCCGCGATCACGGGAATCGTCGCACCCAGCGGTGGGTCGATCAGCTACGAGGGCGAGAGCCTGATCGGTCTCGCGCCAGAACGGATCGTCCGCCGCGGCATTGCACTCGTTCCGGAAGGGCGGCAGATCTTTGCGTCGCTCTCGGTCGCGGAGAACCTCCAACTCGGCTCGACCTCGGTGGAGGACCGCAGCGACGCACGCGACGACCTCGAACGGACTCTCGAGCGGTTTCCGATTCTCCGCACCTACTACCGCTCGTCCGCCGCAAAGCTCTCCGGCGGGGAGCAACAGCAGCTCGCGATCGCCCGCGCCCTGCTCTCTCGCCCTCGGCTGCTGCTCCTCGACGAGCCGTCGCTCGGGTTGGCTCCGATCATGATCGACACCGTCTTCGAGACATTCAGCGAGCTCCGCGACACGGGCGTGACCGTGCTGCTCGTCGAGCAGAACGCCACTCGTGCAGTCGCGCTCGCCGACCGCACCTACGTACTGAGAACGGGGAGGGTCGCGCTCGAGGGCACCCGTGACGAGCTCCGCCGCACGGCCGACTTCGCCACCGAGTACCTCGGGAGCACCTCGGCCATCCCATCGACAGAGAGGCCAGGGTCATGAGAGAGCTCACGATCGGGATCTGTCAGCTGGAGTCCGTGATCGGCGCCGCCGACTACGACCCGCGGCCCGCCAACCTCGAACGCGCACTCCAGGCGATCGAGGTGACGGCGAGCCAGGGCGCGAAGCTGATCGTGTTCGGCGAGATCTTCCTGAACGGCTACGAGACGAACGAGTACACCCACAAATACGCGATCGCGGAGACGGGAAATGATTCGTACGTGGAGCGGCTCGTCGACAAGGCAGCGGCGCACGACGTGCACATCATCATGGGCGCTTCTACCCATAAATGCCCCTATCCGGGAGACGTCTACAACTCGGCGCTGTTGATTGGGCCCGACGGGCTTGTCGGCGTCTACAACAAGACCCACGTCGCCGCGTTCGCCTCGAGCGGGAGCGTCGCGGCGGAGAAAGTGTGGTGGAGCCCCGGAACGGACATCCCCGTGTTCGACACGGCGCTCGGACGCATCGGCATCGAGATTTGCTACGACAACTCGTTCCCGGAGGTGTCGCGCACGCTCACGCTCAAGGGTGCCGAGCTGATCGTCAACATCTCCGCCGCGTTGTGCGGTTTCGAGGACCACTGGACGAGCTCGCTCTACGTTCGCTCGACGGAGAACGCAGTCTGGTTCCTCCACGTCTCGATCGTGGGCAAGCAACGCGACTTCGAGTTGTTCGGCGGCAGCCGGCTGTTGACGCCGCACGGAGAAGTGGTGTTCGAAGCGCCGCGCAGTGAGGAAGCCGTGCTCGTCACGAGCGCAGACCTGGACGTGCTCTACGAGGCACGAGGGACGATGCACCCCTTCGCCAACCGCAACCCGGCGCTCTACGCCGTGATCACGGAACCGCGCGACTGACACGACAACCGAAAGGTGCCCATCAATGTCGGAGGTCATCGGAGAGTACATCGACCGTCTCTGCACCATCGAGATGCGGCCCGCCGAGGGCAACCTCCCTCGCGGGATGATCCACCGCCTCTACGCTGCGGCGCGGCCCGAAGGGGCGAGACCGCTCACACTTGCGATGGCCGAGGGAATCATCGCGAACGTGCACGAGGGCGACACGGTGTTCATCCTGACCGGCGCCGGCGGGCCGCCGGTCTTGCCGCGGGGCGAAGTCGACGGGCTCCTGGGAGCGGCGGCACTCGCACGGTCGTTGATCCTCACGCTTGGCGCCAACGTCGTCATCCTCACCGAGCAGCGAACGGAGCTTCCGCTGGGCGCCGTCTGCCGCGCCGCGGGGTTGAACTTCAGACGCGCCGAGGACGAGCCGAATGCGAATGCCGTCGTGTTCGTCCCGATGTCGCTTCAAGCCGACGAGTGCGAGGCTCAAGCAGGTGAGCTGCTCGACAAGCACGTCCCGTCCGCAGTCATCGCGATCGAGAAGCTGTCGCCTAACAAGAACGGGATCATCCACGGGTCGACCGGGCTCAGCTACGACGACACGCACGCGAAGCCGCAATTCTTGTTCGACGAGGCGCGGAAGCGCGGCATCCTCACGGCGGGGATCGGCGACGGCGGGAATGAAGTCGGTTTCGGATCAATCGCCGAGAAGATCATGGACATCATCCCCACGGGCCGTGTCTGCCTGTGCCCGTGTGGCGGAGGCATCATCGCGCGTGTCGAGGTCGACCATCTTGTCGTCGCCGCCATTTCGAACTGGGGCGGCTACGGCGTGGCGGCGATGCTCGCGTTCCTCATGGCGAGCCCGGCCGGCGGACTGCTCGACGAGGTCGATCTCGACCGCATGCTCCGAGCTTGCGTCGACAACGGGGCCTACGACGGCGCGTACGCGCGCCCGACCCTCTCGGACGACGGAGTGCCACTTGAAGCGCAAAAGGCGTTCATGGTCCTCTTGCGCGAGCTTGTCGCGATCGGGCAATCCAGCCTCTCGTCTCCGGGACACTGACTATCGGCGCTCCCGTGCTCGGGCCGGCCGAGAGTCTCCCGAGCCGTCCGCGCTGAGGGCGAGCTCCAAGGGAAAGAGAACGGCGAAGTGCGTTCCTTGACCCGACGGACTGCTGAGCTCGACCGTTCCCCCCAACGCCTCCACGCGGTCGCGGAGGCCGATCAGCCCCGACCCGCGCGCAGGATCGGCGCCGCCGACGCCGTCATCTCGGATCGAAAGCCGCAGGCTCCTGCCTCGCACCGTTGCTTCGACGTCCATGCATGTGGCGTTTGCGTGCTTGGTTGCGTTTGCGAGCGCTTCGGAAACGACGTAGTACGCCGCGACCTCGATCGGCTCCGGCAAGCGATGTTCAATGACGGCGCCGAGGTTGAGCGGAATCGCCGAACGGCGGGCCAGGGTTCTCAACGCGGGTCCGAGCCCTCCCTCCGAGAGGATCGCCGGATGGATCCCGCGCGCGATCTCCCGGAGCTCGTCGATGACCTGGTTGAGCGCGCTTGCCACTCCCTCGATGATGCTTCGGGTTTCCTCGAGATCCCCCGGCACGGTCGACTCGGCCAGGCGCAGCGCGAGACCGAGCGAGACAAGCCGCTGCTGCGTCCCGTCGTGGAGGTCACGCTCGATCTGGCGACGCGTCTCATCCGCAGCAGAAACGATCCGGGCGCGTGACGCAGCGAGCTCGGAGCGGGTCTCGGCGTTCGCGATCGCCGTCGCAGCGAGCTCGGTGAAGTCGTCGAGGCGCTGTTCGGTGCCCTTGGGGAATCGCTCACGTTCCGTTCCGACGACGACCACGCCCCACAGCGCCCCTTCGACGGCGATCGGCGCCGCCACCAAGGAACGGATGCCTAGCTCGCGGATCACGCCGGGTATGCCCTGTGAAGGGGACTGGTTGTCCGTGCGAGCCGACTGGCCGGTCTCGATCACTCTGGTGACCACCGACCCCGGCTCGGGCGGACGTCGAGTGCCCACCGCGAGGGCGTCGGTGGTCACGCCCGAATTGGCAACGATCGTGAACGTTTGGTCGTCCTCGAGCCGGGCGATCGTGGCACGCTGAGCGTCAAGGAGCCCGCTCACCTCCTCCGCGACTGCCGCCAAGACCTCAGCCGGCGGCACGCCTTCCGCAACGAGAGTTGCCACCCGTCGCAGCGCGGCTTGTTGCTCCGCGAGGAGCCCCAGAGCCGAACGTGACTCGGCGTTTGCGATCGCGGTTGCAGCGAGCTCCGTGAACTCCTCGAGCCGCTGCTCGGTGTCGTCGGGGAAACGCTCACGCACGGTCCCGATTCCGACGACGCCCCACAGCGCTCCCTCGACGATGATCGGAACACCGACCCCGGAGCGGATGCCCAAGCGGCGCGCGGGCTCCGACGTTTTCTCGTAATCGTCCTTGCGCGTCGAGCAACCCCTCTCGATGACGGCAGCGATCACAGTCTCGGGATACGGGTCGAGCTGGGTGCCCAGCACGGACTCATGGCTGGCCGGGCCGCTGATGGCAACGACAGCCACCTTGCCGTCGGCCTCGAGCCGGACGATCGCCGCGGACTCGGCGTCGAGCAGGAGGCTTACCTCGTCGGCGAGCGCGGCAAAGACCTCAGCAGGCGGCACGCCTTCCGCAACGAGGGTCGCCACTCGCCGTAGGGCCGTCTGCTGCTCCGCCAACCGCCCAAGCGCCGCCCGTGACTGGGCGTCCGCAATCCCGGTTGCAACGAGCTCCGTGAAGTCGGCCAGGCGCTGTTCGGTGTCGGCGGGGAGCGGTTCGCTCTTCGTCGAGACGACGATCACCCCCCAAACACGCCCTTCGACGACGATTGGGGCGCCGACCGACGCTACGACACCGAGCCTGTGCGCGAGGTCGGCAACGGGCCCGCTCGCGGACACCAAGCTCATCCGAGCGGCGCGTCCGGTCCGGAGCACGATCCCTGCTGAACTCTCCCCCTCGACGGGAACGCGCGTGCCGACAACCGGCGGGCCGGCGCCCGAGTTTCCACCGTCGTGTGCCAGGTAGGTGATCGTCCCATCCGACTCATAGCGGCCGAGTGATGCGTAGTCCGAGCCGAGGAGCCGACGTATCTCCGCCGCGGTGCTGGCAAAGACCTCAGAGGGCGAGACGGCTTCGGCGACGAGCGTCGCCACCCGTCGCAACGCCGACTGCTCGGCCTGCACTTGTCGCCGTTCGGTCACATCGCGCGCGACTCCATAGATCAATCGTTCCTTGAGCACAGGTGTCGATGTCCACTCGATCCACCGGATCGAGCCGTCTTTGCAGACGTAGCGGTTCTCGAACACGATCGTGGTCTCGCGTTGCCGGAGGCTGCCGTTTTTTGACTCCGTCCTCTCGCGGTCGTCGGGATGCACGAACTCGATGTACGGACGACCGAGCGCTTCCTCGTGCGAATAGCCAAGCCGGCTCTCGAAAGCCGGGTTGACGCGCTTGAAGTACCCGTCGAAACCTGCAACGACGATCAGGTCGGGTGTGATGGTGAACAGGCGGTCGACCTCCGCTCTCGCCCTGGCCCGGCGCCCGCCGATCACGCCGAGCGCACCGGCAAGCACGGCGAGCATGAGACCGGCAGCGGCGATCACCCATGGCTGCGCTGCGGCGGCCCCCTGGACTCCGGTGCTCGGGATCCGCACCGCGAACGGCTGCCCTGCTGCGGCGAATCTGCTCTCCGCCGCCGCCGCGCTGCCCAGGTTTCCCGCTGAGGCGCCGCCGACCGTGATCTCCGTTCTCGGATTCGCCACGCCGGTGGGTGAGCCACCTGTGAGCAACCACGACGCCGGGAGAAAGAGGGTCACGAACCCCGGCTCGACAACCCCGATGTTGAGGCGTTGCGCCGATTGCACGAGGTAGAGACCCGTCGTCCCGCCGGCGAGCTTCACCAGACGCGTTGCGCTCACGCTGTATGCCGTCTGGGGGCGCGCGACAGCAGCCGCGATCCCCGAGGAACCGCTGAGGTCGATGCCCGGAGTGCTCAGTGGCGGACTGCCCGTGACGAGCGTCGCTGGCAGGTAGGTCGAGCGGAGGCCCGCGGGAAGCAGCCCGCCCGATGAAGTGGGAATGACGATGCGATGCCCTGTTCGCCGCTCGTAGCGGGCACGGTCTGCTTCCGACACGCGCTCGACCCACGCGGCGGCCGGCAGGCCGACCGGCCCGAGCCACCGCGCGCCGATGTCCGCGAACTGCTTGTTTGTGATCCCGGAGCCGTCGGGTTGCGCCAGGAAGCGGCGAACGCCGTCCAGCAAGGTCGCGGCCTGAGCGACGTGGTCACGGACTTGCGTCGCTGCGATCTCGGCGCGATGAGACGACTCGCGTCTCGCATCCGATTCGCCGTGAGCTCGAGCGACGAAAAAGCCGACGGCGGTCAGCACGAGCACGACTGCTACCGGTCCGAACTGGCGAAGTCGCGTGCTCACGTTGCAGCTGAAGCCAATTCTGCCGTTGTCCAGGTGAATCCGCTAGCGTGCGAGGGCGGGATTGGAGGTTAGTGTGAAGCTCTGGGCGAGGGCGATTACGACCGTTTTGGCCCTGCTGCTCGCCGCGAGCGTCGCCGGTGCCAAACCCGCCCAGGTTCACGTTGGGGTCGTGCTCAAGGCTCTCGACAACCCCTTCTTCGTCGCGATGTACGAAGGCGTCAGGGCTGAGGCGGGACGACGCGGGGTGGACGCCTCCGTTCGAGCCGCAAACGGCTACGCGGATCTCGCCGGTCAAGCAGCGCACGCCCGCGCGCTCGTCGCCGGCAAGAAGGACTGCTACGTCGTCAACCCGATCACGTCAACCAACCTCATCGCTTCCCTGCGCGGGGTGCGCCGTCCCATCGTCAACATCGATAGCCCGATCGACGTCGCAGCTGCGAGTCGCGCCGGGGTTCACATCAGCTCCTTCATCGGGACCAACGATGTCCAAGTCGGGAGCGCTGCTGCTGCCAAGATGGTTGCCCTCCTTCCGAAGGGCGGTACCGTCGGCGTCGTCGGCGGCACGGCCGACAGCGTCAACAGCAACCACCGCATGAGCGGGTTCGAGCGAGGCGTCCGCGCAACGCGCGTACGAGTGGTCGCGCGGGTCGACGCCGACTACGATCGCGCCAAGGCCGACCTCGCGGCCGAGCGAATCATCCACCTGCACCCGCATCTCGCGGGTTTCTTCGCGGTCAACGATGAGATGGCCCTCGGCGTCGCCGACGCGGTTCGCGCGGCGGGTATGACCGGAAGCGTGATGATCATCGGCGTCGACGGCATCCTCGACGCGCTCGACGCTGTTCGCAACGGGTCGATCACCGCCACCGTCTCGCAATACCCGTTCGTCATGGGGCAGATGGCCGTCGAGGCGTGCGTCGCGGCAGCCCACGGCGCTCGGCTACCGGCAAGGGTCGACGCACCGATCGCGGTCGTGTCCAAGTCGAACGTCGGACGCGCGACTGCGTCCTTTCCCCGCCCGTTTCGTGGCTATGCAGACCCCTTCAAGCGCCTTCGCTAGCGGCAGCAGCCTGTTGCCAGCTCGGCCGCGTCCTGCTCCAACGCACGGATAAACGCGTCCGGGGCGACATAGTGTGCGCTCGGCCGCGCGCCCTCAGAGCCCCGTAGGATCGGATGCGTTCGCTGGGCATCCATGATGATTTCCGGCGGCAGCTCTCGCGCGTCGTAAGCGCAGATGAACGACACCGGAACGGACGCCATTGCACCGCTGATCTGGGCTTCGTAGCGCTTCCAGGCCGCGACGTCGGTGGTCTCGGAACTCTGGGGCCAGACGATCTCGGCGACGACGCGTATGCGCTGAGCGCCGCGTCCAATTTGGTCGTCGAGGTAGGAGGTGTACCGCTCGAACGCGTGCCCCGGGCTCTGATACCACTCCTCGACGTCCGCGAACGCAACGTGGGCCGCATCGTCCCCGAGCGCCTGTTGGAGGACGGTCCGACCGGCTTCTCTGAGGATCACGAGCAGGTGATCGCCGCACGCCAGGCCTTGCTGCAAGAACGGCAGTGCCCCTCCTGCGAGCTCGTCCGGCGACGAGTAGACGAGCGCTTCGTGCCTGCAGCCGTGTCCGTGGCTGCGGTCGGCGAGGAAGTCGCGGATCGCATCGCCCGACAGCTCGTTCTTTGGGATGAACCCGAGCGCGGGCGCCAGCGCGACGAGCTCGGCAAAATCCGACTCACTGCGCGTTGACGTCAGGACGGTGTTCGTCGTCACGCCATTGAAGCTCCCGGCGACCAGCCGCGCCACGTCGAACCCGCTCTCGCCATCGAGGTGGACGTCGACGATCGCCACATCAGGCTTGAGCTCACGAACCCGCGCGAGGGCCTCGGCCGACGTCGAGGCGACACCGACCACCGCAAGTCCCTGACCCTCGATGAGCATTGACGCCGCTTCGAGGAAGTGCGGGGAATCATCCACCAGGAGACAGCGGACCGCCACATGGAAAGGATGCCAGACAACGGCCGGTAGCTAGCATGGAAATCCTCGCTTTCCGGATATCCCCCATTTTTCCAGGATTTCCGATGTTGCGGCCGGCGCGGAGGGGGAACGCGAGAGCCCATGCGGGCTGTGGTGCTCGAAGGTCGCCAGGAGGTGTCGGTACGCACGGTCGAGGATGCCGAGCTGAGTGCGCCGGCGGACGTGCTGTTGCGGTTGACCTCGACGGCCCTGTGCGGCACTGATCTCCACTTTTACGAGGGGCGCATGGGGGCCGAGCCGGGGATGGTCATCGGCCACGAGCCGCTCGGCGTGGTCGAAGAAGTGGGAGCCGCGGTCGTCTCGGTGCGGAAAGGCGACCGCGTCGTCGTACCGACGCACATCTGCTGCGGCTTCTGTCACAACTGCGTTCACGGGTACAGCGGCGCGTGCTTGACGGTCAATCCGGGCACCGCCGGCGGCGCCTACGGCTACCCCGGGATGGGCGGCTACCGAGGGACACAAGCGGAGCTCGTCCGGGTCCCGTTCGCCGATGCCAACTGCCTGCGTCTCCCGGGAGAGCCAGGAGACGAGCACGAGCACGATTTCGTCATGCTCGCGGACGCGCTGCCGACCGGATACCACGCGGTCGAACTCGCCGGCGTGCGCCCGGGGGACAGCCTCGCGATCTTCGGCGGGGGCGCGATCGGCCTCCTGAGCGCGTACTGCGCGCTTCGCTTGCGCGGCGCAGCCGTTGTCTACGTCGTCGACCGGGTGCCGGAGCGGCTCGAGAAGGCTGGTGAGCTGGGGGCGACGCCGGTCGACTTCACCTTGGGTGACCCGGTGGCGCAAATCTTCGAGCATCAGGGACGCCGGCGGCGCGGGCGGGCTGCGTGGCGCGACGAGGAGGCGATGGATGGGGTCGAGTGCGGAATCGACGCCATCGGCTTCCAAGCCCGGGATTTCGATCGGCCGGAACGTGAAGCGCCGCGGGGCGTGATCGAAGCGCTCTCTCGGCTCGTCAACCCGACCGGGCGGCTCGGCATCATCGGCGTTTTCCCCGCCGACGATCCCGAGGCCGCCGATGAGCTGGAGCGGCGGGGGCACCTCGACGTGCCGTGGGGACACCTCTTCAAGAAGGGCGTCACGATCGGTATGGGTCGCGATCACGACGAGCGCTACAACGACATCCTCCGCGACCTCATCGCCGCAGACCGGATCCAACCCAGTGCGATCGTGAGCCATCGGCTCGCGCTCGAACAGGCGCCGGACGCTTACCGCAAATTCGACGAGCGGCACGAGGGGTTCATCAAGGTCATCTTCGATCCCGCCGCGTAGGACGTTTCGACACCGCCGCCTCGATTGCGACCACTACCCTCGTTTGCATGAGCGGCTACGGGCACAGCCTCGAGTTCGGTCTTTTCATCACTCCTGCCAGTCACGCCGCCGAGAGCATCGTCGGGCTCGCGTCGCTCGCCGACCGCGAAGGGCTCGACCTCGTCACCTTTCAGGACCACCCGTACCAGCCGCGGTTTCTGGACACCTGGACGGTGTTGTCATTCATCGCCGCCCGCACGACGCACGTGCGCGTCAGTGCCAACGTCCTCAACCTGCCACTGCGCAACCCGGCGGTCGTGGCGCGCGCGGTTGCGAGCCTCGACATCCTGAGCGGCGGCCGCGCCGAGCTTGGATTGGGCGCCGGCGCATTCTGGGACGGCATCGAAGCAATGGGCGGGCAGCGCCTGAGTCCCGGGCAAAGCGTGGATGCGCTGGAGGAGGCGATCGACGTGATCCGTGCGCTCTGGGACGTCGAGCAGCCGGGCAAGGCGCACCTCGACGGCTCGTACTACAGCCTGCGCGGAGCGGCTCGTGGCCCGGCGCCGCTGCACGACATCGGCATCTGGGTCGGCGCGTACAAGCCGCGCATGCTGAGCCTCACCGGCCGCAAAGCTGACGGCTGGATCCCGAGCCTTCCGTACCTCCAGCCGGGCGACCTCGCACGCGGGAACAGCGCGATCGACGACGCGGCCGTGGCTGCGGGCCGCGATCCGTCCGAGATCCGGCGGCTCTTGAACGTCACAGCGGAGACCGGGGTGAACGAACTGACCCGCTACGCGCTCGAGGACGGCATCGCAACGTTTCTCGTGATGGCCGACGACGCGAACACGCTGCAGAGGTTTGCGTCGGAGATCGCTCCTGCGGTGCGCGAGCAGGTCGCGGCGGAGCGCTCCCGCGGCGCCGAAGCCCGCCCTGTCGAACGCGTCGACGTGCCGGCACAGCAGAGCGGGGCGGAGAGCTCCGAGTACGACAGGCTCGGCGTGCGTCCGACGCCGGACGACGGAACGCGTGTGAGCGAGAGCGCTCCGTGGGACGAATTGACCCGCCCGCATCGGCCCGAGTCGAGTCCGCAGGTCACCTACACCCCGCGCGGCGCACTCATCGGGCAACACCTCGTCGACGTGCACGACATGTTGCGCACGGAACTGACCGAGCTGCGGCAGATTTTGGCTCAGGTTCGGGATGGAGTCGTGAGCGCCGGCAACGCGCGGTCCGCGCTCAACGAGATGGCACTCCGCCAGAACGACTGGACGCTAGGCGCGTTCTGCGCGCGCTACTGCGGTGCGTTGACGCAGCATCACGGCCTGGAAGACGAGGCGATCTTCCCGCACCTCGCGCAGAGCGATCCGACGCTCGAGCCGGTGATCGAACGGCTCGTCGCTGAGCACCTCGTCATTCACGACGCGATCCAGGAAGTCGATCGTGCACTCGTCGGTCACATGAACCACCCCGACGACTACGCACCGATCCAGACCGCGATCGACTTCCTCACGGACGCGCTGCTCTCGCACCTCTCCTACGAGGAGCACGAGATCGTCGAGCCGCTCGCGCGCCTCGGGTTCTATCCCGGACAGCTCTAGGGCCGCTTGGACAGCGAGAGGATTAACCTCGACGGCGTAGGGGAGCCGGAGAGACGAAGCAGCGACGCTCAATCAGCGCTTAACCAACTTCAAGAGGGACGCTGGAGTCGATAGGAAACGTGACGAAGGGGTACACGGCCGACGTGGGACGGAGCATGAGAATTTCTTTCGCGGGACTTATCGTGGGTGCGGTCGCCGCGCTCTCCGCCTCGACGGCGTTCGGGCACCACTCGGCGGTCAGCTGCACCGGCGCTCAGCTGGCTGGACGCTTCGCGGTCATCCCGGGCAGCGCCGGCGCCGGGAACATCTCGTACAAGCTGACGCTGAAGAACACGTCGGCGACGGAGTGCACCGTCACCGGCTTGCCGCTCGGCCAGCTGCTGGGGAAGGCGAAGACGAAGCTCCCAACGCGCGTCCGCGCCGCGCACCCCGGTCAACTGGCGGCGATCCTCGTCACGCTCGTGCCGGGAGACTCGACGTACGCGACCACGCGCTTCTCACCCGACGTCCCAGGCCCGGGCGAGCAAGTGAAGGGACCGTGCGAGCCGAAGGCCTACTGGTTCCGCGTCAACGCGCAGGGCGGTGGGACGACGATGGTGAAGGTGTCGCCCCAGACCGCCGTCTGCGAGCACGGGACGATGTCCTTCTCGGCCTACGGCCACGCGGGCTAGGCCGGCGCTCTTACTTGCGCTTGCGCTTCCGCGAGGCGCCGCCACCGGGGCGGCCGCCGCGGGCTTGCTGCTGCATGCGCTCCGCCTGCCGGCGCATCTGCCGGTTGGCAGAGTCCGGGACGGCGCCCTCCTCGCCCGCCGCCTCCATGTAGGCGCGGCGCTCGGACGGCGTCAGCCGGCTCATTGCCTTCTGCACCGCCTGCGGATTCGGGTTCGATGAGACCGCGTTGATCTTCTTGAGCGCGCCCGCGAGCTCGGGGTTCTGGCGCTCGATCGCCGCCGTGCTGACCCGCGTGAAGAAGCGGCGCATGAAGCCGATGCGCGAGAGCCGCGCGATCAGCGGCCGCAGCAGCGCCCCGTTCTTGTACCGCCCGAGCAAGAGCAGCACGAGGAAGAGGGCGAGGACGACGCCCAGGATCAGGACCGGTATGAACAGCCACCACACGACGCCGGATCGTACCGCGTCAGCGGCGCAAGCTCAGGACGTAGCCCCCGACGACGAGCACGGCAAGCACCACTCCGAGCCAGATCCAGGCCGCGATCGAGCCGCTGACGGGTGGCGCGGCGGGAGCGGGCCGGATGGTCGGAATGACCTGCAAGACCTCACTGTTGCGGCCGTGGATGAGCCCGATTTACCAGCGAGGTAAAGATTCCCTGAAACCAATAGGGCGACTTCTCCGTTACAGGTTAAAGCCCATGAAACGGGGGGTACCCCACTGTCATGACCCACGACCTGATCGAGGCACTCGTAGAGCACGGTGAAGCGCACGGCTGCGTCCATATGACGGAGCTGTACGAGCTCGTCCAGAAGCTCGACCTCGAGGAGGAGGAAGTCGATGCGCTGCTCGAGCGGCTCGAGAGCCAGTCGATCGAGCTCAGCGACGACTGCTCCCGTGCGATCGAGGTCGAAGTGGTGTACACGAATCCGCAGGTTGCGTCGGCCACGACCGACTCACTGCAGCTGTTCTTGAACGAGGCCGGCCGCTACGCGCTGCTGACTGCTGCACAGGAGGTCGAGCTTGCGAAGGCGATCGAGCGTGGTGATCAGCGGGCCAAGGACATGTTGATCAACTCGAACCTGCGTCTCGTCGTGTCGATCGCGAAGAAGTACCAGGGGCACGGGCTCACGCTGCTCGACCTGATCCAGGAGGGGATCATCGGCCTGATCCGCGCCGCGGAGAAGTTCGACTGGCGCAAGGGCTTCAAGTTCTCGACCTACGCGACCTGGTGGATCCGCCAGGCGGTACAGCGCGGCGTCGCGAACAAAGCGCGCGTCATCCGCATCCCGGTGCACATCGTCGAGCGCGAGCAGAAGATCTCGCGCGCCGAGCGCGACCTCGTCGCGACGCTGGAGCGTGCGCCGACCGATGACGAGATCGCGGAGCGCTCGAAGCTGCCGGTGAAGCAGGTGCGCGAAGTGCGGACCGCAGCGCGTGCCGTCGCATCACTCGACAGGCCGGTGGGCGAGGACGACTCGGCGACCTTCGGCGATCTCTTCGCGAGCGACGAGAAGTCCCCCGAGGAACAGGTCGAGGTCGAGTTGACCGAGCGCGCGTTGCACAACGCCGTCTCACAGTTGTCCGAGCGTGAGCAGCGGATCCTCAAGCTGCGCTACGCGTTGGACGGCGACGCGGAGCCGAAGTCACTCGAGGAGATCGGCCGCATCCTCGGCATCACGCGCGAGCGTGTGCGCCAACTCGAGTCGGAAGCGCTGCGCCGGCTCGCCGAGCGGCGCGAGATCGCCGCGATGAAGGTCGCCTAGCCGCGGGCTGCACGCAAGCTGCTTGGTGTCTGACACCAGTGCGAAACGCGCACTCGTCGCGAACCCCCGAAAAGGTGTCAGACACCTTTTGAAGGGCCTACGCGGGTCGGAGGTACGAACGGGTGTCAGACACCAGCTAGGACCCGACGACCTTGCAGATCCAGCGGCGCGGGCGCGAGCGGTCGAGCTCGATGAACAGCACACGCTGCCACTGGCCCATGCAGAGCTCGCCGTCGCCGACCGGGATCGACTCGCCCGCCGACCCGAGGAACATCGACATGACATGCGCGTGGCCGTTCGGCGCCTCCATGTCCTCCTCGCAGATGTTCTCGGTGCGGCGATCCCAGTCGTCGTGCGCGTAGTAGGTCTCGTGCGGGACGAGCCGGCGCAGGAACGTCGCGAAGTCCTCGAACATGCCGTTCTCGAACTCGTTGACGCGCACGCAGCACGTCGTGTGGGGCGAGTAGACGAGGCAGATCCCGTCCTGGATGCCGGACTCGCGGACGATCGCCGCGACCTCCTCGGTGATGTCACTGACGTGGAGGCCCCCGGTCGTCTGAAAATGCCGTTCCGCCTGGAAGACCTTCATCGCCCGCCGAGTCTAACGGGCAACCGCGGCTCCCTGTGGGCGCTAGGCTCGCCTGGCTTGGGCCCGTAGCTCAGCGGTTAGAGCAGGGAACTCATAATTCCTTGGTCCCTGGTTCGAATCCAGGCGGGCCCTTCGTCGAATCCGCAGGAACCATGCGGATTCGGAGGCCTCAACCCGACGCCGGGGTAGACGCCCGGTCGTCGTAGACGACCTCGGTCTGGGCCAGATAGTCGGGCAGGCCGCGCCTGCGCCTGTCGAAGAGCACCGGCAGGTAGCCGGCGAAGAGCGGAATGATCGCCAACCACGTCCCGAACGTGCGCACGGTCGCGCGTGCGACCGACGGCGGCCCGCCGCCGGGCCTTCGCACCCGAAGCCGAAGCAGGCCCATCCCCGGCGTCCGCCCGGCGCTGCTCCAGAACAGGATCAGGTAGCCGGCACTGACGATCGCCCCACCGACGCCGAGCAGGAGGCCGACGAGCCAGGCCGGCCGCAGCGTCCCGACCAGGGAAGTGATGAGGGCCACGAAGCCGGAGAGGACGGTGAAGATGACGACGATCAGCAGCGCGTCGACGGCAAGCGCAATGGCGCGCGTGACGATGCCGGCGTAGACGTTGCCCGCTGCACGAGCAGGCCGCCGCAGCGCCCGCTCGACGGCGCCGTCCATGCGGACTGCACTCCGGCGGAGCTCCGCGAGGAGATCGCCGAAGAGCCCCGTGGTCTGCACCGTCAGGGCCGCCCGCACTTCCGGGCTCGCCAAGATCTCGCGCATCGCGCCGCGGAACTCGTCGCTGCGAACGATCTTGTCCGTCAGCTCCTTCATCCGCGGGCTGTCAAGCGCGGTTGCGAGCAGCACGTCGAGGTCTCCGCCGGCCGCGACCATGCGTTCGAGCACATGGTGCTCGATCACCGACCGGGCGAGCTCTTCGGGCAGCGGACCGGCAAGCGCGTGGTCGGTGAGCCGTGAGAGCTCCGGGATCAGGTGGTCGTCTGCGGCCGCCTCGAGCGGCGCGCGTGAGGCCCGCGCGGCGACCCGTGCGGGGAAGAACGCGAGCCGCCCGGCGGCGCCGAGGCGAGATCGGCGCACGTCTCCGTCCACGTCAGGCTGCCGCGGTCGCGTGCGTCTCGGCGCCGAGCCGCTGGAGCAAGTGGTCACCCACGCGCAGCGAGTTCGCCATCGCCGTCAGGGCCGGGTTCACCGCGCCGATACTCGGGAAGACGCTGGTGTCGACGACGTAGAGGTTGTCGAGCTCGTGCGCCCGGCAGTCGGCGTTCAGCACGGACGTCTCGGGATCAGCGCCCATCCGGCAGGTGCCGGCCTGGTGCGCGACGCCCGCCACGGGAATCTCGTTCTTCATGTAGGCGAAGCGGTGAAAGAGGTGTTCCGGCTCCATGCGGAGATCGCCGAGCATCGACCGAAGCTGCTTGTAGAGCTCCTGCTTCGGCGTCTCGTTCGTCGGCGCGTACGCGAGGGTCAGGTTGCCCTGACGGTCGACGGACACCCGGTTCTCGGGCCTCGGCAGATCCTCTGTCGAGAGCCAGAAGTCGATCGCATGCTTCGCAACCCGTGCGAGCGACCAGTGCGGCGCGAGCCGTGTCTCGCCCGGCCGCTCGCCCCGGAACATGGGCTCCTGCGACTTGCCGACCATCTGGATGTTCCCAAGCGGGTAGTCGCGCCCGTTGCCGGCGAAGTAGAAATCGTTCAGTCCGAGCGTCTTCTGGAAGATGGTCGGATTCTCGTCGTGTGAGAGCGCAAGCACCGCCTGGCTGTTGTGGAACATGTAGTTCCGGCCCACCTGGCCGGAGAGGTTGGCAAGCCCGTTCGGGTGCTCGTCGGTCGCGGAGAGAAGCAGCAGCTTCGCGGTGTTCGCGGCGCCGCAGGCGAGCACGATGAGATCCGCGTCGTAGCTCTCGACCCGGCGGTCGCGCTCGACCATCACCCCGCGCACCGCCTTCCCGCCGGGCTGGGTCACGAGCTTGACGGCCTTCGCGTTCGTGAGCAGCTGGACGTTTGCATGCTCGAGCGCGGGCCGGACGCCCAGCACCTCCGCGTCGGACTTGCCGTGGACGGCGCACGGAAAGCCATCGCAGTTCGCACAACGCACGCAAGCGCTGTAGGGAAGGTTCGCCTCGTTCAGCCGGATCCCGCACGGGGCGTGGAAGGGCTGGTAGCCCGCCGCCGCCAGGTCGTCCGAGAGCTGCTGGATCCGCGGTTCGTGGGAGACCGGCGGCAACGGGTATGGGCCGCTTGCCGGCGGCTCGGTCGGATCCTCGCCCCGCGCGCCGTGGACCTCGTAGAGCTGCTCGGCCTGCGTGTAGTAGGGCTCGAGCTCGTCGTAGGAGATCGGCCAGGCAGGGGAGACGCCGTCGTGGTGGAGCAGCTCGCCGAAGTCGGCTTCGCGCAGCCGGTAGAGCGCCGCGCCGTAGAGCTTCGTGGCGCCGCCGACGAAGTAGTGGATCTGCGGTTGGAACGACTTGCCGTTCGCGTCATACCAGGTGTCCTCGGACACGTAGCGGTTGTCGACGAAGACGTCCTGGGCGAGCCAGTTCGACGGCTCGCGCGGCAGCCAGTCGCCACGCTCCAGCAGCAGGATCCGCTTGCCCGACGGCGCCAGGCGCCGCGCCAGGGTGCCGCCTCCCGCACCGGTGCCGACGATGATGACGTCGTACGAGTCCAGCTCAGAGCTCCGCCGTCAACTCGGGCAGCATGATCCGGCCGGCGGCCTCCATCAGCGCCAGATGCGAGAACGCCTGCGGGAAGTTGCCCAGGTGGCGGCCGGTCCCGGCGTCGAACTCCTCGGCGTAGAGGCCGAGCGGCGAGGCGACGCGGAGCAGCCGCTCCATCAAATCGCGCGCCATCTGCAGCTCCCCCACGATGGCGAGCGCGGAGACGAGCCAGAAGGAGCAGATCAGGAACGTGCCCTCCTTGCCGGAGAGCCCGTCGTCGGTCTCGTCGGTCTTGTACCGCAGCACAAAGCCGTCCTCGGTCAGTTCCTCCGCGATCGCCAGCACGCTCGCCTTCAGGCGTGCATCGTCGCTTGGCAGGAAACCGAAGATCGCCGCCAGCAGCGTCGAAGCGTCGAGTGCCTTGGTGCCGTAGTGCTGGCACAGGACACCGCGGTCGTCGACGCCGTTCGCGAGGATGTCCTCGCGAATCTCGTCGGCCACCTCGGCCCATTTCTCCTGTGCTTCCCGGTCACCGCGGATCTCGGCCAGCTTCGCCGCGCGATCGAGCGCGACCCAGCACATCAGCTTCGAAGAGACGTAGTGCTGCGGCTTGCCGCGCGCCTCCCAGATCCCCTGGTCGGGCTCGCGCCACACCTTCGTCGCGCACTCGGCCTGGACCTGCACGAGTGGCCAGAGACGCCGCGGCAACCGCTCGCTGCGCCGTGTGTGCAGCAGGATCGAGTCGAGTGCGGCGCCGAAGACATCGTTCTGACGTTGGTCGAACGCGCCGTTGCCCACCCGGACCGGACTTGCGCCCGCGTAGCCGGTCAGCTCGCTCCGAGTGGACTCCGTCAGATCGCGCCGGCCGTCGATCCCGTACATGATCTGCAGCGAGCCGTCCTCCGTCGCCTCGACATCGGCGACGAACTGCATGAACTCGTCGGCCTCCCAATCGAGGTTGAGCATATGGAGCGCCTGCAGCGTGAAGGTCGTGTCGCGGATCCACGTGTACCGGTAGTCCCAGTTCCGCTCGCCGCCCGGCGTTTCTGGCAGCGACGTCGTGAGCGCCGCCACCGTTGCGCCCGTCGGCATGTAGGTGAGTCCCTTCACCACAAGGGCCGAGCGCTGGACCGGTTCGCGAAACCGGTGGTCCGGGACGCGAGCGCGCCCGAGCCAGGCGCGCCAGAACCGCGTCGTCGCGGCGATCCGCGAATCGGCTTCGTCGACGTCGTGCGGCGACGCGAGGCCCTCGTCCCACGAGAGGGAGCAGTAGGCGCGGTCGCCGGCCGCGAGCGTGTGACGGGCCCGGACGCGATTCTCTTCGATCCCGAGCGCCAGGTCGGTCTCCAGGCGGATGGTGGTCTCGGCGCCGGTCGCATCGGCGGTGTGCCGGTCGTCGCCGACCAGCGCCCATTCGGCCGGCGCCCGCCCGTAGTCGAAGGCCGGCTCGCAGACGAGCTCGACCTCGACCTGCCCTTCGAGGCACTCGACGGTGCGGACCAGGATGTGGTCGGCGTCGTCGTCGGCGGGTGGCCTGGTGTGCGGCGTGATCGTGTCCTCGTGCGCGCGCGGGCTCATCGTCAGCGCGTCGCGGACGACGATCCAGCCGCTCGGCGTCCTCCACGTCGTCTCGAGCACGTTCGTGCCGGGCTGATACTGAACGTCGGTCGGGTGATTGATCCCGAACGGCGCGAGCCGGAAGAAGCCGGCTTCGCGGTCGAGCAGGCTGCCGAAGACGCTCGGCGAGTCGAAGCGTGGGACGCAGAGCCAGTCGATCGCTCCGTCGGGGGCGACGAGCGCGCCCGTGTGGCAGTTGGAGAGAAACGCATACTCCGCGATCGGCGGGAACGGCGAGGGCGCCGCCGCGCTTTGCGGCGGCCGCTCGGTTGCGGGCTTGACGGTCGTCATGACGGAATCCAGGGGTCGTGCCAGCGGCCCTGTCCGGCGACCAGCTTGTTCGCCGCTTCCGGGCCCCAGCTGCCGGGCGCGTAGCCATGCACGGGCGGCGGTGCGTCGAGCAAGGGCTGCATCACGCGCCACGCCTCCTCGACGCTGTCCTGGCGCGTGAAGCGCTTGCGGTCGCCGATCATCGCCGCGTGCAGGAGCACCTCGTACGGCGCTGCTCCTTCACCGCCTTCCTCGGCGAACTCCATGTCGAGCTCGATTGGCTCCGGAGCCGCCGTCCTCGCTTTGCGGGCGTCGACGATCAGCCTGACCCCGGTCGACGGATCGAGCTTGACGACGAGCTGGTTCGCCTGCGGCCGGTGTGCGTCGTCCCAGAATCCGAGCCGCGGTGGATGCTTGAAGACGAGGCGTAACTCGGTCTGCGTCGCCGGCAGCTTCTTGCCGGCGCGGATGAAGAAGGGGACGCCGGCCCACCGCCAGTTGTCGATGTCGAGGCGGAGCGCCGCGTAGGTCTCCGTCTGCGAGTCGGGCGCGACTCCGTCGATCTCGCGGTAACCGTCGTACTGGCCGCGGACGTAGCGCTCGGGATCGGCGTCGGCGATCGCCCGGAAGAGCGCCACCTCCGCGTCCTTGAGCGTGTCGGCGTCTGCCGACGAGGGGACCTCCATCGCGGACGACGCGACGAGCTGCATCACGTGGTTGACGACGACGTCCCGAAGCGCGCCGACCGGGTCGTAGAAGTGACCGCGGTCCTCGACCCCGAAGCTCTCGGCCATCGTGATCTGCACGCTCTCGAGAAAGTTGCGACTCCAGAGCGGCTCGAGCATCGCGTTGGCGAAGCGCAGATAGAGAATCTCGTCCGTGCCCATCTTCCCGAGGAAGTGGTCGATCCGGTAGAGCTGCGACTCGTTGATGTACTGGTGCAGCTCATCGGCGAGCTCTCGCGCAGAGGCCAGATCGTGGCCGAACGGCTTCTCGACGACGATCCGGGCGTTCTTCGTCAGGCCGGCGCCTGCGAGGCCCTTGATGACGGTGCCGAAGAGGAACGGCGGGATCTCGAGGTAGAAGACCGGGCTCTGGGCGCCGTCGATCGCCTCGGCCACACGCTCGTAGGTGGCCGCGTCGGAGAAATCGCCTGCGACGTAGGAGAGCCGGTCGGCGAAGCGCTCGAAGATCTTGGGATCGAGTTGCTCGCCCGCGCCTTCGATCGACTCGCGGGCGCGTTCCTTCAGCTGATCGACCGTCCAGTTGTCAACGGCGACGCCGACGATCGGACAGTCGATCAGGCCGCGCCGCTCGAGCCGGTAGAGCGACATGAACGTCATCACCTTGGCCAGATCGCCCGTGATCCCGAAGGCCACGAAGACGTCGGCGGGACGCGGCTCGTCGGCTCCGCTCCGCTGGGTCGAAGGGGAGACCACCGTTGCCGTCATCGCTCACTCCTCTCGTGCCGGAACGTTCCTGCCATCGCCGTGACGCTAGGGCCGCTTCACGTCGCCGCGCATCGTCCGCATCGCATGACGTCGCCGGTCATGTCTCGACGGTGATCCGCGCTTCGCGCTGATGTGAGAACCCCGCCCCGGCCCAGTCGACAACGGCCTTCGATCGGTCCTCGTTTGTCGGTAGCAGGGCGAGGTGGACCGTTCCCCACGCGACCGACGCCGTCTTGCCCGTCATCGTCCGCCCCCCGAGCATCTGCACGACGGCCGAGCCCCGTCCGATTGTCGCCATCGTCCCCTTGTCCTTGTATTTGAACGGCTTCCTCTGCTTGCCGGCGACCGTGCGCGCGATTGTCTCGCCGGCATGCTCGCCCGCTTGGAGCGCCACGGATCCGAGCTGCGGCAGGACCTGATCCGTCTTCGGATCCGTGATCGCTGCGACGTCGCCGACGGCGTACACCTCGGGGTAGGAGGGGACCCGAAGCTCCGCGTCGACGCCGATGCGGTTTCCCTTCTCGAGCTCGAGCCCGAGCGACCGGACGAGCTCGTTGCCTTGCAAGCCGGCTCCCCAGACGAGCGTGTGTGCCGCGAGCACCTTGCCCGAGGCGAGTGTCACGCGCTGCTGCGTGATCGACTTGACGACCTCGCCGGTCAGCACGTCGACGCTGCGCTCGGCGAGCGCCTTTTCCGTGTAGGCGCGGATGTTCGGCTTGAACATCGGGAAGAGATCAGGGCCGGCCTCGACGAGCGTGATCCGGGCCTGCTCCGGCGTCACGTCGGGGTAGTCCTTCGCGAAGACGCCGTGGTAGAGCTCCGCGAGCGCGCCCGCGGTTTCGATCCCCGTCGGGCCGCCACCGACGACGACGACGTTCAGGGCGCCGTCGTCGATCAGCGCAGGCTTGCGGTCGGCCGCCTCCCAGGTCTGCAGGACGTGGTTCTTCAAGCGAACCGCGTCGGCCAGCGTGTACAGCGGGAACGCGCATTCGCGCGCGCCCTCGACGCCGAAGAAGTTGACCTCCGCGCCAAGCCCGAAGACGAGGTAGTCATACGCCAGAGGCTCGAGCTCGCGGAATTCCACCTCGCGCGCCTCGAGATCGATCGCCGTGACCGTGTCCTGGTGCACGCGCGCATTCGGTTGCCCGTGGACGAGATCGCGAATCGGATGCCCGACCGCAGGCTGCTCCAGCAGACCGGTAGCCACCTGATAGAGCAGCGGCTGAAAGGTGTGGTAGTCGTTCTTGTCGACGAGGACGACGTCGACGTCGCTCTTCGTCAGTTTCTGCGCGGCGCCGATGCCGGCGAAGCCGCCGCCGAGGACGAGCACACGCGGACGCGAGTCGTTGCTGTCACGAGGTGGGCTCACGGGATCCAACGTATGGACGCGCCCCGCGTCCGGAGTCATCCAAAGGGGTTGATCGCGCCTCCGGGGTGCGGGCGACCGAGACGCGCCGCTCGGCGAGCACTTCGGTGGTGATGTACGCGACCGTGACCGCGACGATGATCAGTGGAGCGACTCCCAGCCCCGCCTTCGAGGTCAGGAGCAGCGCGATCACGATCGACGACAGCGGGAGCCTCAGGATCGATACGCACGCGGCACCCATCAACGCAGCAACCGCCGGTGTCTGGGAAAAGCCTGGCAGATGCCCGGCGAGCAGCCCCCCGACCACGCCAAGGAACAGGGCTGGGAAGGTCGGCCCGCCCCGAAAATTCCCCAGAGAGATGCTCCAAGCGAGCCCCTTGAAGACGAGGAGGAGGGCGAACGTCCACAGCGACAGGGCTGGAGCGTCTTTGATCACCGGCGCAATCGCGTCCTGGCCGGAGAACAACACTGCGTCGACTGGTTGGTCGGTCGCTTGATTGAAGGCGATGGCAAGCCCTCCGACCACGAGTGCGGCGGCTGTCGTGAGGAGGAATGGCCGTCTCGCGACGAGGCGCGTCGTCAATCGTGCGACCTCGACGGTGACGAACACGACGACCGCGGCAGCGAACCCTAGCGCGATCGTCCAGCCGAAATCACCCCAACCAGGTCGATCGAAAGGTGCCAGGGCGAACGGGGTCAAGGCCCAGGCACTCGTGCTGAGGCCGGTCCAGCCTCCCATGCCGATGAAGACCAGGGAGCCGATCCCGGCGGCGATCAGTCCGGGCAGGAGGACGACCGGGAGCGTCGGCCCGGCCAGGCCTGCAGCCTCGATCAGGATCACGGCGCCGATGACGGGCGAGCCGAAGATCGTGGAGATGGCGGCGAAGCTCCCAGCGGCGGCCATCACGGTCAGGAGCCGCTCGGGAGCGTCCTTCTTGGCGAGCCGGACGGCGAGGATCGCGAGGCCCATGCCGAGTGCGATCAGCGGCCCCTCCGGGCCGAGAACAAGCCCGAGGCCGAGCGTGGCGGTCGCGGCCAGCAGGACCCCCGGGAGCTCGATCGGCTGCGTCTGTCCGCCACCGGTCTTGAGCCCCTCGGCGGGTACGTGGCCTCCGCGTCCGGGCAGTCGCTCGATCGCAAAAGCCGTGAGCGCCCCGGCCAGGGCGAGCCACGGCAACGGCCACCACCAGGGAGCGGTGTCGTAGCCCAGGTCGCCCGGGAGATCCGTGTACACCCCGACCTGCACTGCGTGGACGAGCTCGAGAAAGCCCCACGAGGCCAGCGACACGAGCACTCCGACCACCGCGGCAAAGGCGAGCAGGGCGCGGTAGCTCCTGCTTCGGATCAGCGCGCCTGGATCGACCGGTGGAGCCCTGCTCACACTCACCCGCGTGACCCTAAGCACGGGCGCAGAGGCGAGCGTTACCCACATCGCATGATGCGGTCGCACCTGAGACGCGACGCTTGCGGCAAGGAAAAGGTGGGGCGGTCCCGGGGTTGAAGCGGGACCGCCCCCACTGACGACGTGGTGTTCGGTGAGCGGCTGCGGCACCACTCCCCGTCATCACGAAGTCCGCTGACTATAGTCAATTGTCAGCGTGCCGCGCAGCCCTTGTCGGGGCTCTGCGCTTTCGCCGTGCCGGCGATGCCCGAACCGGGGCCGGGACGTCCTTTTACGAACGCGGCGTCAGACGAGTTCGAGGTAGGCGCATCCCTCAGGCGCGCCCGGGAACGGCGCAGGGCCGACCCGCACGACGCGGTATTCCCGGCCGCTCGACAGCTCTACTCGTTCAGCCGGGGAAGGCGGAGGCCCGGAGCGTTCGAACAGCTCGTACCCTTCGGAGCCCGCGGCAAAGAGGAAATGACGGTCGTTGGAGTAGGTGCGCGCGCTCACGGGCTCGGCGACGAGCCGAGCATCCCTGTCGCGCGCCCGCTCGCGCGCTGCTGCGGCAGCCAGCGCCTGTTCTTGGAGCTCGATCACTGCCCGCAGCTCCTCGACGCTCATCGTGCCCGCCGCCATCGCGGCTGTGTCGTTCTTCGCGCGTTCGGCAGCGAGTTGCTGCCGGAGCTCGGCGGCGGCGGCGATGGCACCGGTGAGCTCGTCGCGAACCGTCTCGAGCGCCTGCTCAGCGGCCACGCGCGCGGCCGACGCGGCGTTGTTCTGCGCGCGCAGGCCTTCGATCTCGTCGCGCAGTGATTCCCCTTCGACGACGGCGGGCGGCGTAACGGGCTCGGCGGCGCCGCCCGTCGGCGCCAGCCGCAGAACCGGGGGCACCGCTGGGGCTTCGCCCGCACTGTCCGAGCGCGAGTGGTGGCTCGCACCTCCGGTCGCGAAGCCGAATTCGGTCTTCAACGGGCCTCCGTGCTGGTCGGCGAGCGCCATTGCGATCGCGTGTGCGGGAACGAGCCCGCTCTCGACCAGGACCTGTCCCAAAGCCGTTCCGGCCTCGCGCGATGCAGCCAGGCTCGCATCGAGCTGCTCCTGGGTGATCAGGCCGCGGCTGATCAGCAGGTCGCCGAGGCGAGGGCGCTGGTTCGCAGATTCAGGCATCGGATCGTCAGTTGCAGGCAGCAGGTTCTCCAGAAAGAAGCGGGAGGTCATTGCATCGACCCTGGGACCTCGCAGCAAGCCACCCGATTGTGGGATCTGTGTGTTTGAAGACGGTATGAATGTGCGATTCGTGCTGCGCGGTACCCCGAGTAGGGTTTCGGCCCATGGCGGCCGCCGAGGACAAGCGACAGCTGATTCTCGGTGCGGCGGTCAGAGTCTTTGCGGCGCAGGGCTACGAGGCCTCGCGCGTCGGTGACATCGCGAAGGAGGCAGGCGTCGCCTACGGGCTCGTCTACCACTACTTCGGCTCCAAGGAAGCGGTTCTCGAAGCGGTCTTCCGCGAGCAATGGGGCCGGCTCCTCGCGGCCGTGGCGCTCGCCGAGGAAACCGGCGACAGCGCAGCGGAGCAGCTCGCGCTCGTCGTGAAGATCGTCCTCCGCGCGTGGCGCGACGACCCCGACCTCGTGCGCCTGCTCGTCCGCGAGATCACCCGCAGCCCGCACATCCAGGACGAGCTCGACGAGATCGGGCAGGCGTTTGCGAGCCTGCAGCGCATCGTCGTCCGGGGCCAGGACGAGGGCACGTTCAGGCCGGACATCGACGCCCGCTTCGCCGCGTGGATGCTCTATGGGGCGATGGAGGAGGTGCTGACAGGCTGGGTGCTGGGTCAGTTGCCCGACGACACCGAGGCCGTTGCAGCCGCCGAGCGCGAAGTGATCAGGACGCTCGTCGGAGGTCTGCGCCGGACCGGGTGAATGACGTGTGGAAGGATCGGCGCGTGCTCGATCCGCAGAAACGCTGGCGCCCGCTTCCGGACAAGCCGGACTACGCCGGCTTCCTCTCGTTCGGTGGAGCGCCGCTCGCACAGGATCCGGAGCACCTCGCCGGTGTCGACGTCGCGATTGTCGGCGCCCCGACCGACGACCTCGTCTCCGATCGCCCGGGGACGCGCTTTGCTCCGCGCGCGATCCGCAGCGCGTCCTGCCCTCCAGGCCCGCACCTCGAGGCGGGGATCGACGCGTTCTCGGAACTGCGGATCGTCGACTACGGCGACGCGCCCGTCGTCCCGGCCGATCCGGTCCGGACGCACGCCGCGATCGAGCAGATCGTCGGTGAAGTGGTCGATGCGGGCGCGCTGCCGATCATCCTCGGCGGCGACCACTCGATCACGGAGCCATGCATCGCGGCGATCGTCGAGCGGCGCGGGCCGGTCGGGTTGATCCATTTCGACACGCACACAGACACGGGACGCGAGGTGTTCGGTGTCGAGCATTCGCACGGCACGCCGATGTTCCGGCTCGTCGAGGCCGCGCGCGTCGACGGCACCCGTTACGCACAGATAGGCCTGCGCGGCTACTGGCCGGGGCCGGCCGAGTTCGAGTGGCAACGCGCGCGCGGGATCGCCAGCTTCTTCATGCACGACGTCCGCGATCTCGGTATCCGCGAGGTGGCGAGGCGCGCGGTCGCGCACGTGGGGGAGGGGCCGGTCTACCTGACGGTCGATGTCGACGTGCTCGATCCGGCGTTCGCGCCGGGGACCGGAACGCCGGAGCCCGGCGGCATGACGTCCGTCGACCTGCTCTGGGCGGTGCGCGAGCTCGCCGGGGCGGTCGAGCTCGTGGGAGCGGACGTGGTGGAGGTGCTGCCGACGGGGATCGGCTCGGCGGACATCACCGCGCTCGTCGCGGAGCGCGTCGTCCGCGAGACGCTCACCGGTCTCGCGCTCCGCAGAACGCGTCCCGATTAGACACGAACACATGTTCGTACTAGGATCCGCCCGGTGCAGCTGCGCCTCGATGCCGCGGACCGCCTGGTCGAGCTCGTCGAAGAGCGCCGCGGCCCTGTGGCGGCCGAAGACGCCGCGCGGAACGTGCTCCGCCTCGGGAGCGCCGTGCCGGTCGGGCTGGCACGCTCGCTCCTCGATGAGGCGGTGCGCGCGGACGCGCGGCTGCGCTGGTCCGGTGACCTCGTCGTGCTTGCGGATGCGCCCGGCGAGGCGCTCGCCCTCGAAGCTGCAACGTTCGTCGTCTTCGACCTCGAGACGACCGGTCTTCGCCCCGGGACCGCACGGCCGTGCGAGTTCGGGGCTGTGCGGGTGGCACACCTCGAGTTGGGGGAACGCTTCCAGACCCTCGCGAACCCGGGTGCGCGCTTGCAGCCGGGTGTGGCTGCACTGACCGGACTGCGCGACCAGGAGCTGCGGCGCGCGCCTCCCGTCTCGGCCGTGACGCGCCGCTTCCTCGCGTTCGCGGGCGACGCGGTGCTCGTCGCGCACAACGCGCGCTTCGACATGGCGTTCCTCGACAACGAGACGATGCGGCTCACCGGCAACCGCGTGGAAGCGACGGTCGTCGACACGGTCGGGCTTGCGCGCAGGCTGCTCGGCCGGCAGCCGGCGAACCTTGCAGCCCTTTCGCATCGCTTTGTGACCGACGCGCGCCCGTGTCATCGCGCGCTGCCCGACGCAGAAGCGACCGCCGAGATCCTGCTCGCCCTGATCGGGATGGCGCAGGAGCGCGGGGCGCGAACGGTCGCTGACCTCGTCGAGCTCGCGGCGACGCGACCGCGCCGGGTGCACCGGAAGCGGCACCTCGCGTTCGGCGCGCCGCAGCGCCCGGGTGTCTATCTCTTTCGCGACGCGCACGACCAGGTGCTCTACGTCGGCCGCGCGCGTGACCTACGCGCGCGCCTGCGTTCGTACTTCCGCTCCGAGAAGCAGCGGCCTGCGGTCGAAGCTGCGCTCGGCGCGCTCGCCAAGGTCGAGTGGCGTGTTCTCGGTTCGGAGCTCGAGGCATCGCTCGAAGAGTTGCGCCTGATCCGTGAGCTGCGTCCGCCTGCGAACGCGCGCTCCGCGCGGCCCGATCGGTACGTGTACTTGCGACGGCGTGGTGACAGCGTCGTCTGCTCGTCGCAGCCGAGTGAGCTCGGCCCGATCAAGAGCAGGCGTCGCGCTCAGCTCGCAGCACGTGCGTTGCAAGGCGTCGAGTGGGAGACGCTCGACGACGCGCTGCCCAAGTTGCGCGCAAAGTTGAAGCGGCTTGCACGCGACTTGCGCTTCGAGGACGCCGCCCGGCTGCGCGATCGCATCGATGCGCTTGAAGGCGTCGCGCGGGAGATCCATCGCATGCGGCAGTTGCGTGAGCTCACCGTCTGTGTCGTCGCGCCCGGGGAGCACGAAGGCTCACGGCGCGGGTTCTGGATCGCCAAGGGACAGGTCGTCGACGTGCGCCCGTTCACGGGGACGCACGGCCTCGAATGGCAGGCCGGGCTCGCAGCCGTGGCGCGCGCGGAGCCAACGCTTGCCCCCGAAGCGGCGGACGACCTGATCGCGGTTGCCGCGTTCATTCGCAGGCCGCCGCCCGAGCTGGAAGTGGTCGCACTGGCACACTTGCAGCGTGGAGCAGCTGCGTAGTCGCGCACTCGGTGAAGGCTGGCGCAAGCTGGTCGCCGACGGCATCGCCGTCACTCCCGTGGTGCTGAAGCGCGGGCGTGCGCTCAAGGTGGTTGACGGGCCGCGGACCGAGACCGTGCCGCGCGCGGAGTGGCCGTCACGTCTCGACGCGCTGCTCGAGAACGCACGCAACGTGCATCTGCTCGCGCCGGACGGCGATCTGCACGCACGACGCACGAAGAAAGGCAACTGGCTCGTGTCGCACGGCAAGCCGTCGTCCGAGACGCCGGTCGACGATGCGCACGACCGCGAGCGGCAGCGTGCGCTGCCCGCCGACCATCCGCTCTTTCGCGCGACGAAGATCTCCCGCGACAAGGAACGTCAGGTGCAGCACTACGTCGAGTTGCTGCGCGCGCTGCCGTTGTGGGAGCGGGACACGATCCGCGTCGTCGATGCCGGCTGCGGCAAGGCGTACATGAGCCTCGCTCTCGTCGCGTACGGCCGCGAGGTCGGGACCCGCGTGGAGCTGGTCGGGCTCGATACGAACCCGCAGGTGATCGAGACGGTGCGTGCGATCGCCGAGAGCCTTGGCTACGACGAGGCGCGCTTCGAGGCGACGTCGATCGATGCGTACGAGAGCGAGGGGCAGATCGACTTGCTCGTTTCATTGCACGCGTGCGACACGGCGACCGACGAGGCGATTGCTGCAGGCGTGCGTCTGGGTGCGGAGTCGATCGTCGTTGCGCCGTGCTGTCACCACGAGCTCGCGGTGCAGATCGCCGGGCAGAAGGACGCGCTGCTCCGGCACGGCCTGTTGCTCGGGCGCCAGGCCGACCTCGTCACCGATGCACTGCGCGCCGCGGCGCTCGAGACGCTCGGCTATCGCGTCGATGTGATGGAGTTCGTGTCCGCCGAGCACACGGCGAAGAACGTGATGCTGCGCGCGGAGCGGGCGCCGTCGGCATCGCGCGCGGAACGGGCTGTGGCGGAGTACGTCGAGCTGCGAGATCGCTGGGGCGTCGAGCCCGCGATCGAGCGGCTGCTCGGCGCGCGCTTGCCCGTATCTCCACGGGCCTGATTTTCGTTCTCCTTATAACTCGAACAGGAGGAGACTCGACTGTGGGAATCCTTTGGATCATTCTGATCGTGGTGCTCGTCCTCGCGCTGCTCGGCTTCTTCTCGCGCGGCGTTTGGTAAATCGGCACCACTAGGACCTAAGACCCGGATTCATGGGCCGTCCCGCCTAGGCGGGACGGCCCTTTGTGCGCTACAACCCGTAAATGGGGGAGACGGCGGACCTGCTGCGGAGAGCCGACCTGGCGCTGTCGCTGCCGCGCCTCGGCGGGATGGCGCGCCCAAACGGCGTCGTGATCGTCAGCGAACGCCACTGGGCCTTCGCCGGTGTGGACGGGTCGCTGCGCGAGGGGCGCATGCCGCATCCGCCTGAACGCCTCCAGCGGTTGCCGCTCGCGCGTGGCCTCGTCCGCCTCTGGTCGTCCCTCGCGCCGGTGCTGCGCCCCGGCGGCGTCGCACCTTCGCGCGAGCGCTACCTGATCCTCACTGCTCTGCTCGCACCGCTCGCGCTTGCGTTCGTCGGCGGGCCATGGTCGACGGTGGCGGGGATCGTCCTCTCATTCGTCCTGCTCGTCACGATCTTGCGCGGCCGCGCGCTGCACCTGCACGGCGCCGAGCACCGAGCGATCGCCGCGGTCGAAGAGCGTCGGCTCCACTCGACCTGGACGGGTGCTGCCCGGCCGTCTCGCTTCTCGCTCCGTTGCGGCACGAACTTCGCGGCACTCGCGCTTCCCGTGACCTTCCTCGCCGATCGCGCGCTGCCCATGGCGCCGGCGTTCTGGTCGCCGCTCGTCGTGCTCGTGCTCTCGCTCGCGCTGACGATGGAGCTGTGGCGTCTGGTCCAGAAGTCGTCGCGCAGGTTCTGGCACGCGTTCCTCGTGCCCGGGCTCGCGCTGCAGCGCGTCACAACGCGCGAGCCGCGGCTCGATGAAACGCAGGTCGCGCTGCGTGCCGTCGCTGCCGTGCTCCGGCACGAGCTATCCTGAGCCGCATGCACGAGATCGGGACAATGCGGGTCAAGAGCGGCCTCGCCGAGATGCTCAAGGGCGGCGTGATCATGGACGTGGTCGATGCCGAGCAGGCGAAGATCGCCGAAGAGGCCGGGGCGTGTGCCGTCATGGCGCTCGAGCGCGTGCCGGCCGACATCCGCCGCGACGGCGGTGTCGCGCGCATGTCGGACCCCGACATGATCAAGGGCATCCAGGAGGCGGTCACGATTCCCGTGATGGCCAAGTGCCGCATCGGTCACTTCGCCGAAGCGCAGATCCTGCAGTCGCTCGAGATCGACTACATCGACGAGTCCGAAGTCCTGACGCCCGCGGACCTCGAGCATCACGTCGACAAGTGGCAGTTCACGATCCCCTTTGTCTGCGGCTGCACCAACCTGGGCGAGTCGCTCCGTCGCATCGCCGAGGGCGCCGCGATGATCCGCACGAAGGGCGAGGCGGGCACGGGCGACATCGTCAATGCCGTCACGCACATGCGCTCGGTCTTCGGCGGGATCCGCCGGCTGCAGTCACTGCGGAGCGAGGAGCTCTACGCCGAGGCGAAGGAGCTGCGCGCCCCGTACGAGCTCGTGAAGTGGGTCGCCGAGAACGGCCGCCTGCCGGTCGTGACGTTCACCGCCGGCGGCATCGCGACACCGGCGGACGCTTCGCTCTGCATGCAGCTGGGCGCAGATGGCGTGTTCGTCGGCTCCGGGATCTTCAAGTCCGGCAATCCCTCGCAGCGGGCCCGTGCGATCGTCGAGGCGACGACGCACTACCTGGACGCAGACGTGCTCGCGCGCGTCTCCGCCGGCCTCGGCGAGGCGATGGTCGGCATCTCGACGCAGTCGCTCGATCCGAGCGATCTGCTCGAGCGCCGCGGCTGGTAGCAAGTCAGCCGCGGCGCCTGGCGTCGCTCGTTACCCCTGCTTGAAGGCGCCGAGGTAAACGACCACCTGTGCGTTCTCCGGCGCCTTCGCTCCCGACAGCGGAGACTGCTGCACGACCTTGCCGGCCTGCGTCCGCGAGGTCACCGGGTACTTGAGGTAGATCAGGCGCAGGTGCGCCGCGTTCAGCGTGCTCACGGCCTGCTGCAGCGTCTGGCCGATGACGTTCGGGATTGCCTCGTCGGTGGTCGCGTTCGGACCGCGTGACACGTTGATCTGCACGTGCGAGTGGAACGGCACGGTCGTGCCGGCCGGCTTCGCCTGCTCGAGCACGGTGCCAAGCGAGTCGGTGCCCGGGACAAACACAATGCTCGCGAGGATCCCGGCGTTGCCGAGCGCCGTCACCGCGCCCGCTTCCTTCTGGCTTGCGACGTCCGGAACCGTTGTGGTCTGTGGCTGAGCCGGAGCCGCAGCCGCAGCGGTCGTCGTCGGTGTCGTCGTTGCGGACTGCGTCGTCGTTGCCGTTGTCGCCGTGGTCGTCGGCGTTGTTGCGGCCGGCGTCGTGCTCGCCTTCGCGCTCGAGTCGACCACGAGCGTGACGTGGCCGCCTCGCGCGAGCTCCGTCCCTGCGGGCGGGTTCTGCGAGATGACCGTGCCCTGCGGTGCCTTCGTCGGCTTGAAGACCTCCTTCGGCTGCAGGCCCACCTGGCCCGCACGAACGAGCGCGTCCGCCTCTTTGAGACCGACGAACCGCGGCACCGCGACCTTCGGCGGCGTGGTCGCGCTCGACGACGTAGCCGTCGTGATCACGGTCGACGTTGCCTTGTGGTCGCTCTTGTGGGTCACCAGCCAGGCGATCAGGATCCCGGCCGCGACGAGCGCCAGCACCCCGAGGCCGAGCAGCATCCCGGCGCCGATGCGCCGATCGGCGGGCGGCGGCGCCACCGGGGGAGGCGGAGCTCCACCGACCATCGTCTCGCGCTGCTCGATGACGGTCGCTTCGTCTGGTACGGGCCAGGAATCTGGCGGGCTCGGCTGGGACACGGTCGCTCCCTCGTTGCAGGTAAGGATTGCCAGGAATGCAACGGTTGTTGGTCACTGGTGGATGCGGGTACCTCGGCCGGGAGCTCGTCCGGCGGGGGCCTGCCCGCGGCTGGCACGTCCGCGCCACATGGTTCGAACGGCCGCCGCAGGGGGCTGAAGCCGACTGGGTCCAGGCCGATCTGCGCCACGTCGAGGCGGCCTGGCGCGCCGTGGCAGGCGTCGACGCGGTGATCCACACGGCATATCGCCAGGGCCCGGGGGAGTGGGAGGTGAACGTCGAGGGCTCGGCTGCGGTCGCCGAAGCGGCCCGCGGGCAGCGCCTAGTCCACCTCTCCACTGACCTCGTGTTCGACGGCAAGGGCGGCGGCTACCGGGAGGAGGACGTGCCGAATCCGGTCAACGCCTACGGGCGGTCGAAGGCGGAGGCGGAGCGTCTTGTGTCTGAGCTCCATCCCGATGCGACGATCGTGCGCACATCGCTGATCTACGGTGGCGCCGAGCCGGGCCCGCAGGAGCGGTTGGCCGCCGAGGGCACGCGCTTCTTCGCCGACGAGATCCGCTCGCCGGTGCAGGTGGGCGACCTGGCCGACGCCGTGCTCGAGGTGGTGGAGCTGGAGCTCGCCGGGCCGCTTCATCTGGGCGGGGCAGACGACGTCTCGCGCTTCGACTTCGCCGTCCTGCTCGGCGCGGATCCGGACCGCATCGAGCGCGCGCACACGACGCCGGACCGCGCGCCGAACGTCTCACTGGACAGCTCGCGCGCGGCCGCGCTGCTGCAGACACGGCTGCGCGGTGCCTACGACGTGCTGTCGAGTCGCTGATCTTCGGAACGCTGATCTTCGGCGTGTTGCGCCCAGCGCTCGCCCGCGGCGCGCCCTTCGGGCGTTGCGAGGAAGTGCTCGAGCGGAACGTGAAGGAGGGCTGCCTTGCACTCGGCGAAGACCTCGTTGCCGTCGGTGATCGAGGCGTTGACGTGCAGACGACGGCCGCGCGCCTCTTCGAGCCAGGCCCGGATCATCAGCTCGGTGTTGATCGCGACCGGGTGGCGGTAGCGGACGAAGATCCGCGCGGTTACCGCGGGGAACGCGTACCACGTCGCGAGGAGCCCGACCGCCTCGTCGAGCGCGCCGGCGACGAGCCCGCCGTGTGCGATCCCCGGCCCGCCCTGGTGGCGCTCGTCGAAGGTGAAGTACGCCTCGTAGTCGGTCGCGCCGATCTCGGTCGGCTGTGGCAGGTGCAGCCCGTTCGGGTTGTCGCCGCATCCCCAGCAGGCCGGGTCGTGATGCGGCGGGATGTGACTCACTCGGCCCAGACGTTCTCGAACGCGCCGAAGCGGAGCTCGGCGATGGAGTAGAGGCGAGACTCGTCGCTGCGGCGCAGGTACTCGACCTGATGCTCGGCAATGAACTCGTTGTACGCCTCGATCGACTCCCAGCGGTCGATCACGAGATAGCGGTCGTGCTCCTCGACGTCGCGCAGGAGCTCGGTACCGATGTAGCCGACGCCCTGGCGGAAGAACTGCGCCCACTCGCCGTTCGAACCGTATGCCTGCTCGAAGTCCTCCGGATCGCGCGCGTCGTAGCGGAAAACGAGTGCGATCACCGCATGCCCCCTCGTTCGTGGTGTGCCCTGAAGAAGTTCTCGCTGCCCGCGGTGGCCATCGCCGACGAGGCGCTGATCTCGAGGCAGAGCGCGGCGGCGGCGATGATCTGCGCGAAGCGGTAGACCTTGCCGGCGCCCGCGCAGTCGATCGACTCGAGCCAGTCGCGCGCGGACGGGAGGGTGGTGCCGCCGCCGACGGTGCCGACCTCGAGCCCCCCGAAGCGGATCGACGCCTGCAGACCGCCCTCGACGCGCCGCGCGGTGCCGTGCGCCATCGAGCTCGTGCCGACCATCCCGAGATCCTGCCCGGTCGCGGCGAACACCGCCGCGACTGCGGACGCGGGCGTGAACGCGACCGACTGCATCCCACTGGCGACGGACCCGTGCGTCCCCGCCCACGAGAGGGCTTCGAGATCCTCGGCCGTCGTGCGGAGCACGCGCCGGATCTGCTCGTCGGAAAGGAACGCCTCCGCGAGCACGGTCTTGCCGTGGCCGGACTGGAAGAACTCTGCGGATGGCTTCTTGTCGCCGCCCATGTTCGCCTCGAGGATCGCGCGCTCCGGCTTCACGGGCGCGCGCTGCATCACATACCCCATGTTCAGCGCATAGGAGTTGCGCGTCATCATGTTCGGCCCGACCGCGTCGCCTGTCGTCCATTGCCAAAGCACGTGGCACATCGGACCGACGACGTGCGTCTTGACCCCGCGCAGATTGGCGCGCGTCGACAGCGACGCGTCGTCCGACGACTCGAGCCACTCGCGGAACTTGGGCAGCTCGGACTCGACCCAGCGCGCGAGTGCGACCGCGTCGCCCGCGTCCTTGCAGACGAAGCACGACGCGCGCGTGATCCGATCGTGGAGCACGTAGGTGCGAATCGCACCGGCCGCGAGCGCGCCACGCGTCATGGACGCGGTCAATCCGCCCTCGGTGTGAGCGAGCGGCACGTGCACCGTCTCGGTCGCGCGCCCGGTCTCGACGACGTCGCCGTCGTCGGTCAGCTCGTAGGCGCCGAGTGCGATCTCGACCGGGACCGCGGACACGGGGATGACGGCCACGCCGACGAGTGACTCAGCGGCGCTCGCGAACGGCTCGAGGTCGACGGAGGTGACCAGCCCGCCGTTCACGCCCATCGCCTCGCGACGCACGTCGATCGAGCTCGCATCGTTCTTCCGGGGCCACCGCATGCGGAGACTTTAGAGTCGCAGGCATGTCAGCGACACTCATGATGGGCAAGCCGCTCGCGGAGCGCATCCGCGCCGAGGTCGCCGAGGAGGTTCGGGCGCTCGGCCACGTCGGCCTCGTCACGGTGCTCGTCGGCGACGATCCGGCCTCGGACGTCTATATCCGCCTCAAGCACAAGGCCGCCGTCGAGGCAGGCTTCGACGCCACCGACTTCCGCCTGCCGGCCGACACGAGCGAGGCCGACCTGCTCGCGAAGCTCGACGAGCTGAACGCATCCGACGACGTCGACGCGATCCTCGTTCAGTTGCCGCTCCCGGATCACATCGACGAGGCGCGGATCATCCGCGCGGTCACCCCGTCCAAGGACGTCGACGGCTTTCACCCGCTGAACGCCGGCGAGCTATATCTCGGCCGCCCTGCGATCGTCCCCGCGACGCCGCGCGGCGTGATGGCGCTCCTGGCGGAGCACAACGTCGACCTGGACGGCGCTCACGCCGTCGTGATCGGCCGCAGTGCGATCGTCGGGAAGCCCGTAATGCAGCTTCTTCAGCAGGCGAACGCGACCGTCACGCTCTGCCATTCGCACACGAGGGATCTCGCCCAGTACACCCTGGAGGCGGACATCCTCGTGGCCGCGGTCGGTGTTCCGGCCCTCGTCTCGGCCGACATGGTCAAGGACCGGTCGGTCGTCGTGGACGTCGGCATGAACAGGACGGAGGCCGGCCTTGTCGGCGACGTCGACCCGGGCGCGCTCGACCGCGCGGCTTACATGACCCCGGTGCCGGGGGGCGTTGGGCCGATGACCATCGCCTGCTTGCTCGAGAACGCAATCAAATGTGCCCGTTATCGACGTGGAGAGCTTGCATATTCGGGCTAAAAGGGTGCTAAAGTTGCGCGCGCTCCGCCGGTAGGGCGGACTTGTAGTCGTCTAGCAAGGAGTAGTCGCAAGTGGCTGAAGGTACGGTCAAGTGGTTCTCGAATGAAAAGGGCTACGGCTTCATCGAGCGCGGGAACGGCGAGGCGGACGTGTTCGTCCACTTCTCCGCGATCGCCGGTGACGGCTACAAGTCGCTGACCGAAGGTCAGAAGGTGTCGTTCGAGGTCGTGCAGGGCGACAAG
>DATBDB010000065.1:0-5574 GCA_036270155.1 Gaiellaceae bacterium
CGAGGTGATGCGCGAACGCCAGCGTGAGCTGGCCGCGCAGGGGAACGCCGTGATCGAGGGACGCGACATCGGCACCGTCGTCGCGCCCGGCCCCGAGGTGAAGGTCTACCTCCAGGCCGACCCGGCAATCCGTGCCTCACGCCGCCAGGCGGAGCGGCCAGACATCGGCGCCGACGCGCTCGCCACCGATTTGCGCACGCGCGACGAGTCCGATCGTGTCCGCATGCAGCCCGCAGAGGACGCCGAGTTGATCGACACGACCAACCTCGAGGTCGAGGACGTCGTCACGCGGATCGAAGAGTTGATCCGCGCCCGCTCGCTCACGACATCGTGAGCGCAGCGTCCAATCTCGCCTGGGGCCTCGGCCGCCGTTACATGGGGTGGCCGACGCTGGCCGTCACGCGCGCGCGGGCGTACGGGCGCGAGCGCCTGCCGAAGACGGGTGGCCTCGTCTACGCGGTCAACCACATGCACTGGCTCGACATCCCGCTCGTCGGCGTCCTCTCCCCGCGCAACATCGACTTCGTCGCGAAGGTCGAGGCGGTCCGCGTGCCCGGCATCGGCCGCTTCCTCGAGTGGCACGGCACGATCGCCGTGCGCCGCGGCGAGTCCGACCGCGTCGCGGTGCGCAAGATGCTCGAGTCCGCGCGCAGCGGCCGCGTCGTCGGTCTCTTCGTCGAGGGCACACGCCTCAAGACGGGGCGGCCCGGCACCGCACAGCCGGGCGCTGCGATGGTCGCGATCCAGGCCGGCGTGCCGGTGGTTCCGATGGCGATCTACGGCACGCAGTTCTGGAAGGCCTCGCACCCGTCGCCGTGCTCGCTCGCGTTCGGCGAGCCCGTGCGCTTCGACGACCTGCCGAAGAACGGGCGCGGGTACAAGGAAGCGACCGCCGAGATCGAGCGGCGCATCAACGTGTTGTTCGACTGGCTCGCCGAGGTGCACAAGCAAGGCCGTCCGAAAGGCCTGGTGCCCCCGCTATGACCGACGACCACGACGACGATGTCATCGAAGAGCAGGAGCCCGCGCCGGTCAACCTGATCGGCACGGTCGCGATCGTTGGCTTCCCGAACGTCGGCAAGTCGACGCTGATCAACCGGTTGACGGCGACGCGCTCGGCAGTCGTCCACGACACGCGCGGTACGACACGCGACCGCAAGGAGCTCGTTGTCGAGTGGCTCGGTCAGCAGTTCCTCGCGATCGACACCGGCGGTGTCGACATCGCGGACCCGCATCCGATCACGCGGCAGATCGCCGAGCAGGCGCGGGCGGCGATCGCCGAGGCCGACCTCGTCTTGTTCATCGTCGACGCGCGCCAGGGGATCACGCCCGGCGACGAGGAGCTGGCGCAGATCCTGCGCGAGTCGAAGAAGGATGTGCTCGTCGTCGCGAACAAGGTCGACGACCCCGGGCAGAACACGCTCGCGCACGAGTTCCACAGCTTTGGGTTCGGCGACCCGTTCCCGATCTCGGGTCTGCACGGCTCGAACACGGGCGACCTGCTCGACGAGGTCGTTGCGCGGCTTCCTGGATCGTCCGAGCGTTCGGTGCCGCCGGACGCGATCCGCGTCGCGATCCTGGGCCGGCCGAACGTCGGCAAGTCGTCGCTCTACAACAAGCTTGTCGGCGAGGAGCGCACGATCGTCGACGACGTGCCGGGCACGACGCGCGACACGATCGACACGGTGCTCGTCGAGGGCGACCGCACGTTCGTGCTCGTCGACACCGCAGGCCTGCGTCGCAAGCGCAGGCAACGGCAGGGGATCGACTACTACACGGAGCTGCGCGCGCTTGAAGCGGCGGAGCGCGCCGACGTCGCGCTCGTCCTGATCGACGCGAGCCAGGGAATCGTCGAAGGCGACATCACGGCGGTCGAGGTCGCGCGCAAGTCGCACTCGGCGACGCTGATCGTCCTCTCGAAGTGGGACATCTCGAACATCACGATCGAGGAGGTCCGCCCGGAACTGCAGCGCCGCCTGCGCCAGCGGCCGGACTTCATCACGATCTCGTCGACGACCGGCCGCGGTGTATCGCGGTTGCTCGAGAAGGTGACCGAGCTGTACGACCGCTACGCGAGCCGTGTGTCGACCGGTGAGCTGAACCGCTTCCTCGGCGAGCTCAAGGCGGCGCGCCAGCCGCCGTCGAAGAGCGGGCGCAGCTTGAACCTCCTCTACGGCGCGCAGGTCTCGACCCGGCCGCCGCGCTTCCGCTTCACGGTGAACGACCCAGGTCTCGTGACGCGCGATTACGCCTATTGGGTGGAGAACCAGCTGCGCGAGAGGTTCAATCTCGAGGGGGTGCCGGTCTCGATCGACTTCAGGAAGCGTTCGTGAGAATCGTCGTGGTCGGTACGGGCTCGTGGGGCACGGCATTCGCAGGCGTGCTGCGCGCGCGTGAGCACGACGTGTTTGTCGCAGGACGGGCGACGATCGACGATGCCCCGTACGACGAAGCAGACCTCGTCGTGCTCGCGGTGCCGAGCCACGCGTTCCGCGAAGTGCTCGGGCACCTCAAGGGCCACGCGCCGATCTTGAGCCTCGTCAAGGGGCTCGACCCCGAGTCGGGCGAGCGGCTCTCGACCCTCGTGCGCGACCGCCCGGTCGCGGTGCTCTCCGGCCCGAACATGGCGGAGGAGGTTGCCGCGGGGCTGCCGAGCGTTGCCGTGATCGCCTCGGAGGACCACGCGCTGGCCGCGCGGTTGCAGGAGGCGATCACCTCGCCGGTGTTCCGCGTCTACGTGCAACCGGATCTGGTCGGCGTCGAGCTGTGCGCGGCCGCGAAGAACGTGATCGCGCTCGCGGCGGGCGGTGTCGACGGGCTCGGGCTCGGGGACAACGCGAAGGCGGCGCTGATCACGCGCGGGCTCGTCGAGATGGCCCGGCTCGGCGAGGCGTGCGGCGCCGAGGCGGAGACGTTCTCCGGCCTTGCGGGAATGGGCGACCTGATGGTCACGTGCTTTCACCCGACGGGTCGTAACCGGCGCGCCGGCGAGATGATCGCGCGCGGCGCGACGCCGGAGGAGGCGAAGGCGGCGATCGGCCAGGTGGTCGAAGGCCTCACGACCGCACCGGTGCTGCGCGACCTCGCGCACCGACTGGACGTGGATCTCCCGATCACAGAAGGTGTGTGCGCTGTGCTCGCCGGATCACCACTGCATGAGTTGGCGGGGTCGCTGATGGGACGGAAAGCAACCGCCGAGTGAGGCAGGCCGCGCCGCTTCTGGCGGTGGCACTGCTCGTGGGTTGCGGCGGCGGTGGGAAGCCCGCCGGCAACGCGGCGGAGCTGGTGCCCCCGAGCACGCAGTCGTTCGTCTCGCTGCAAACGGACCTCGGCTCCGTGCCGCGGGTGTTGAACCGGTTCCCGATCGGCCCGGCAGCGCTGAAGGCCGTCCGGGAGGGGCTGAAGCTCAAGCCGTCCATGGGGCCGGAGCTCGACCTCGCGATCTTCAAGGGCGGCACCGTCGGCTTCACACAGCCGGCGGACGAGAAGGCATTCGAAGCGGCGCTCGGGCCGAAGCAGCTGCACGCGCGGATTCGCGGCTGGACCGTCTTCACCGACAGCGCGCCGCTGCTCGATCTGGTGAAGCACCACAAGGGGAAGCTCTCCGAATTGCCCGCGTACACCGCCGCGATGGAACGCGTGCCGGCGCATGCGGTCCTGCGCGCGTACTCGACGACGGCCCTGACCTCGGGACTCGCGCTCACCCGGTCGCTCCCTCTCAACCTCCCGACCGCGAACGTCAAGAAGCCGAAGTGGGTCGCCGCCGCGCTGACGTCGAGTGCCAACGAGCTGACGCTCGAGGTACACGCTCAGGGCACGGCGGGCCCGGCGGTGCAGTCGAGCGCCGATCTCGTATCGCAGATCCCGGCGGGCTCCGTGCTCGCGATCGGGCTCGGCGGCGTCGGCGAGGTTCCGGGGAAGCTGACGGTCGGTGGGATCGACGTGCAGAGCCTCGCCGACGCGCTCGGCGGCCAGGCGGTGATGTACGTCCGCGCGGGGCTCCCGTTCCCGGAAGTGACGATCGCTTCGAAGGCGAAGGACCCGGACAAGGCGGTGCATGACATCGGACGTCTGGTCGCGAAGCTGGCGAAGACGAAGAAGCCGCTGACCACCACCGTCGACGGCGTCACGCTGCACGATGTGGCGCTCGGCGCGATCGACATCTACTACGGGACGTTCGACGGCCTCTTCGTCGTCAGTGACAGCGCGGACGCGGTTGCCGGGCTTCGGTCGAGCGGCGACAAGCTGAAGGTGCCGGGCCTGCCGGAGAAGACGAACGGGTTCCTCTACATCGACGTCGAGCATGCGCTGCCCGCGGTCCGGGCGTTTGCGAAGCTCGCGAATCAGAAGGTGCCGGCACAACTCGATGCGAATCTGAAGCCGCTGAAGACGCTTGTTGTCTACGGCACGCGCGAGGGCAACGTGCAGAGCGTCTTTGCCATCCTGCGGGTTCGGTAACCTGCCTCCGCGATGGCTGAGCGCACATTCCTCTTCACCTCGGAGTCGGTCACCGAAGGCCACCCCGACAAGATCGCCGACCAGATCTCGGACGCTGTCCTCGACGCTGCGCTCACCAACGACCGGATGAGCCGGGTCGCCTGCGAGACGCTGATCACCACCGGCCTCGTGGTCGTCGCCGGCGAGATGACGACCGCGGAGTACATCGACATCCCGCGTCTCGTGCGCGAGACCGTGAAGGGCATCGGCTACACGCGCGCCAAGTACGGCTTCGACGCCGAGACGTGCGGTGTGATCGTGGCGATCGACGAGCAGTCGCCCGACATCGCGCAGGGCGTCGACAACGCGTACGAGGTGCAGCACGATCCGGGCGACGACGATCCGCTGGACAAGGTCGGCGCCGGTGACCAGGGGATGATGTTCGGTTACGCCTCGAACGAGACCCGCGAGCTGATGCCGCTGCCGATCATGCTGGCGCACCGCATCACGAAGCGGCTCTCCGAGGTGCGCAAGGCAGACGTGCTCCCGTACCTGCGCCCGGACGGCAAGGCGCAGGTCTCGGTGCGCTACGAGGTTGACGCCGACGGCCGCCAGAAGCCGATCGAGATCGAACGCGTCCTGATCTCGACACAGCACCGCGAAGGCCTCGACCCGGAAGCGATGATCAAGCCCGACCTGATCGAACAGGTGCTGCGGCCGATCCTTCCGAAGGATTTGTACGACGAGAAGCGCCTCGACGATCCGAGCTTCGTCTACGTCAACCCGACCGGCAAGTTCGTGATCGGCGGCCCGATGGGCGACACCGGTCTCACCGGCCGCAAGATCATCGTCGACACGTACGGGGGCGCAGCGCCCCACGGCGGCGGCGCGTTCTCGGGCAAGGATCCGACGAAGGTCGACCGCTCCGCAGCGTATGCGGCGCGCTACGTGGCGAAGAACGTCGTCGCCGCGGGGCTCGCAGCCCGCTGCCAGGTTCAGGTCGCCTACGCGATCGGCGTCGCGCATCCGTTCTCGATCCTCGTCGAGACGTTCGGCACCGAGAACCTGCCGGTGACGCGCATCGAAGAGCTCGTCCGCGAGCACTTCGACCTGCGCCCGGCCGCGATCCTGCGCGAC
>DATBDB010000066.1:0-9034 GCA_036270155.1 Gaiellaceae bacterium
TCTCGCGGTGGGTGAGGTGACAATCGAGTTGCTGCCGCGCCTCCGCGTCCGGGTGCGCGGCGAGGAGGTGGTGTTGCCGGCGCGGCGGAAAGCTCGCGCATTGCTTGCGCTTCTCGCCTGGCGAGCCGGCGAGACTCTCTCGGCCGACGCACTCGTGGACGAGCTCTGGGTCGCCCCGCCGCGCACTGCCACCGAGTCGATCCATGTCTACGTCGGCCTCGTTCGTCGCTGCGTCGGCGATCTGCTCGTCACGGATCCGTTCGGCTACCGGCTTGCCGTAGCGCGGAACGACGTCGACGTGCACCGCGAGGATTTCGACCTGGCGGGATACAACCCGCCGTTTCTCGCGGAGTACGCAGATGAGCCGGGGCTCGCGCTGGCGGGCAGGGCGCTCGAGGAGCTTCATCTCGCGTCGACGCTCAGGTGGGCTGCCTCGTCGCCGGGCGATCCGACGATTTCTGCGCGCCTCCGTGCGCTCGGCGACGCCAATCCCTACAACGAGGCTGTGTGCGTCGCGTCCGCCGAGCTCGCATGGCGCCTCGGTGACCAGGTCGCGGCACTGTCTGCGCTGCGGAACTTCGCACGCCGGCTCTGGGATGAGCTCGGTCTCGTGCCCGGCGAGTCCTGGCGCGATGCGGAACGGAGGATCCTTCGCGGCGACGCTGGAGCCACGGCTCCTTGGCGTCGGGCTGCCACGAGGAGCGTGAGCGAGCTCACCGACCGTGTCGCGGTGCTCGCCGAGGATCTCAGATGGCACGCGCCGCGCGCGGCGGCCGAAGAGATCGATGCGTTGTCGGCTCGATTGCCCGTTGCCTTCGATTGGTTGGAGACCACGGGCCGGCGCGAGCACGCCGCGCGGCTGGCGGTGGATCTACGCCACTACTTTCTCTTCCGCGGCCGCCGAGCCGACGGCGCCCGGCTGACCGAATCCGTTCGGGAGTCTTCAACCGCGTCCACTGTGTTGCGGGCTCGGGCGCTCTACACGGGAGCCTGGTTGATCTCGGGGGGCGCCGCGGAAGGCTTGCTCTCAGAGGTCGAGCAACTCGTGCTTTCGCTCGACGATCCGCTGTTCTGGGCATGGGTGCAGCTTCGCCGTGGTCATCGCGCGTTGACGTCTGCACACGAATCCCGTGCTCTCGAATGTGCTGAGTCTGCGCTCGCCGTCTTCGAGTCCTGTGCTGACGCGTACGGCATCGCCGAAGCGCGCCTCCTCGTCGCACGCGTCGCGATCGCCGAAGGCGAAGCAGCACGGGCCGCGGTTCCAGCGGCCGAGGTCTGGCACACGATGAAAGACACCGATGAAGCGATCGCTGCGCATGCGTCGGAAGTGCTCGCTGCGTCGGCGGCGGCGCGGGGCGCACCGGCCGAGGCCGTGGATCATTTACACGCTGCGGTTCGCGGGTATCTCACCGCCGGGAGGACGGCCTGGGCGATCAACGCGTTGCGCGCTCTCGGTCATCTCACACGGAAGGACTCCGTCGCCGGCGTGGCAGACAGACTTGCTGCGGCCTCGACAGGCGGATCGTGGGTCGACGGGGCCGCGCTGCGGAGCGCCGAGCGCGAGGCCGCGAACATCGCAGCCTAGCTTTGCCGGTACCGCAGTTCGGCGGGGAGATCCCGCGCGTGCACGACGACGAGCGTCTTCGTCGGACGGCTGAGCGCGACGTACAGCTCGCGCAGCTCGATCAGTGCCGGCTCGACGACGACCACGTGGTCGAACTCGAGGCCCTTCGACTCGCGCGGCGTCAGCACCGGCACGCCGTTCCAGAGATCGTCCTGCGGAACGTTGCCCGCGAGCTCCTCCGGCACGATCACCGCGAGCAGACCGTCCGACTCGGCCAGGCGCTCGGCCTCGCGGTAGGCCTCCGCGAGCAGATGTGCCGGTTCGACCCTGCGCATCGTCGGCGCGTCCGCTCCCGTCCGGTACGAGATCGGCGCCGCGACGTCGGGGGCGATCGTGTCGAGCAGCGGCAGTGCGAGCTCCATGATCTCCCGCGGCACGCGGTAGGCGTGCAGTAGCTCCTCGATCGTCGCCTCGTCACCGCGCGGTAGGTGCGGCAGCACCTCGTCCCAGCGGGAGTAGCGGATCGCGCCGGTCGCCTGCGCGACGTCGCCGAGGATCGTCAATGCGCCTTCGCGCGCACGCCGCGCGACCATGCGCAGCTGCATCGGCGTCAAGTCCTGCGCTTCGTCCACGATCACGTGGCCGTACGCGCGCGGCGCCGCGTCGAGCACTGTGCGCGCCTCGTCGAGCAGCGGAATGTCGCCGTCCGACCACGCCTGACCTCGTCGCAGCAGGAGCTTCTGCTCGCGTTCGTCGAGGATCCCGTCGGCCGCCTCCGCTAGGGTCGCGCGGGTCGTGAGCAGCGAGCGAACGAGCCGGGCGGGCGGGACGATCGGCCACGCGGCCTTGAGAATGCGATCGAGGTAACCCTTCGCGCGCAGCGCCTGCTCCACCTCCTCGAAGTTGCGGATCGCGCCGGCGCCGTGCACCCGGCCGTACTCCGCGTAGAAGCGGCGGAGCAGGCTCATGCGGAAGCGCTCGCGGGCCGCGGCGGTCGTCCCCGTCTCGCGCGCTGCAGCGAGCAGCTCGCGCACCTCGCGCAGGCGCACGGAGATGAACGAGCCTTCGAGGCGGAGCACGAGCTCCTCGGGCTCCGACGCGAGGCGAAGCTCCGCCGCGCGGTGCACGACCTCGGCGAGGCGCACGTCCGCCTTCAACTCTGCGACCGCGGGTGGGTCGCGCAACTCGGGGAAGACACCGTCGACGAGCTCGCCCACTGCACGCTGCTCGACGCTGTCCTCGCCGAGCGCCGGCAGGACGTGGCTGACGTACTCCATGAACGTGCGGTTCGGTCCGATCACCAGCACGCCGCGATGCTGGAGGTTTTCCCGCGCGGTGTAGAGGAGCCACGACGCGCGATGCAGCCCGACAGCCGTCTTGCCCGTGCCCGGACCGCCCTGGATCACGAGCGGGCTGTTCGGCTCGTGCGTGATCAGGCGGTACTGATCCGCCTGGATCGTCGCGACGATGTCGCGCATCCGCGCATCGCGCGTGCGCTCGAGCTCCTCGAGGAGGAAGTCGCCGACCGCTGCGCCGTCGACGATCGAGCCGTCGAGCGCCTCGTCCGCGATGTCGAGCACCGTGCGCCCGTCGGTACGGAAGCGCCGGCGCAGGGTCACCCCGTGCGGGTCCTGCGGCGTCGCGGTGTAGAACGCGCGCGCGGCCGGCGCCTGCCAGTTCACGACGAGCTGCTGCTGATCCTCGTCGTGCACCCACCGGCGGCCGATGTATAGCGGCCGCCGGATCGCCTCCACGTCGAGCCTGCCGAAGCAGAGCCCGAGCTCGGCGTCCTCGTAGGTGCGCAGCCGCTTCGCAGCCCAGGCGCCCATGGCGGCCTGCGCGACCTCGCCGTCGACCTTGTCCCCGGCGCCGGCCACGACCTGGCGCATTCGCTCTAGGTGTTCATAGGCCCGGTCGACGTAGCGCTGTTCCGCTTGCAGGTCCGGGTGGCTCACCGGTTCAACGTACCGACCGGGACCTCCGGCGCAAAGGCAGCCGTACCCTCTCCGTGAATCGCCGTGAATTCGTCGCGCTGGCGGCCGCGGCGCCGTTCGGCGTGCGCGCGGCGCTCGCGTCTGCCGCTAATGCCCCCTACGCGCTCGTCACCTGCGACGACGAATCGCGGCTCGCCGTCGTCGACCTCGCCGCGTTCCGCGTCGTCCGCTGGATCGCAACGCCGCCCGGCCCCCGCGCGATCGAGCTCGTCGGCGCTCGCGCCGTCGTTGCGCACTGGGCCGCCGGCAAGCTTGCGATCGTCGATGCGCATCGCGCGCTGCACGTGATCGACGGAGTCGACGCGCCCCGTTACGCCGCCGCGCATCCGGACGGCGTGCATGCGTTCGTCACCGACTCGGCGTACGGGGTCGTCACGGTCGACGTTCAGCGCGGTCGTATCGTCGGCCGCGTCAAGTTGCCCGGCTGGCCGCGCCACGTCTCGCTCGATCCGGCGGGCACGACGCTCTGGGTGGGACTTGGGACGTCGTCGACGCAGGTGGCGGTGGTCGACGTCGCCGATCCGCGGCGCCCGCGGCGCGCGTCGCTCGTCACGCCTCCCTTCGGCGCGCACGACGTTGGCATCTCACCGGACGGGCGGCAGGTGTGGGTGACGGCGGGAGCGGCCGGCGAGACGGCGATCTATCGCGGCGATCGCGAGCTGCAGGCGAGGTTGCCCGCGGACGCCGCGCCCCAACACGTGACCTTCGGCAACGCGGCGGCGTATGTGACGAGTGGCGACTCGGGAACGTTGCGCGTGCACTCGCAGGCGACCGGCCGCGTGCTGCGAACGACGCGGATCCCGGTCGGGTCGTACAACGTGCAGCACGGGCGGGGTCGTGTGATCACGCCGTCGCTCTCGCACGGGACGCTGACGATCCTCAACGAGCGCGGGGCGCTGCTGGCGACCGTGCACGTCGCCAACGCGTGTCACGACGCATGCTTTGCACCGCTTTAAAGAGCAGCTTTGAGGGTTTACGAAAGCCTTACGGCCGGGCAGGTGGATCTTCACGCCCGAGCGGGAACATAAGAACTGCGTGAAGCGTCTCCTCCTCCTCGGAACACTGCTCGCAGTTGCCCTCCCGGGACCGGCGAGCGCGGCAACCAGTCCCTGTCGAAACAAGATCTTCAACGACTGGTATCCCGACGGCAAGATCGCCTCGACGTACCCCGTCGCTTGCTACGAGGACGCGCTCAAGCACATGCCCCCGGACGCCCGTGTCTACTCGAGCCTCGGTGACGACGTGCGCGCGGCCATGCGCGCTGCGATGCGGCGGACGCAAGGGCTGTCGGCGCCGCTCCAGGTCGGTCACGGTCCGAAGGCGACCGGCGCCGGCGAAGTCAAGAGCGCGCTCGTCTCGGTGCACAACACACCGCACGACCGGGCGTCAACCGGTGTCGTTGCCACCGCGAGCAGCGCGCCACTGCCGATCCTCGTGCTCGGCGGGATCGCGCTCGCGCTCGTCGCCGCCGGCGCGGTCGGCGTCGGCGTCCGTCACGCACGCCAGAAGCGGCGCTAGCTGCGGAGCGGCACGAGCCGCTTCAGCCGCGCACGCTCCGCCGGTAGGTAGAAGCCGAGCGGCAGCAGTACGAGCGGATACGCAACACACAGCGCGACGGAGAGCGGCAGCGATCGCACCTCGTATCCGATCGCGGTCATCGCGATCGCAACGGAGCTGCACGTGAGCACGCGGCGCCACTGGTACGGCACCGGGTAGACGCGCTGTGAGTTGGCCGCCATCCCGGCGAACAGCGCAACGTAGGCAGCGGCCGTCGAGATGGCGGCGCCCATCATCCCGTAGCGAGGGATCAGCCAGAAGTTGAGCGCGATGTTCAGCGCCGCGGCGATCCCGCTGATGATCCAGTTGAACTGCGTCTGCCGTGCGCGGCCGATCCCGATCGCGAGCACGGTGTAGCCGGCGTATGCGGTCGCGCCGAACGACAGGACGCCGACCGCTTCGTCCGCGCGGTAGAAGCCGGGGCTCGACGGCGCGAGGATCTTGACGAGCCAAGGCGCGAGTGTGCCGAGCGCGATCGAGATCCAGCAGCAGACGAAGAGCAGGTAGGTCAAGACGTACGAGTACGTGCGCTTGGCCGACGACTCGTCGTCGATCGAGTAGGCGAACGCCGGCCAGGCAAGCCGGAAGGCGATCATCAGGAAGACGATGACGCTCGACACGCGCACCGCCAGTGAGTACACGCCGACCTCGGCTTGACCCTTGTAGGCGTTCACGAAGAGACGGTCGATGAAGGTGATCGCCCACAGCGCGAGCGCGGACGGGACGAGCGGCAGCCCGAAGCGGTTCATCTCGCGCAGCAGTTGCCGGTCGAACTGCAACGCGAGCTGGTAGCGGCGGTAGCCGAGCAGCACGAGGTAGACCGCGAGCGTGCCGATGAAGTTGCCGACGACGGCGCCGGTCGGACCCTTGTGCAGGACGACGACGAGCAGCACGGTCATGCCGACGGTGACCAGGATGTTCGCGACGCTCGCGATCACGAACTGGACTGAGCGTTCCTCGACGCGGAACAGATTCGTCAGCTGCTGGTAGTTCATCTGGGCCCAGAGGCCGACGACCGCGGCACGGATCAGCCATGGGTCGTTGCCGAGCCCCAGAAGATGTGCGATCGGGGTGGCAAGCGCGACGCCGAGCGCGAGGCCGACCGTCGCCATCGCCATCGTGAACCAGAACGCGGTGCGCACGATCAGCGTGCGCCGCTCGTCGTCCTTCGAGTCGAAGTAGAAGCGGAAGAACGCGCTCGAGATCCCGGCGCCGAGCACGATCACGAGCACCGTTGTGAGCGCGGTGACGAGCTCGATCTTGCCGAAGCCCGCCGTGCCGAGGTACGACGTGTAGAGCGGTAGCAACAGGACTGCGAGCAGGCGCGAGAGGATCCCGCCGAGGCCGTAGATCGCCGAGTGGCGCGCGAGCCGCCGGATCTGGAACGTAAGGCTCATGCCTCTCCCAGCGAACGGTAGACGTCGATCAGGCGGTCGGCGACGCGGTCGATGTCGTGCACCTGCTCCACGTACGCACGGCTCGCGGCGCCGACCTCTCTGCGCAGCGCCGGGCTCTCGATCAACGGTCGCAGCGCGTCGGCGAGGGTGTCGGCGGTCGCGGGGACGATCGGGATCCGGATGCCGTAGCCCGCGGCGCTCTTCTCGACGACGTCCGGCTTCAGGTACGTGACGACCGGCTTGCCGAGCGCCATCGACTCGAGCGCGAACACGCCGTGCCAGCCGGCCTGCAGCTGGTCGACGACGATGTCGGCGCGCGCGTACCGCTCGCGCGCCTCCTCGTGCGGGACGCCCTCCACGATGTCGAGGTCGACGGGCAACTGCTCGAGCACGTCGATCACCTGCGCGGTTCCCTTCTTCTCGCGGCTCGACGGCGCGTGCACGACGAGCGGGCGGGGATTGTCGGACGGAGGCACCGGCGTGAACGGCCGCAGATCGAGTCCCGGAGGGATCACGTGCGCCTCGGGCACCCAGCGTTGCGCGTCATACGAGCCGACGATCTCTGCGTCGGCGCGCTTGCCGTAGGCGAGCTCCGCCGGCGTCTTCCCGCGGATGTCACTGCCGAGGTAGTGGTAGATGCTCTTCTTGCGCAGCGCGCGCAGGAGCGGGAACTGGATGGACTTCGGGATCAGCGTCAGCCCGAAGTAGAAGTGGAAGATGTCGGTTTGCGGCGCGAGCTTCGCGAAGGCGGCGAACTGCTGCGCGAGCTTCTGCGGCAACGGCCCGTGCCGGTCGAGCGACCAGTCGGCCTCGTGATGCAGCGCCCCGCGCTCGAAGACGACGAGCCGTGCGTCAACCCCCTTGCGCCGCAGCGTCTGCACGTTCTCCCACGGAATCCCGGCAATGTTCACGGGCGCGTGCGTGACCCGAAGCTGTGGAACGTTTGTCACAGTTTCGACACCCTGGTCTGACCAAGAGACGGGGCAAGAAACGTCATGTCCCGCCCCCCAGAAGCCCTGCCACCATCACGCTGTCGAACAGCCGTTCCCCGCGCTTCGTACGTGGTCTGACCACGAGACTCGACTGGGAACGGCATGTCCGGAAGGTGTCACTGGTCGAACTCCAGCTGGTCGAAATAGCGCAGGGCTGTTCGGCCTGGGCGGATGCGCGACGCGTACGTGCGCAGCTCGTCGTCGGAGATCTCGCCGAGGGCGCGCTTGACGCCGAGGTACGGGAGGTTGAAGTCCTTCTGGTAGACGATCGTCGAGATGCGCGGGTTGATCTCGATCACGTAGTCGCCGACGAGCTGGATGTTGAAGAAGTGCTCGATCGCGAGCTCTTCGACGAGTTGGTTGCCGATCCGCATCAGCTCGGGATCGTCAAGCGTGACGAAGTACATCGCGAGGCCGGCGCGCATCGACTCGCGCGTCTTCGCATGGCCGAGGACGATCTCTCGGCCGTCGCCGATGCCGTCGATCGTCCGCTCGCCGCCGGTTGCGAGCTCCATCACGAGCAGGTCGGGGCCGCCTTCGTCCGGAAGCAGCTCGACCGCCTCCTCGAGGCGCATCGCGACCGAACCGGGACGCTCGTTGAGCAGCTGGTGCGCGCGGTCGACGGTCGGGTCGAGGATCCGGAAGCCGCGCGAGCCGGACGAGAACACCGGCTTGAAGCACACCGGACGGTCGGGGTAGCCGAGCTCGCGCGCCGCGGCGTCCACCTCGTGCGCGCCGTTGACGCGGCGGAACTCCGGCGCGGGGATGCCGAGTCGGTGCAGCATCGCGTAGGTCTCCGCCTTGTCGTTCGAGCGGTGAATCGCGTCGGGACTCGACACGAGCACGGGCATCGGGAAGCGGTCGACGTGCGCGGCGAGGCCCTCGAGGTCGAACGACGACTGGGGCAGGATCGCGTCGACGCCTTCGCGCTCCGCGACGTCGAGCATCGCGTCGGGGAACCCGGGATCCGGGCCGCCGGGGACGATGTGGAACGCGTCGCAGAGATGCTTGCCGACCGCGCGCTCGCCCATGTCGGTGCCGACGAGCCGCACCTCGCGCTCGCCGTTCTCGCGCAGCGCGCGGAGCAGCGCGGCTGTGCCTGGCGCGCCCGACGCGGTGACCATGACGGTGATCGGCTTCACGAGAGGTCGATTCTGTCGTGACTCAGGTGCTCGAGGCGCGCGGCGCGGTCGGCATCGAGGAACGACTGCATCGTCGCGCCCATCGTCGCGCCTTCGAACGCCCAGATCTCCGGGTGAATCAGCAACTGCAGCCACTCGAACTCGCCACCTGCGAGCTGCTCGTGCGGACAGCCGTACCGCCAGGTCTGATTCGAGTCCGAGCGGTAGTGCTCCGGCTCGAAGAAGGTGTCGCTCATCACGTTGACCGCACCCGGGATCTCCGCCTGCATGAACTCGGGATCGGGGTTGTGCCAGGCGACGACCGAATCGAACCGCTCGTCGAGGTCGACGTCCGGGTACACCGCATGGTGCGCGACGCGATGGCCGAGCTCGCGCAGGCGTGCGATTG
>DATBDB010000067.1:0-12853 GCA_036270155.1 Gaiellaceae bacterium
CGCTCGACTGCCCGGTCTGCGACAAGGGTGGGGAATGCCCGCTCCAGGACTTGACGTTCCGCTACGGGCCCGGCAACACCCGGATGGACTTCCAGAAGCGCACGTTCGAGAAGCCGATCCCGATCTCGCCGTTGATCGCTCTGGACCGGGAGCGCTGCATCCTCTGTTACCGCTGCACGCGTTTCAGCGAGTCAGTCGCCGAGGACGGACAGCTCGTGGCGATCAATCGCGGCGCGCAGTCGGTGATCGCGACGTTTGAGGACGAGCCGTACAAGGGCCACTTCTCCGGCAACGTCACCGAGCTCTGCCCGGTCGGCGCGCTGACCTCGACGCAGTACCGCTTCGAAGCGCGCCCCTGGGAGATCCAGAACGCGCCGACCGTCTGCGGGCTCTGCCCCGTCGGTTGCAACATCACCGCGACGACGCGCGAAGGGAACGTCAAGCGCATCCTCTCCCGCAATCATCCCGAGGTCGACGAAGGCTGGCTGTGCGACAAGGGACGCTTCGCCTTCGACCACCTGCAGGCGCGCGACCGCATCACGACCCCGCTGCGCAAGGCAGGCCCGCGTCGCTTCGAGGCGCTGAGCTGGGACGACGCGATCGACACGGCGGAGAAGCTGCTGCGCGACGGCGGATCGTCGACCGTCACCGCGCTTTCCGGCAACGAGTCCGTCGAGGAGGCTTACGCGCTCGCGAAGCTGATGCGCCAGGGCCTGTCGGCAGACTCGGCCGTGCTGCCCGAAGAAGTCCCTGACGCGCTCGACAGCTACCGCGCTCCGCTCTCAGCGCTGCGCGAGGCACGGACGATCGCCGTCTACTGCGACGAGCCGGTCGTCGAACGCGCCCCGGTCGTCGAGCTGTGGCTGAAGGCGGCGCGTCGCAAAGGCGCGACGATCATCTACGGCGCTCCCGACGGCCCCGTCGACGCGCTGGTCACCGACCAGCCCGGGCTCACATTTGGCGCCCGCGACGTCTACTACCTCCCGCGCACACCGAACGGCCGCGGTGTCACCGATGCGTGGAGCGCCGCCGGTGACGGCGAACCGGTCGATGGCAAGCCGCGCGTCGTCGTGATCTCGGGCGACGAGGCGGCGACCGACCCCGCCGTCCGCGCGATGGCCGCGGAAGCGGAGATCGTGATCGGCATCGGCATGTTCCAGGAGAGCTTCCGCGGGATCGCCGACCTCGTCCTCCCGGGCACGAGCTACCTGGAGCGCGACGGGACGACGATCAACCTCGAGGGCCGGCTGCAGCGCCAGCGCCGCGCTGTCCTCGCGCCCGTGCCGGACGTGCTCGCGTGGCTCGCGAAGCTCGCCGAGCGCTTCGGCGTCGAGGTCTCGCCGCACGCATCCGCGGTCTTCGACGAGATCTCGGAGCAGTGCTTCGGCGGCATCTCCTACGCCGACATCGGCGAGCGGGCCGAGCTGCCGGAGCCGGCTGAGCGGCCCAAAACGCAGGAACCTGGTTTGAAGAGCGAACCAGGTTCCGGTCCGGCGACGGGGCTGCGGCTGGTCGCGTACCGCCCCCTCTTCTCCGGCCCCGCGGTCGAGCGCACACCGGAGCTGCAGTTCCAGCGGCCGTCGGGCGAGGTGCAGATCTCGCGCGCGGATGCACAGGCACGGGGCATCCGTCACGGCGCCACCGTGACGGTCTCGTCGAACGGCACCTCCGTGGAGCTGCGCGCGCAAATCGCGCGCGATCTCGCGGCCGGCACCGTGCGCGTCGCGGCACCTGACGCGGGCGACCTGCACGCGATCGTCGAGGTGAAGCCCTAGTGGCTCCCCCGACCCTGTCCTCCATGTGGCAACAGAGCCGGGGGAGCCACTAGTGCGCCACGAAGCCTGGTGGATCACGATCCCCAAGGCCTTCATCGTGATCAACGTCGTGATGGTGTTCTTCGCCTTCACGACGTGGCTCGAGCGGAAGCTCCTTGGGCGCATGCAGCTGCGCTTCGGCCCGAACCGTGCAGGCCCCAAGGGCCTGCTCGTGCCGATCGCCGACCTCTTGAAGCTGATCCGCAAGGAGGCGTTCGCGCCGAGCGGCGCCAAGCAGCCGCTCTACATCATCGCGCCCGTCGTCTCGATGGCCACTGCGCTCTGGGCGTTCAGCGTGCTCCCGTTCGGCAACGGCTGGACGCTCTGGGGCCACTACATCAGCGGCAACGTCGTCAACGTGCCGATCTCGCTGATCCTGATCTTCGCCCTCGGCTCGCTCGGGATCTACGGCTTCATCATCGGCGGCTGGGCGTCGGACTCGAAGTACTCGCTCCTCGGCTCGATGCGCACGTGCGCGCAACTCGTCTCGTACGAGGTGTCGCTCGCACTCAGCGTGCTCGGCGTCGTGCTGATGGGGCAGTCGCTCAACCTTCAGGCGATCGTCGACAAGCAGCAGCACACCGTGTGGTTCTTCATCCCGCAGTTCGTCGGGTTGCTCGTCTTCATGTTCGGGGCGATCGCCGAGACCTCACGACCGCCGTTCGACCTCCCCGAGGCCGACACCGAGCTCGTCGCGGGCTACCACACCGAATACTCCGGCATGCGGTGGGGCCTCTTCCAGGCGGCCGAGTACGTGAACATGATCACGCTTTCCGGCCTGATGGTGACGCTCTTCTTCGACGGCTACCACTTCCCGTGGGTGCACTCACTCGACGCGTTCGGGCCGATCTGGTTCGTGCTGAAGCTCTTCACGTTCGTGTCGCTCTTCATCTGGCTGCGTGCGACACAGCCGCGCCTGCGCTACGACCAGCTGATGCGGTTCGGGTGGAAGGTGCTACTTCCGGTGGCGACCGTCAACGCGCTCGTCACGGCATTCCTGGTGGTCCTCGTCAAATGAGAGCAGTCAAATGAGCTTCGTCGTCCCGAACACCTTGAAGGGCTTTGGCGTCACGCTCAAGCAGGTCTTCAAGAAGCCGATCACGCAGCAGTACCCGGAGTACAAGCGGCCGGTCTATCCGCGCTACCGCGGACGCCACCAGCTGAAGCGGCACGAGAACGGCCTGGAGAAGTGCGTCGGCTGTTCGCTCTGCGCGGCCGCGTGCCCGGCCGACTGCATCCGCGTCGTGCCGGCCGAGAACACCGCCGAGAATCGCGTTTCGGCGGGCGAGCGCTACGCGCGCATCTACGAGATCAATATGTCGCGCTGCATCTTCTGCGGGTACTGCGAGCTCGCGTGCCCGTTCGACGCGATCGTCCTCGGCAACGACTTCGAGATCTCCGAGCACAACCGTGACGACCTGATCTACACGAAGGACATCCTGCTCGCGGAACCGATCAAGAAGGTGCCGGTCGCAGACCGCGATCTCTACGACACGCCGATCCCGTACTACAAGGATCATTCCTGATGGCGAACTTCCTCGTCTGGGTCGTCTGGCTTGGCGCCGCGTTCGGCTGCCTCGTCAGCGCACTCGCCGTCGTCAGCTTCCGTAACCCGTTCTACTCGGCACTCGCGCTGATCGGGAATCTCGCGTCACTCGCCGTCCTCTTCCTGTTGCTCTCGGGCGAGTTCGTCGCGGCCGGCCAGGTGCTCGTCTACGGCGGGGCCGTGATGGTCATGTTCCTGTTCGTGATCGCCTATCTCGGTGACCGCAGCGAAGAATCGCCCTGGTCGGGCGGCCCCTCATGGCAGATCGTGGGCGCCGTGCTCGCGGGCGGCGCAATCCTCGCCGAGGTGATCGTGGTGGTCAGCCTGAAGGCAGGCAACTTCCTCTCCTCGCCGCAGCCGGTCACGCGCTCCTTCGGCTCGCCCGCGGCACTCGGCCGGCTCTTCCTGACCGATCATCTGCTCGCGTTCGAGGTGACGTCGATCGTGCTCTTGGTTGCGGCGGTCGGCGGCGTGGTGTTGGGCTCGCACGCTCGACAGGGCGAGGATCCGACGGAGGTCCATGCGCGGACCTGACATCCAGTGGTACGTGATCCTGAGCGCGATCCTCTTCTCGGTGGGCGCGCTCGGCGTGATGCTGCGGCGCAGCCCGTTGATCATCCTGCTCTCGGTCGAGATCATGCTCAACTCGGCCAACCTGCTGCTGATCGCGTTCTCGCGTCTGCACGGCCGTGAGGACGGCCAGATCTTCGCGATCTCGGTGATGGCCGTGGCCGCCTCCGAGGTCGTCGTCGGGCTCGGGATGATCGTCGCGATGGGCCGCCGCAACGTCGACCTCGACGTCGACAAGCTCAGGACACTGAGGGGCTGAGCCGATGAACGCCGCTGCCTGGACCTGCCTGCTGCTGCCGCTTGCCTCAACGGTGCTGATCATGCTCGGAGGCACGCGCATCTCGCGCCGCCTCGCGGGCTACATCTCGACGCTCACGACGATGGGCGCGTTCGCCGCCGCAGTTGTCGCATTCATCGAGCTACTCGGCAAGAGCCCAGAGCACCGCGTCGCACTCACGACCTCGTGGACGTGGCTCTCGGCGGGCAAGTACTCCTTCGGCTTCACGCTGCTGACCGATCAGCTGAGCATCTTGATGATGCTGATCGTCACCGGCGTCGGATCGCTGATCGTCGCGTACTCCATCGGCTACATGGAAGGCGAAGACGAGGAGAGGCGCTACTTCGCCTACATGTCGCTGTTCCTCTTCTCGATGCTCTTGCTCGTGCAAGGCGGCAACCTGCTCCTGCTGCTTGCCGGGTGGGGCATGGTCGGCCTGTCGAGCTACCTGCTGATCGGCTTCTACCAGGAGCGCCCGTCCGCGATCGCGGCTGCGAAGAAAGCGTTCGTGATGAATGCATTCGGCGATGCGACGATGGCGCTCGCGCTCTTCCTCCTGATCGAGCACACGGGCTCGCTCGGGTACGCGCAGGTGTTCGCCGCGAGCCCGCACGGCGGCACTGTCGCGAACCTGATCGCGCTCGGCCTGCTCGGCGGCGCCGTCGCGAAGTCTGCGCAGATCCCGCTGCACACATGGCTTCCTGACGCAATGGAAGGCCCGACGCCGGTCAGCGCGCTGATCCACGCGGCGACGATGGTGACTGCCGGCGTCTACCTGATCGTGCGCTGCCACCCGCTGTTCGAGAACGCGCACGTGATCGAGGATTTGGCTGCAGGCCTCGGCGCAGCGACACTGCTGATGGCCGGTCTGATCGCGCTCGTGCAGACCGACATCAAGCGCGTGATCGCGTACTCGACGATGTCGCAGATCGGCTACATGTTCGTCGGCGCAGGGCTTGGCGCGTATCCGAATGCGATGTTCCACCTGATGACGCACGCGTTCTTCAAGGCGCTGCTCTTCATGGCCGCCGGCCTCGCGATCCACGCGGTCGTCGGGGAGCAGGACATCCGCAAGCTCGCCGGCGTCGGAAAGCTGATGCCGTTCACGAAGATCGTCTTCCTGATCGGCTCGCTGGCGCTTGTCGGGATTTTCCCACTCGCCGGCTTCTTCTCGAAGGACTCGATCCTCGCAGCGGCATTCGCTAGAGGAACGTTCGGTGTGATCATCTTTGCGCTGGGGATCGTGGGAACGTTCCTCACGGGTCTCTACGCATTCCGCCTTTACTTCATCGTCTTCACCGGCGAGACGTCGGCATTCGCGCGTGAGCACTACCACGCTCATCACGGCAAAGAAGGCCCGCTCTCGATGCGCTGGACGGTCGGCGTGCTCGCACTCCTTTCGGTGATCGGCGGCTTCCTGCAGTTCGCACCGTTCTGGCATCCGCTCACGTCGTGGCTCGATCCGATCGACCGGCCGCTCGTGGAACCGACGAGCACCCAGGAATGGATCGCGTCCGGCGTTGCGCTCGCCGTCGGTCTGAGCGGCATCGGCCTGGCCTGGGCGATCTACTACGCCAAGCGCATCCCGGCACCCAGCTCCGTGAAGCTGTTCGAGAAGAAGTTCTACTGGGACGAGCTGTACGACCTCGTCTGGTACCGCAGCGCCGACCTGTTGACGCGCGGGCTGTACGCGTTCGTCGAGCGCCCGTTGATCGCGGGCTCGATCAGCGCAGTCACCGGAGCGTTCGGGCTCGGCTCACGTGAGCTCTCCGTCGCGCAGAACGGGCTCGTGCGCACCTATGCACTCGCACTGGCGAGCGGGCTCGCGGTCCTCACCGTCGTCTTCCTGGCGGTCCGCTGATGTTGACGACGATCCTGATCCTTCTGCCGGTCGTGGGCGCGCTCGTCGTCGGCGCGCTGCCGTTGCCGCGGTACTGGGTGGGCTCACTCGCCTCGCTGATCTCGCTCGCCGAGGTCGGCGTCTGGGTCACCTCGGCAAAGACGTTCGACTTCGGCTCTCCGTCGCTCCAGCTCGCGCAGCAGCACTCGTGGGTCAGCGACCTGAACATCAGCTACCACGTCGGGCAGTACGCGTTCTCGGTCTGGCTCGTCGGCGTGACAACCGTCGTGATGGCGGCCTGCGTGATCTACGGCTGGTGGGTCGGCCGCGAGCGGGCGCGCGCGTACTTCGCGCTCATGCTCCTGCTGACAGGCGCCGTGGTCGGCGTCTTCACGGCGCAGGACCTGCTGCTCTTCTACGCGTTCTTCGAGGCGATGCTGATCCCGCTCTACATCCTGATCGGCGTGTGGGGCGGCGCAGACCGGCTGCGTGCGACGCTGACCTTCGTCATCTACACCGTCGTCGGTTCGCTGTTGATGCTGGCGTCGATCGTCGCCTACGGCCTGCAGCAGGGCACATTCGACCTGACGAAGATCGGCCCGAGCTCGTCGACCTGGCTCTTCCTCGGCTTCGTCGCCGCGTTCGCGATCAAGTCGCCGCTCTTCCCGTTCCACGGTTGGCTGCCGATCACGTACCGCGAATCCCCACCCGAAGTCTCGGCGGTGCTGTCCGGGATCGTCTCGAAGGCGGGTCTCTACGGCCTGCTGCGGATCGCGATCCCGAAGTTCCCGTCGGTGGTCGACGACTGGCGCGTCGTGCTGCTCGTGCTCGCATCGATCTCGCTCGTCTACGGCTCGCTGCTCGCGTGGCGCGCGCCGGACTTCCGCGGCGTCGTCATGTATTCGTCGCTCGCGCAGTCGGGATTGATCGTGATCGGGCTGCTCGCGAACAACGACCTCGGCCTGGACGGCGCCGTGCTGCAGATGGTCAACCACGCGCTGATGTCCTCGACGCTCTTCCTGCTCGCCGGCATGGTCGAACGGCGCACCTCGACCGGCGAGTTCAGGCTGCTCGGCGGGATGGCACGCGGACGGCCGGTGCTCGCGACGGTGATGATGACGGCGGGCATCATTTCGCTCGCTGTGCCGCTCTCCACGTCGTTCGCCGGTGAGTTCCTGATCCTCGCAGGCGCCTTGCAGCAGAACTGGGCCTGGGCCGTGATCGGCGCGTCCGGAATCGTGCTCGCGGCGATGTACATGTTGCGCGCGATCTCGGCCGTGCTGCACCAGGACGTCGGCCCCGCCGTGCCGGACTCGGCGCTCGACCTGCGCGGGGGCGAGCTGGCGGTCGTCGTGCCGCTCGTGCTCTGCCTGATCGGGTTGAGCGCCTACCCGAACCTGATCTCCGGGCACGCGTTCGGTGGCAATCGCGCCGTCACGCAGGTCATCACGCCAGGTGGCGGCTATCTGACGCCCACGGTCGATCGCGCTGCCCAGACGACGGGGGCACCGTGATCCACAAGCCGCACGTGGACTGGTTCGCACTTGCGCCTGTACTGGCGCTGATCGGCGTCTCCGGCGTTCTGCTGCTCGTGGCGGTGCTGGTGCCGAAGACCGCGCGCAAGCCGGTTGCGGCCTTCCTCGCCTTCGCAGGCTTCGTCGGCTCGTTCGCCCTCTCGGTGCTGCTCTACGACCGGAGCGCGCAGGCCGTCACGGCAGTCCACGACGCGATCTTCCGCGACCGCTGGGCCGCGCTCGCACAGGTCCTGCTTGCAGGCTCGGGCGCCGTCGCCGTGCTCATCTCCTACCGCGAGAAGATGCGCGAGGAGCACATCGCCGAGTACTACGCGCTCCTCACCGCCGCAGGCGCGGGGATGGCGTTTTTTGTGCAGGCGTCGAACCTGATGACGCTGTTCCTCGGGCTCGAGTGGTTCTCGATCGCGCTCTACGTATTGACGGCCATCGACATCGACTTGATCGGATCGCTCGAGGCGGGCCTGAAGTACCTGATCGTCGGCGCGGTCGGCTCGGCGACGCTGCTCTTCGGCTCGGCGCTCGTCTACGGGACGACCGGCGAGCTGAGCTTCGACAAGATCGCGGCCGCGGGGCACGGGCACGACGTGATGCTCGTCGCCGGCCTCGCGATGGTGATCGCGGGCCTGGCGTTCAAGGCATCCGCGGCGCCGTTCCACATGTGGACGCCCGACGCCTACCAGGGCGCTCCCACCCCGGTGACCGCGTTCATGTCGTCGGCGACGAAGATCGCCGCGCTCGTCGTCACCTACCGCGTGCTGACGACCGCGTTCCCTCACGACCAGCGGCTGTGGAGCGGCGCGATCGCGGCGATCGCGATCGTCTCGCTCGCGTGGGGCAACATCGGCGCGCTGGTACAGCGGAACGTCAAGCGCCTGCTCGCGTATTCGTCGGTCTCGCACGCAGGCTTCATGCTGATCGGGATCGCCGCGGCGAACGCGCTCGGCGCGCGGGCTCTCATGTACTACCTGATCCCGTATGCGGCGATGTCGCTCGGCGCGTTCGCCGTCGTCGCGGCGCGCGAGCGTGAGCTCGGCGTGCCGGTGACGCTGCACAACCTCGCGGGCTTCGGCTGGGAGCGGCCGTTCCTCGGGATCTCGATGTGGGTCTTCGTGCTCGGGATGCTCGGCTTCCCCCTGACCGGCGGCTTCTTCGGGAAGTTCTACGTCTTCGCCGCCGCATACCGACACGGCTGGTGGTGGCTGATCGTTGCGGGCGTGATCGCCACGATGATCTCGGCCTACTACTACCTCGGCATCGTGCGGGCGATGTACTTCCGCGAGTCAGCCGAGCTGCAGCTGGCGCCGGCCGGCGGCGCGCCGGACCGGGAGCTCCTGCTGAGCGCCGGCGTGCTGATCTGCCTCGTCGTGACGGTCGGCTCGTTCTTCGCGGTGCAGCCGCTGATCGATGTCGCGCGCCACGCGGCGAGCGCGCTTGGTGTCTGACACCTTCTCGCGCTAGAGAACCAAGCCGCCGCTCCAAAAGGTGTCTGACACCTTTTCGAGCCGAGTTCCGAAACCGTCCCTCGCCCGGGTGTCAGACACCAACTACGGCTTGGCTGTGTGGAGCGCGACGCGGCGCAGCTGCGGCGCGACCGCCACGCACACCTTGATCGCGAGCACCGCGAGGCAGCCCACGAGGGCCGAGGCGCCGAGGGGAGGCAGGACGTGCGTCTCGGCGGCGGGCGAGCGGGCGGCGCAGGAGAGCACGAGCAGGGCGACCGCAAGCGTCCAGAGCAGGGCCTGCAGGCCCGCGACCGCGTCCTCGCGCTCCTCCAGGTACTCGCCGAAGCCGACGAGCGCGGAGACGGCCGCGAACGGGATCGCTCCGAGCAGCGCATTGAAGGCGAGACCGTGGGCACCCCGCGCGTCGGCGAACGCTGCGACAACGACTAGCAAGGCCGGTAGTACTCGACGTCCCACGGCCCTCTAGCTTCGCCCTCGGTCGTGACGGTCCTTCTATGCTCACTTCGCTCTCGAGGACGAAAGGATCGACATGGCGACTCTTACCTGGCTCGGCCACGCAGCGTTCCGGATCGACACGGACTCCGGCAAGCGGATCTACGTCGACCCGTTCCTGCAGAACAATCCCAAGACGCCCGCCGGTGAGAAGAAGCCGGAGCGGGTCGACATCATCGCCGTCACACACGGCCACTCCGACCACGCGGGCGAGGTGCCTGCGCTGTCGAACGAGTTCCCGGACGCGCAGATCGTCGCGCAGGTGGAGTTGAAGGGCTGGCTCGGCGCACAGGGCGCGAACGTCGGCGAGCTGCCCGGGATCAACAAGGGCGGGACGCAGGAGATCGACGGGATCAAGTTCACGCTCGTCAACGCGTTCCACTCCTCGAGCTCGGACGACGGCGCCTACACCGGCGAGTCGTGCGGGATCGTGATCCGCTTCGACGGCAGATCGCTGTACTTCGCCGGCGACACGTGCGTCTTCGGCGACATGCAGCTGATCGCGCGCCTCTACAAGCCTGACGTGGCGGTGCTGCCGATCGGCGACTGGTTCACGATGGGCCCGGAGGAGGCCGCGCTGGCGCTCGAGCTGCTCGGCAACCCGCGTTGCGTGCCGTGCCACTGGGGCACGTTCGGGCTGCTCAGCGGCACGCCGGACGCGCTCGCGGCGCTGACGAGCGCGCAGGTGGATCGGCTCGAGCCGGGGGACACGGTCGAGCTTTGAGAGAACGGTGGTTCGGAGCAACGGGCCGGCGCGTCCCCGAGATCGCACTCGAGGGCGACCTCGACATCGCGGGCGCGCTCGAGCTCGACACGCTCGACGACGAGGCGCTTCGCGAGGCGCACGCGCAGGGACGACCCGTGGTCGTGCGCGCCGCGACCGCCGTCGAGGTGAAGGCCGCGCTCGCGCGGCCAGAGGTCGCCGTGGCCCTCGTCACCGACCCGGCTCTGCTCGAGCTGGACCTGACCGATCTGACGTATGGGTAGGCCAATCGTCGCCACCTACTCGATTGCGGCCTGCGATCTCGAGGCCGGGCACTGGGGCGTCGCAACGCAGTCGAAGTTCCTCGCGGTCGGCTCGGTCGTGCCGTGGGCCGCGCCCGGCGTGGGCGCCATCGCGACACAGGCGTACGCCAACCCACGCTACGGCCCTGAAGGGCTCCAGCTGCTCGCAGACGGCCTCTCAGCCGCCGAGGTAGTCGCCCGCCTCACAGACGGGGACGAGGGGCGTGCAGACCGGCAGATCGGCGTCGTCGATGCGCAGGGCAGGGGTGCCACGTACACGGGCTCCGATTGCATGGAGTGGGCCGGTGGGCTCGCCGGGCCCGGCTTCGCCGTCCAGGGGAACATCCTCGTCGGCGAGGAGACGGTCGCGGCCCTCGCGACGACCTTCACCGCCACCCACGGGCGACCGCTTGCCGAACGCCTGCTCGAGTGCCTCGCCGCCGCGCAGGCCGCGGGTGGCGACCGCCGGGGCCAGCAGTCGGCGGCCCTGCTCGTCGTGGAGAAGGACGGCGGCTACGCGGGCCTGAGCGATTCGCTCGTCGACCTCCGCGTCGACGACCACGCGCAGCCTGTCGCCGAGCTCGCGCGCCTGTACGAACTGCACTCGCTGCTCTTCGGCAAGACGCCGCGCGACCGGTGGATCGACGTCGACGACGCGTTGCGCGCGGAGCTGACCGACCGGCTCGGACGCCTTGGCTACAACGGCGACCTCGACCGGGCCTTCGGCGACTGGTCGGGAACGGAGAACCTGGAGGAGCGGGTCGACGGCCTCGACCAGATCGACCCGGTCGTGCTCGAGGCGCTGCGCCGCCGATGAGCGACACCGGCGTAGGCTCGACGGAGCCCGAAGCGAAGGGGTATGAGGTTCTCTCGCTCGACGACCTCGACCGGGTCCCGTACCGGGGGAGCGGCGAGGTGCTGCGGCCCCTGCGACGGCAGCTTGGCTTCCGGCCCTTCGGCGTCAACGTCTGGAGCGCCGATGCGACCGGAGACAAGCTCATCCCGCCGCACGAGGAGGACAGCGGGCACGAGGAGCTGTACGTCGTGGTGCGCGGCACCGCACGCTTCACCCTCGGCGAGGAGACGTTCGACGCGCCGGCCGGGACGCTCGTCCACACGCCGGCGGGAACGTTCCGCGCGGCGACCGGAGCCGAGCCCGGGACGATGGTGCTCGCGGCCGGCGGAAAGGCCGGCGAGGCGTTCGTGCCGCACGGCTGGGAGGACGTGCACCTGGCGTTCGCCAAGCTGGAGGCCGGTGACGCTGCAGCAGGCCGCGCGATCATGGAGGAGGCGCTCGCGTACACCGACCAGCCCTGGGGGCGGCACTACAACCTCGCCTGCTACCTGGCGCTCGCGGGCGAGGCCGATGACGCGCTCGAGCAGCTCCGCACCGCTGTCGAGCTCGACCGCGACAGCGTGATGAAGTGGCTCCCGCACGACACCGACCTCGACCCGCTGCGCGACGACCCGCGCTTCAAGGAGCTCGCAGGATGAGCGTCACGCACATCGACGAGCTCGACCGGATCGAGATGCCCGACGGGTTCGTCTGGCGCCCGATCCGCCGCCACTTCGACATCCGCGGGTTCGGCGTCAACGCCTACAGCACGCTCGAGGTCGGTGGCCAGATCGTCGAGGAGCACACGGAGAACCAGCTCGGACACGAGGAGATCTACCTCGTCCTGCGCGGCCGCGCGCGCTTCACCGTCGACGGAAACGAGCACGAGCTCGCCGCCGGGCAGCTCGTCTTCGTCCGCGATCCGGAGCTGCGCCGCGGCGCGGTCGCGCTCGAGGAGGACACCGTCGTGCTCGCACTCGGCGGCAAGCCCGGGGAGCCGCACGTCGTGTCCGCATGGGAGGCGATGTTCGCGGCCGTCCCGTACTCACGAGAAGAGAACTGGGACGAGGCGATCCGCATCCACGTCGAGGCGCTCGTCGAGCAGCCCGAGCATCCTGCGCTGCTCTACAACCTCGCGTGCATGGAAGCTCGTGGCGGCCGGCACCTCGATGCGCTTCTGCACATCCAGCGCGCGGTCGAGCTCGATCCGAAGTGGGCCGACTATGCAGCCAAGGACTCGGACTTCGCCGCGATCCGGAACGAGCCCGGCTTTCCTGCCTAGTAGTAGTAGAGGCTTGATGTGGAACGCACGCGCACTCGCGGATGGTGGCTCAGACGCTGCGCATCTCGCCCGGGTCGGGCTTGAACGTAGGCACCGCTATGCCCTGCGCCCGACCCGTGCGACCTGCTTGGTCTGAGCCATCCCCGCCAGCACTCCAGTCACCGATCAACCATCTAGGATCGGCGACGTGCCAC
>DATBDB010000068.1:0-9700 GCA_036270155.1 Gaiellaceae bacterium
GAGGGCTCGAGCTCGCGCCATTGGCCGGGCTCGAGCCCTTTGAGCGTCAGGTGCGCGTAGCGGGCGCGGTGCAGCGCCTTCACGCGGTACCCGACCGCCTCGAACATGCGCTTCACCTGACGGTTGCGGCCCTCGTGGATCGTGAGCTCGATCGTCGACCCGGCGAGGCGCCGCACCTCCGCCGGGGAGGTCTTGCCGTCATCGAGGTTCACGCCCTCGGCGAGCTTGCGCAGCGTGCCGTCGGTCGGCTGCTTCCACAGCTGGACGACGTAGACCTTGTCGACCTCGTACTTCGGGTGGGCGAGCTGGTGCGCGAGGTCGCCGTCGTTCGTCAGCAGCAACGCGCCGGTGGTGTCGGCGTCGAGGCGGCCGACGGGAACGACGCGCGTGGGCAGATCGACGAGGTCGACCACTGTTTCTCTCCCCTGCGGATCGCTCGCGGTCGTGACGACGCCGGCCGGCTTGTGCAGCAGGACGTAGGCGAGCTCCTGCTTCGCGAGCGGCTGCCCGTCGAGGCGGACGTCGTCGGTGCGCTGGATGAACGTGTTGAGCTGTCCGGGCTCGCCGTTCACGGTCACGCGACCGTCCTTGATCAACTCGTCCGCCTTGCGGCGCGATGCGACGCCCGCACGGGCGAGCCAGGCGTTCAGGCGCATGTGGGGGAACTTAGCCCTCTTTCGGGCGATTGACGGTTGACAACCTCGTCGCGATCCTCCCGAGATGCGGCAAGAGCTCCTGGCGGCCAGGAGCCCAGACACGTGCGCGTATTGCCCGTCCGAGATCCCGGAGGGGACGCGTGCGTGGTGGGACTCCGAGGAAGAGATCTGGGCGTGCACGACGTGCGTGCCGACGAACGACTCCCACTCGGTCGGCTACACCGCCGCGGCTGCGCGGGAGCGCAACCGTCAGAGGATCGCGGCCGCAAGCTTCTTGCGGTAGGCGCTCGCGGGCGCGGGGTGCTCAAAGCTCGCGCAGTTTCGGCAGCACCTGCTCGCCGTAGACCTTGACGGCGCCTTCGGGGTCGGCGCCCGAGCCGTTCATGACGCCGATCGACGTCGCACCGAGCTCCTTGAGCGCGCTCAGGCGCTCGACGTGCTCAGCCGGATCGCTGGAGATGACCACCATCTGCTTGTACGCGTCGTCGGAGATCGTCTCCTCCGCGTGCTCGTACATGGTCTGCGGGTCGTGCCAGTCCTCGACGTAGTACTCGAACGGCTGCGAGCCCTTCCACTTGCGTACGCCCTCGAGCGCGGCGTCATCCGTCTCTCCCCAGGAGACGAGTGCCTGCAGGACGATCTCACCCGTTCCGCCGGCGCTTTTGTAGGTCTCGATGACGCGCGGCGCCATCTCCGGGTCGCCGAGCGTCCAAAGGCCGTCACCGTACTTGGCCGCGACCTTCGCGGCGCCTTCGTGAAACGCCGAGACGTAGATCGGCGGCGGCTTCGGCGGCCGCGTGTGCAGCTTCGCGTTCTTCGTCTTGAAGTGCTTGCTGCCTGTTGCGATCGTCTCGCCGTTCCAAAGGCGGCGAATCATGTCGAGCGCCTCGTCCATCATCTCGAGCTGCTCCGCCCCGCTCGGCCAGTCGAAGCCGAACGGGCTCTCGTTGAGCGACTCGCCGGAGCCGCAGCCGAGGAACACGCGACCGGGGAACATCACCTCGAGCGTCGCCCAGCACTGGGCGATCAGCGCCGGGTGGTAGCGCCTCACGGCGGGTGTGACTGCGGTGCCGATCAAGGCGTTGTCTGTTGTTGCGCAGAGCGCGCCGACCCAGGGCCAGGCGTGCCCGGATTCGCCCGGTTCCCACCAGGGCTGGAAGTGGTCGCTGCAGTAGACGCCGTCGAATCCGGCCTGCACCGCGAGCTGCGAATGGCGGAGTGCGGCGTCCGGCGGAAACTGCTCGTGGGCCGCGCCGTAGAAGACGCGCATGCACCCTCGATACCGCCCCGACAAGGCCGGAAAACGCAATGTCGCCGAGCCGACAGATTGCCTTGACGCACAGCGTGGCCCGTCCTAGTTTCGAAGTACCTGCAATAAAAGGGGGAGTCCAATGACGGACACAATCGCCAGCGCCGGCGTACTCGATGCAACGGCGCTCGACGAGCTGCGGGAAGGCTTCCGCGGTGAGGTGATCGAGCCCGGCAGCGCGGCGTATGACGAGTCGTGCACCGTGTTCAACGGCATGTTCGGCCGTCGGCCCGCAACGATCTTGCGGCCGGCCGGCACAGCAGACGTGATCCGCGCGATCGGCCTTGCGCGCCTCAGCGGCTTGCCGCTCGCGATCCGCGGTGGCGGGCACTCGGTCGCCGGCTTCTCGATGTGCGACGGCGGGATCGTCATCGACACGCGCGGCCTCAAGGGCATTCGAGTCGACCCGAACAAGAAGACAGCGCGCGCGCAAGCGGGCGTCAACTGGGGCGAGTTCGACCGCGAGACGCAGGCGTTCGGCCTCGCGACCACGGGTGGTCGCGTGACGACGACCGGCGTGCCGGGATTCACCCTCGGCAGCGGCAGCGGCTGGCTCGAGCGCAAGCACGGGTTCGCCGCCGACAACCTGATCTCCGCGGACATGGTCACCGCCGAGGGCGAGGTGGTGACGGCGACGGAGGACGAGAACGCCGAGCTGCTGTGGGGTCTGCGCGGTGGCGGCGGCAACTTCGGCGTCGTGACCGAGATGGAGTTCCGACTGCACGAGGTCCAGCAGATCGTCTACGGCGGCCTCGCCGCGTTCGACCCGGCGCAGAGCCGCGAGGTGATCCGCATGTGGCGTGACATCTCCGAGGATGCGCCGGAGGCGCTCGGGTGGGCGGTCGCGTCGATCACCCTGCCGCCCGAACCATTCGTGCCGCAGGAGTGGCAGGGACGCCGGGTGATCGGTGTCGCCGGGCAGTTCGCGGGCGATCTCGAGGAAGCCGAGAAGCTGATGAAGCCGCTCCGCGGCCTGAAGCCGATCGTCGACCTGTGGCAGCCGATGCCGTACCTCACCGTGCAAGGGCTGCTCGATCCGGGGAACCCCTACGGCGCCCGGGCGTACTGGCGGGCGTACAACGTCGGCCTCGACGAGGGCGCGATCGACCTCTTCATCGAGCGGGCGGCCGCAATTCCGTCGCCGCTTACCGCGTTGGTGATCCTCGGCCTGGGCGGTGCGATCTCGCGCGTCGGCGAGAACGACTCGGCGTTGAGCGGCCGCAACGCGCCGTTCAACATGCACCTGAACGGCATCTGGGAAACCGCCGCCGAAGACGACGAGAACATCGAGTGGGTGCGGGAGACGACGACGGCCTTCGAGCCGCACACAACTCCCGGTATGGCGCTCAACTTCACGACCGAGATCAGCACCGCGGACATCGTGGACAGCTTCGGGGACAAGCTGCAGCGGCTCCGCAAGCTGAAGAGCACGTACGACCCGACGAACTTCTTCCGGCTGAACCAGAACATCCCGCCAGCCTGAGTCGGGATGGGAGGCGCCCGGGCCGCTCTCCGGGCGCCTCCTCACTAAGCGGTCCGTGGAGTTGGTGTCTGACACCTGTTCGCGGTTCGTACCGAGCGCGCGCTTCGAACTGGTGTCAGACACCTTGCGCAGCTCGACACGCGTGCGCGCTTCGAACTGGTGTCAGACACCTTGCGCAGTTCGACACGCGTGCGCGCTTCGAACTGGTGTCAGACACCAGAGCGAGCCAGGGTCTCTAGGTGGTCGCGCGGATCGTGGTCGTGCGTGAGAGCCCGGGGCCGCCGACGTGGAACGTCAGGCAGCCCGGCCGGCGAATGAGCATGTTCGTCGAGCGGTCGCGCCACCGCGCCTTGGTCACGCCGGCGATCTGTTGGGTGCCGCCAACGAAGTGCCCGCCGTCGACGTCGATCACGACGAGGCTCTTGTAGCGGGGTGAGACGATCCAGAGGATCTTGACCGCGTACCAACCGTCACCCTGCGCCTCGAGATGCGCGGAGCCGTGCTTTAGCGGTGTGATCGCCCACACCGGGGCGACACCGCTGGCGGCGGCCGTGCCGTACGGCGAGAACGAGTTCGCAGGACGGGACGGACTGGCGATGCACGCGCTCACGATCAGCGCTGAGAGGAACGGCAGCACGCTTGGACCTTACGACGGAACGGGCGGCGGAGGTCCTCCGAGACTCACGAACTGGTCGAAGAGCGAACCAGGTTCGGTTCTAAATGTGAACCTGATTCGGTGTCAGCCGAACCAGATTCATGAGTTTCGCATCGAACTCGCGGCGCTCCTGCGGCAATCCGGCACTAAAGCTCACCCGACCCTCGTCCGATATTTGCTCAGGTGTTCGCCGACTCATATCGCCTGCCGAGGCTTCGCCGCGCCGTCGTGGGTATCTCCAGGCTCGAGCTTATGGTTAAGCGAGCCGCGCTCGACCTGAAGCGTATGAGCGGCTGGACTGTCGCGAGCCTTGTCTGGTGGTTCTTCGCGATCATCTTGCATAGTTGGACGGTCGCGATTGTGGGAGCAGTGCTTCTCACAATCGTTCTCCTCGTTTGGTGGGCCGAGCGTCGGCGTTATGACGTGGCTGAGATCGAGGAAACCGACTCGCTGAGTGGCTCGGAGTTCGAGGCCTGGTTGGAGGTGTTCTTCACTAGGCTCGGCTTCGACTGTGAGCGCACCGGCCGAGCCGGTGACTTTGGAGCTGACCTCATCATCACTTGGAATGGGGTCCGCACAGCCGTGCAGGCGAAGCGCACTCACTTCCGGGTTGGTGTCTCGGCGGTCCAACAAGCGACTGCTGCACGGGCCTATTACGAATGCGAGCGTGCGATGGTTGTGACCAACCAGTACTTCACAACCCAAGCGTTTCTACTCGCTGAAAAGACCGGAGTCGTGCTCCGAAGCCGCGACGACCTTACGCGCAAGCTATACGAGCAACGCGTCTCGCATAGTCAGCCGCGTTGAAGGCCCCGAATCAGGTTCTTCGACGTATGGGCTGCGGCTTGGGTGCCGCTCGCGCCTAGGCCGGGCGCTTTTCGGCGACCGCTTCGAGCCGCTCGCGGATCTCGGTCACGTCGGCGCCGAGGTCGTCGATGCGCGGCAGGGCTGCGAGTGACTCGAGCCCGAAGATGCGCTCGAAGAGCGGTGTCGTCCGGTAGCGGATCGCGCCGAACTCGTTCTCGCGGCCGCCTTCGGCGATCAGCCCGCGCTCGGTGAGGCCGGCGATCACGCCGTCGACGTTGACGCCACGGATGCGCGCGACTTCCGGGCGCGTCATCGGGCCGAGGTAGGCGATGATCGCCAAAGTCTCAAGTGCAGCTTGAGACAGGCCCTTCTCGACCGGCTTCTCGAACAGGCGCGCGCAGGCCTCCGATGCGGCGGCGGAGGCGCGGAACGCCCAGCCGCCGGCGACGAGCTCGAGCACGATGCCGCTGTTCTCCTCGGAGTAGCGCTCGGACAGGAGCTCCAGCGCCTCCCCGACGTGAAGGACGTCGACCTCGGCTGCTGCAGCCAGGTCTTCGACGGGCAGCGGCTGGGAGGCCACGACGAGCAGAGCCTCGACGGTTTTGGCCAGCTCGGTAGCGGGCTTCACCTCGGTGGTGATCAGGCGGAGTGGGCTGTCCACGAGAGACTCCTTTCAGCATCGGCACGGGAAATCCTTATCGGAGCGAACGGCCCCGCTTGGGCGATCGCGATCTCGTTCTGCTTGCGCAGCTCGAGCAGAGCCAGGAACGCGACGGCGATCTCGACACGCGAGAGGCCGGCCACCTCCTGGTCGAAATCGAAGCGGGTGCGGCGGCGCAGCAGGGCGCGCCAGCGGTCGAGGAACTGGGAGGTCGGCGGGAAGCGCAGCGCCATGTGCGAGGTCGACGGCTCGGGCGGCTCGACGGCGAGCCCGCGCAGTGCCTCGACGAGCTTGAGCGGGGACTGCGGCGCAAGCTTGCGCTCCGACTTCGGCGCGAGCGGCGCCGGCCCCATCCGGAAGAAGTAGTCGCGGCGCTCCTCGAGCCGTTCGCGCAGCCAGTTGGCGGCTTCCTTCGCGCGGCGGTACTCGGCGAGGCGGCGGGCGAGCTCCTCGGCGGCTTCCTCGGGCTCGAGCTCGGCGAGCTCGGCCTCTTCCTCGGGGAACATCGCGCGGGCCTTCAGCTCGAGCAGCGCGGAGATGAGGATCAGGAACTCGCCGCAGGCGTCGAGATCGAGCTCGCCCTTGGCGTGCAGGTGCTCGATGAACGAGATGATGATCTCCGCGAGATCGAGCTCGCGGAGCGGCAGCTCGTCCCGGAGGACGAGCGACAGCAGCAGATCGAAGGGCCCCTCGAACGCGTCGAGGTCCAGCTCCAGCTCACGGACGGCTACCGGCATCAGTGGCAAGGTACTGGCGCTACCGGACGCGACGACCCTTCGGGATCGCCATGGCGGGCCCCTTGGGCGGGGCGCGCCGCGGCTCCCGCACGCCCGGCCCGCGCGCGCGTCGCTGGTGCAGGACGAAGTAGACAACCGAGGCGAAGAAGAGGATCGCGGAGACCCAGGCGTTCAGCCGCAGCCCGGCGATGTGGTGGGCCGGATCGACGCGCAACAGCTCCTCGAAGAAGCGGCCGAAGCAGTACCAGGCGATATAGAGCGCGAAGAGCCCCGGCGGCCGGATCGTGAACCGGCGCGCGACCCAGAGCAGGACGAACACGCCGATCAGGTTCCAGAGCAGCTCATAGAGAAAGGTCGGGTGGAACGTGGCGTTGTTGAAGTACTGGAGTGGCCGGTGCTCGGGCGAGATCTCGAGGCCCCACGGGAGCTTGGTCGGCTTGCCGTAGAGCTCCTGGTTCCACCAGTTGCCGATCCGGCCGATGCCCTGGGCGAGCAGCAGGCCCGGCGCGGCGGCGTCGAGGAACTTCGGGACGCTTGCACCCGCGCGGCGGACCACGACGGCTCCCGCGAGCGCACCGAAGAGGATCCCGCCCCAGATCCCGAGCCCGCCCTTCCAGACCTCCCAGATCCCCTGCCACTTTGGGCTGGGGACTTCGTTCCACGAGGTGACGTCGTGGTAGAACCGCGCGCCCAGAACGCCGAAGCCGACGCCCCAGACGGCGACGCGCGTGACAAGGTCCCAGTCGCCTCCCATCGCCGTCCAGCGGCGCCCGGTCAGCCAGATGCAGGCGAGGATCGCCACGAGCAGCGTGAGCCCGTACATGTGGAGCTGCAGCGGGCCGACGTGGACGACGCCGGTGTGTGGCGACGGGATGAAGAGGAGCAGCACGGTGCGAACCTATCGAACTCAGAACCGAACCTCTCTAACACCGAACCTGGTTCGCACTTTGAACCAGGTTCGAGAGTCTCTGGGAGGTGGCGGGTTTCTGATCTAGAGAAGGATCTTCAGCGCGAGCTCGGGCGTGCAGCCCTTCTGAAGCAGCTCGGCGGCGCGGTGCAGGTCGACGTCCGCGCGGGCCGCCAGTTCGACGGCAGCCTGCGACGGGTAGCCGGCCCGTTCGAGCGCTTCCGCGCGCCACTGCTCCACGAGCTCCTGCTCGGTGAGGCGGACGGGTGTCTCGGTGGTCGGCATCTAGGTGGTCTTCCTTTCAGTCATCTTTCTCAGTGATCTATTCGGTAAAACGAAGGTACTGGTTCTCCCCATGCCGGGGGATCTTCGGATTTAACGGAATCCGAACCTCGGTGGCTACGTCGCTCCGGCAAACGTCATCAACCCGTCATCTGGGCTGTGACCTTTGTGCCACTCGCCGAAACGGCGCCTCACCCGATCGCGGATTCCCCCAGGAGCATCTTCACCTCAGCGTAAAAGTCCGGCGCCGGCGCGACCTTGTAGTTCGGCCCGAATGCGAAGATCTTCTTCCCCTGCGACGTCGTGAGATCGGCGTAGACCGGCGACTCGCCCGGGAAGTCCTCGATCAGGCGCCTGAGCTCATGGATGGTCCCGGCGGCGGCCTTCGTCGCGTCGATCTTCAGTCGCACCTCGCGCTTCTCGGGCACTGACTCGAACGCGGAGAGCTCGAGCGCCACGAGCTTCGTCTCGCCCTCCTTGCGGTCGATGCGTCCCTTGACGATCAGGATGCGGTCGGTCGTGCACAGCTCGCGCGCCTTCTCGTAGATCGTGTTGAAGACGACCGTCTCGATCCCACCGGTGACGTCCTCGACGCGCAGGAACACCATCGCGTCACCCCGCTTCGTGGTCATGTGGCGCAACGACGAGACGATGCCGCCGATCGTGATCACCTCGCCGTCGCGACGGCGCTCGAGCTCGCCGACCGTGCAGTCGGCTTTGCGGCGCAACTGGTCGCGGATGCCCTGCAGCGGGTGCTCGCTGACGTAGAGGCCGAGCACTTCTTTCTCCATCTTCAAGAGATCGTTCTTCTCGAACTCCTCGGTCGGCACCGGCGGGTGATGCTTCGGCTTTGATTCTTCAACCGGTGCGAGGTCGAAGATCGAGCCCTGACCGGCGAGCCGGTCGGCCTGCTGCTTCTGTCCCCAGCCGACCGCCTGCTCGAGCACCTGCAGCATCCCCATGCGCGAGCCGGGCAGCGCGCCACATTTGACGAGCGCTTCGAGCACGCGCTTGTTCGATGCGGACTGGTCGACGCGCTCGGCGAAGTCCCAGATCGATTCGTACGGGCCGTTCGCGCGCTCGGCGATGATCGCGTTCGCCGCGCCCTCCCCCACGCCCTTGACGGCGTTGAGCCCGAAGCGAATCTTCCCGTCGCGCACCGCGAAGTCGGTCATCGACTCGTTCACGTCGGGCGGCAGCACTTCGATGCCGAGCTCGTGGCATGCGTTGACGTAGATCGGCACGCGGTCCTTCGTCGACATAACCGAGCTGATCAGCGCCGCCATGTACTCGCACGGGTGATGCCGGCGCAACCATGCCGTCTGGTAGGCGATCAACGCGTAACAGGCGGCGTGGGCCTTCGGGAATGAGTAGTCGGCCGCCTTCTCGACGTCTTCCCAGAGCTGCTTCGCAGCGGCGGGCGTCACGCCGTGCTCGGCCGTGCCCTCCATGAAGCGATCCTTGAGCGACTCCATGAGGGAGCGGATCTTCTTGCCGATCGCCTTGCGCAGGTCGTCTGCTTCGGTGATCGTGAAGCCGGCAAGCTCGCGCGCGATGCGCATATAGCTCTCTTGATAGATGCAAATTCCGAAGGTGTCGCGCAGGATCGGCTCCAGCCGCTTGTCCACGTATGTGACGTGCTCCTGTCCCGCCTTGCGCTTGCCGTAGGTCGGGATGTAGCTCATCGGCCCCGGGCGATACAGCGCGACGAGCGCGATCAGGTCCTCGAACACGGTGGGCTTCACCTGGCGAAGCGACTCGCGCATGCCCGACGACTCGAACTGGAAGACACCGGCCGCGTCGCCCTTCGCGAGCATCGCGTAGGTCTTCTTGTCGTCGAGCGGGATGGTCGAGATGTCGAGGTTGCCGATGAGGCTGCACGCCTTGTCGATCACGTCGAGGTTGCGCAATCCGAGGAAGTCCATCTTCAACAGGCCGAGCGCTTCGATGTCCTTCATCGAGAACTGCGTCACGACTTCCTGGTCGGAGCCCTTCTGTTGCAGCGGCACGACGTTGATGAGCGGCTCGGCGCCGATCACGACACCGGCGGCGTGGATCGAATCGGCGCGCGTCAGCCCTTCGAGCGGCTCGGCCAGCTCGAGGATCTCCTTCGCAACCGGATCGGTGGCGACGATCTTGCGGAGCTCGCCCGCTTCGGCCAGCGTCTGCCCGGGCCCTTCAGGGATCAGCTTCGCGATCTTGT
>DATBDB010000069.1:0-8687 GCA_036270155.1 Gaiellaceae bacterium
AAGCAGCTCGCACAAGAGCTCGGCCTGCAGCTCGACGACCTCCAGCAGGCGGAGACGAACGGCACCGAGCAGCTCGGCTACTTCTTCGGCCAGCCGTACACGTTCGCGCAGATGACTGATGACCTGAAGGCGATCTGGCAGCAGATCCACTCGGACATCTCGGCTGCGAGCTACCCGACGCTCTACAGCTCGTACACGACGCGAGTGGCAACGCTCGACCAGATGACGCTGTACCAGTGGATCGAGAACTACGTCCCAGGTGGTCATGGCTCGCCGCTCGGACAGATGCTCGACGTCGCCTACAACATCGAGTACGGCGCCGAGACGGCGGTGCAGAGCTCGCTGAACATGCTCTACCTCCTCGGCTACACCGGGCCTGGCCAGTTCCGGACCTTCGGAAAGTCGAACGAGAAGTTCCACGTTCGCGGCGGGAACGACCAGGTTCCGACGACACTTGCCGCGAGGCTCGGGTCGCAGATCACCACGAGTACGCCGCTGACCGCCATCAAGCGGAACGCCGACGGGACGTACACGTTGACGTTCGCCAACGGTTCAGGCTCGATCACCCGGGTTGCAGATCACGTCGTCCTTGCGCTGCCGTTCTCGCTCTTGCGGACGGTTGACTTCACGAAGGCCGGCTTCAACCAGGTCAAGACGTGGGCAATCAACGAGCTGGGCATGGGCACGAACTCGAAGCTGCACCTGCAGTTCGACTCCCGCTTCTGGCGCGACCAGGGTTGCACCGGCGAGACGTACTCGGATCGCGGCTACCAGAACACGTGGGAAGTCAGTCGCGCCCAGCCGGGGACGAGCGGCGTGCTCGTCAACTACACCGGCGGCACGATCGGCTCGAATGCGAATAAGGGCACGCCTGCGCAGGCCGCCGCGACGTTCCTCAAGCAGGTCGAGCCGGTCCTTCCCGGTGCGACTGCGCAGTGGAACGGCAAGGTCGTCCGCGACTACTGGCCGGGCTATGCGTGGACGAAGGGCTCGTACTCGTACTGGAAGGCCGGTCAGTACACGCGCTTCTCGGGCGCGGAGAAGGAGCAGAGCGGCAACTGCCACTTCGCCGGAGAGCACACCTCACAGGACTTTCAGGGCTACCTGCAGGGCGCGGTCGAGACCGGCCAGCGCGCTGCGAGCGAGATCCTGAAGGCGTAGGGCGTCTACCGAACTACGACGCGCTCAACTCATGAGCCTGGTTAAACAGCGAACCAGGTTCACGCTGTTACTTCTACCCGGACGGCCGTGCAACTCGTTGCGCGGCCGTCCGCGGTGCACTCGACGAGCGCGCCTTCGATCCGCACGTCGCCGCTCGCGGGCTCGAGCCTCGTCGGCATGCCGGTGAGGAAGCGCTTGAGCGCGTTGTGCTCGTCGCTTCCGATCACCGAGTCGTGCGGCCCGGTCATGCCCGCGTCGGTGATCGCCGCGGTTCCGCCCTTGAGCACGCGCGCATCGCTCGTCTGCACATGCGTGTGCGTGCCGAGCACGGCAGTCACGCGTCCGTCGAGGTAGCGCGCCATCGCGACCTTCTCGCTCGTCGCCTCCGCGTGGAAGTCGAGGACGATCACCGGCGTCTGCGCGCGTGCCTCGTCGACGAGCCGGTCGATCGTGACGAACGGGCTCTCGAACGGATCGAGCGAGAAGACGCCGAGCAGGTTGATCACGGCAACGCCGTCGTGCACCGCGAGCCCGATGCCCGGCGTGCGCGGCGACAGGTTGGCGGGGCGGAGCACGCGGTCGGTGCCCGAGAGGTACGGCGCGAAATCCGACTGGCCCCACGTCCAGTTCCCGAGCGTGATCACGTCGGCGCCGCTCGCGAGGATCTTGTCCGCGAGCTTCGCGGTGATTCCGCGACCGGCTGCGGCGTTCTCGCCGTTCACGATGCAGAAGTCGGCGCCCAGCTCCTCGCGCAGTGACGGCAGGCGCGTCTCGACCGCCCGGCGCCCGGGCGCGCCGAACACGTCGGCGACGAAAAGAATCTTCAAAGGCCTAGCCTCTCTAGTTCAACGAGAGCGTCGCCGACGGGTGGATCTCGACGACGACGTGGTTCCCTGAATCGTTCGTGTACTGCGACAGCGCCTGATGCTCGGCCTTCGCGAAGTCGACGACAGAGCCGAGCTTCGAGCCTCCGGAGGTGACCGGCGAGCCGACTGCGAGCAAGGGGTCGACGCGCACGTGCGAAATCGTGACGACGAGCGACGGGGCGCCCGAAGGCTGGATGTCGATGCTCGAGCCGTACACGCGCCCGTTCAGGACGACGTCGGCGATCGAGACGATGATCCCGTCGACGGGTGAGTAGACATCGGTGCCGGCCGCGGCGCCCACATCGATCGCCGAGGAGCCCGGGCCTTCGCCGCCGGGAAGCTGATACCAGCGCGGGCGACCGGTCGAGCCGCCGAAGACCGTGTGCACGATGCGCTTGATCAGGCCCTGGTTGACCTGCGTGCCGAGTGGCGCCAGCGCGAGCGCGCCGACCGTCCCGCCCTGGTAGCCGATCGCGGTCACGCGCGACTGGCTGACCGGCAACTGAAGGTGCAGCGAACCGAGCCGTGCGACGATCTCAGGCTGCGGCGGGCCTGCGGGCAGGATCCGGGAGGCGCTGGACGTGCTGGCCCGCTGGACGGGCGGCGTGCCCGAGCCGCCGAAGGCGGAGAGGAGCAGGGTCGCGAGGCCGACAGCGACCACGAGAATCAGCACGGCAAGACGGCGGAGCCGGCGCTCGCGTTCGAGGTGGCGGCGCTGGGCCGCACGGGTACGCCGGTGTGTCCCCCGGGGCGGCATCCGGGGCACCGTAGCGAACGAAACCTCCGGTTTCAACGCCAACGCTGCCGATCCTCCGCCGGTTCCGTCGAGCCTGCGCGGGTCTGGGCCGAAGGACCAGTCCCAATCTGGGGGCCTGAGCAGGCGTGCTGCGGGGGTAGGATCGCTGCGGTGAGCACGAGGATTGAGGTCCCGCGCTGGATGCAGCTGGTGGGCCTGCCGCTGCTGCTTGTCCTTGCGTGGATTGTGGCGAGCGCTGCTGCTCACGTCGTCTTCCTCTTCGTCGTGGCCGCCCTCGTGGCCCTGCTGCTCGATCCGCTCGTCCGGGGGCTCCAGAAGGTGCGCCTGCCGCGCGGCCTCTCGGTCGCGCTCGTGTACCTGAGCTTTGCGGTGGCGCTGGGGCTGATCATCCTTGCGGTCACCACCGCTGTTGTCGGTCAGACGAAGACGGCGGCAACCAGGTTCAACGAGTACTTCACGCATGCTCGCGCACCCTCCGGACAGACCTCGGCCGATCGCGACGTCGATCGACTGCAGCGTTGGCTGAACACGCACCACCTGCAGTCGGTGAAGGTGCAGCAGCGCGGCCATCGTCTCGTGCGTCAGATTCGGCAGCGCGACGTCGGCAAGTACACGCACAAGATCGTCACGTTCGTCGAAGGCGCGGCGATCTCGATCGGCAAGACGTTGTTCTCGGTCGTCCTGCTGTTCGTCGTCTCCGTCTACATGCTGCTCGACCTGCAACGTCTTGGCCGTGTCGTGGACCGAAGGTTTCCGCCGCGACCAGGCGAGCAGCCGCTGCTGATGAGCATCGAGCGTGCGCTCGCGTCGTACGTGCGCGGGCAAGCGGCGCTCAGCCTGATCATCGGTGCGAGTGCGGGGATCGGACTGTGGTCGCTGGGTGCGCTCGGGCTGCTGCCTCGAGGACAGCAGTACGCGCTGCTGTTCGGCGCGTGGGTTGCAGTGACGGAGATCATCCCGTATCTCGGTCCGTGGCTCGGCGCCGTTCCCGCGGTCATCTACGCGCTCGTGGTGCATCCGATCTCGGCGCTCTGGGTCGTGCTGCTCTTCCTCGGGATCCACCAGATCGAGGGCCACATCGTCGTTCCGAACGTGATGGGCAATGCGCTCCGTCTGCATCCGCTGCTCGTGATCTTCGGGCTCGCTGCCGGCGCGGAGCTCTACGGCCTCCCCGGCGCGCTGGTCGCACTGCCGCTGCTCGCAGTCGGCCGCGCGATCTGGGAGTTCTTCGCCGACCGGATCACGCTCGAGCCGTGGTCTGACAAGGAACCGCCGGGAGAGGAGCCCGTGCCGGTCGAGTTGCTGGAGCCACGTACTCTGAAAAAGCAATGAGCGCGTTTCCGGCTACCCGTTTGCGCCGCCTGCGTCGCACAGGCGTCCTCCGCGATCTCGTGCGCGAGACTTCGCTGTCGGTCGACGACCTGGTGATGCCGCTGTTCGTCGCGCCGGAGGCGCTGCCGAACGAGCGCCTGCCGGGAATGGCGCGGCACACCGTCGACTCCGTGGTGCAGGAGTGCGAGGAGCTGCTGCGGCTCGGCGTGAAGTCGGTGATCCTCTTCGGTCTTCCCGACAGCAAGGACGAGGACGGGTCGGGTGCGTGGGTCGAGGACGGCGTCATTCAGCGCGCGTTGCGCGCGCTGCGCGCGAGGTTCCCCGAGCTGTTGCTGATGACGGACGTCTGCCTCTGCGAATACACCTCGCACGGGCATTGCGGCGTGGTCGACGCAAGCGGTCACGTCGACAACGACGCGTCGATCGACCTGATCGTGCGCACCGCGGTCTCACATGTCGAGGCGGGCGCCGACGTCGTCTGCCCGAGCGACATGATGGACGGCCGCGTCGGCGCGATGCGCGAGCAGCTGCCCGAGACGCCGATCATCGCCTACTCCGCGAAGTACGCCTCTGCGTTCTACGGGCCGTTCCGAGAGGTCGCGGACAGCGCGCCGGAGTTCGGCGACAGGCGCGGCTACCAGATGGATCCGGGCAACGTGCGCGAGGCGCTGCGCGAGTGCGAGCAGGACATCGCCGAGGGTGCGGACATGATCATGATCAAGCCGGCGTTGCCGTACCTCGATGTGATCCGCGCGGCGCGCGACCGTTTCGACCTGCCGCTCGGCGCGTACAACGTCAGCGGCGAGTACGCGATGGTGAAGGCGGCTGCGGCGGCAGGGGACCTCGACGAGCGCGTTGCTGCGATCGAGTGCCTGACGGCCATCCGCCGCGCGGGCGCCGACCTCGTCTTCACGTACTGGGCCAAAGAGTTCGCGTCATGGCTGTAAGAGACTGCCTCACGGCGAACCTTGAGTCGCCAGACCGCGCCCCGCGCCCCGATGCTGCGTCCTCAGTCGCGCCCGTAGAGCACCGCTACGGGCGCTCCCTGCGTCCTTGCCGCGGAACACGTGGCGCGCCCTGGCAACGAAGGACACCATGAGACAGCCTCTTGCTCGAACCGAGCTCTGGCAGCGCGCGCAGAAGGTGATTCCCGGTGGCGTGAACTCGCCGGTGCGCGCGATGCGCGGCGTCGGCCTCGAAGAGCCGTTCTTCGTCAAGCGCGGTGACGGTGCGACGCTCGAGACGGCGGACGGGCGCACGCTGCTCGACTGGGTGCAGTCATGGGGGCCCCTGATCTTCGGCCACGCCGACCCTGAGACGATCGACGCGGTGCGCGAGGCGGCGCTCGACGGAACGACCTTTGGCGCGCCGACCGAACGCGAAGTCGAGCTCGCCCAGGAGCTCGTCGACGCGGTGCCTTCGGTCGAGCTGGTTCGTCTCGTCTCATCCGGGACCGAAGCCGCGATGTCTGCGGTGCGGCTCGCACGCGGGTTCACGCATCGCGACCGTGTGATCAAGTTCGCCGGTTGCTACCACGGCCACGCCGACGGCTTTCTCGCGAGCGCCGGCTCGGGCCTCGCGACGCTTGGGATCCCGGCGTCGCCAGGCGTGCCGAGCGGCGTCACGAACGACACCATCGTCTGCGAATACAACGACGTCGAAAGTGTCGCAGCGGCGGTCGCACAGTACGGCGAGGGGCTCGCGGCGATCATCGTCGAGCCGATCGCGGGGAACATGGGCTGCGTCCCGGCGGCGCCGGGCTTCCTCGAGACGTTGCGTGTGCTCTGCGACGCCTCGGGCGCGCTGCTGATCTTCGACGAGGTGATCTCCGGGTTCCGCGTCGCGCGCGGCGGCGCGCAGGAACGGCTCGGCGTCACCCCGGACCTGACGGTGCTCGGGAAGATCGTCGGCGGCGGGCTGCCGCTCGCCGCGTTCGGGGGTCGCGCCGACGTGATGAGTGCGCTCGCGCCGTCCGGGTCGGTCTACCAGGCGGGCACGCTGAGCGGGAACCCGATCGCGACCGCGGCCGGCTTGTCGGTGCTGCGGCGGTTGCGCGACGGCGACGTGTACGCGGAGCTCGAGCGCCGCTCGGCGCGCCTCGCCGACGGGCTGGCGCCGTTCGGGCGCGTGCAGCGCGTCGGCGCGATGCTCACGTTGTTCGCCGGTCGCGACGAGCCGGTCGAGCGCTTTACGGAGCTCGACACGGATCGCTACGGCGAGCTGTTCCGGGGCCTGCTCGAGCGTGACATCTACATCGCGCCGAGCCAGTACGAGTGCCTGTTCCCGTCACTGGCGCACGACGACGACGAGATCGACGCGACGATCGAGGCTGTTGGTGACGTCCTCAGTCGCTGACGCGATCGCGGCCGGGGCCCGCTCCGAGAGCGCGGTCTGGGCGGCCGCGCTGCGGGACGCGCCGGAGTGGGAGCCGGTGTTCTCGCCGCTCGCTCCGGACGCGCTCGCGCTCGGGTTGGAGACCGTCTACGAGGCGTATCTCGTGCACTACGGGCGACCGCGGCTCTTCGAGGCGCCGGACGCCGACGAGGCGGTGCTGCTCGGTGACTACCTCTACGCGCATGGGCTCGTGCGAATCGCCGAGGCCGGGGGCGTCGAGGCGGTGCGCGTGCTGGCCGACCTCATCTCACGTTGCGCAGCGCTGCGCGCCGACGGTTTGGCAGGCGACGGCGAGGCATGGATTGACGCTGCAAAGGCCCTTGGCGGCGATCCGGCCGGTGACGCTGTCGCTCGCGCGCTCGAGCTGCACTCCGCTAGAGTCGCGCTGTGTTGATGGGAACCGCTGCGATCCTGTTCGACGCCGCCACCGAAGGCCGGCACGTCATCCTCGGGATGCTCATCGTCGGGCTGATCTTCCTCGGCACGATCGCGATCGGCGAGCTCTCGCACTACGCGAGCCATCGCCGCGCGGCGCGCAAGCGCGCCAGCCGCAACACGTATTAGGACGCGTCCGTCCATGCGACACTCCTGAGCGTGGAATGGCGGCTCCTGGCAGGGGTCTCGGCGGAGGACGTGAGGCGCCTGGTGGCGATCGCGCAGCGCCGGACGTTTCGCCGCGGGCAGGTTGTCTTCCACGACGAGGACGCAGCAGACGCCTTGCACCTCGTCGTCGACGGGCACTTCGCCGTCCGCGTCACACTCCCCACGGGCGAGAGCGTGCTGCTCGCGATCATCGGCCCCGGCGATGCCTTCGGCGAGCTCGCCCTCGTCTCGGAGAGCGTTCGCGGGGCGACGGTGCAGGCGTTCTCCGACGGAGAGACGCTCGCGCTGCACCGCGATGCCTTCGAAGCGCTGCGCCGCGCCCGGCCGCAGGTCGACCGTTCGCTCGCCGAGATCCTCGCCGAGCGCCTCCGGCGCGTGAACGACCTCCTCAAGGAGGCGCACCACGTCGACGCGGACGTCCGCGTGCGCCGTCGGCTCGTCGAGCTCGGGGAGGCATTCGCCGGGACGATCCCGCTCACGCAGGAGGAGATCGCTCAGACTGCGGGCACGTCGCGAGCAACCGTGAACCGGGTCCTACGCGAAGAGGAGGCGGCGGGCGCCGTCGAGCTGGGCCGCGGCCGGACGACGATCACGGATGCGGCGGCTTTGCACGGACGCGCTACCAGGTGAAGTTCGGTCTCATGGCCGCCAGACGTGGCGGCCATGAAACCTCTTCCTCGCTCTGTCACGAACGCGACAGAGTCGCGACCAGTTCGCCGCGAACCCGCTCGAGCTCGCGGGTGTGAGCGTCGAGCTCGTCGTGGCTTGCGCCACGCCGGGCCAGCACCTCGCGCACGAGGACGAGTCCTCGTGCGTGCAACAGAAGCTCGTCGACCTGATGGTCGAGCACGGCTGAGCCGTCGACTTCGCACAGGGTCATGCTGCCTCCTCGATCAGTGCGAGGCCTGCGTCCGCCGGGTTCTCGGCGGTCGCCGTCTCGCTCTCATGCCGATGCGCAACGCGCATCGTGGTTGTCAGGACTGCACCCACCAGTGCCAGCACGGTGAGCGTTCCGAACGCGACGCGGTACCCGTGGGTCGTCGCCGCGAGCGTGTGGCCGCCTGCGGCGGACGATGCGATCGTCGTGATCGCGGCGAGACCGATCGCGCCGCCGATCTGGCGACTCGTGTTGACGAGCCCCGACGCGATTCCGGCGTCGCGTCCCGGGACTCCCGCCAACGCCGCGATCGTGACCGCGACGAACGAGATGCCCATGCCGAGGCCGACCAGGATGAACGCGGGCAGCAGGTCGGTGACGTAGTGCCCGTGTACCGGCAGGCGGATCAGATAGCCCTCCGATGCGGCCATGAACAGCATCCCGGCGACGAGGACACGCCGCGCTCCGAACCGGGTCACGAACCGCTGCGCCACGTTCGACATCAGCGCGACGGTGCCGGCGATCGCCGTGAAGGCGACCCCGCTCTCCGCGGCCGAGTAGTGCAGGCCCTGCTGCAGATACAGCGTCAGCAGGAAGAACTGCGAGAACGCGATCGACGCGATGATCGTGGTGACCACGTTCGCCGTCGCCAGCGTGTTGCCGCGGAACACCTCGAACGGCATGAGCGGGGACTCCG
>DATBDB010000070.1:0-11497 GCA_036270155.1 Gaiellaceae bacterium
CAGGTCGCCTACGCGATCGGCGTCGCGCATCCGTTCTCGATCCTCGTCGAGACGTTCGGCACCGAGAACCTGCCGGTGACGCGCATCGAAGAGCTCGTCCGCGAGCACTTCGACCTGCGCCCGGCCGCGATCCTGCGCGACCTCGACCTGCGCCGGCCGATCTACCAGAAGACCGCCGCGTACGGCCACTTCGGCCGCGACGACCACGACTTCACGTGGGAGCGGACGGACAAGGCTGATGCGCTGCGTGCAGCCGCCGGGCTCGCAGCCACTGCCGCCTAAGCGACGAACCTAGTTCGCTTTCCAACCAGGTTTGAGAGTTTCGGGCTTAGATCCCGAGTTCGGAAACGCGTGAACCTCGTTAAAGAGCGAACCAGGTTCTTCTCTGTATGGGCTGTGGCTTAGGTGCCGTTGGCAGCGAGGCGCTTCACGAACAACCCGGCGGCGGCTCGTTCGCCGATCGCCTTCTCGCCGCCGTTGATCGTGACGCGGAACTGGCCCGCGGCGGGCTCTGCTGCGCGCAGCTCGAGTGACGTGCCGGGGACGAGCCCTTCGTCGTAGAACCAGTGCAGGAGGTCGCCGTCATGCTCGGCGAGGCGCACGATCGTCGCGCTCTGACCCGGCTCGAGATCCGACAACGGCTGTAGCTCGCGGTTCTCCGCCTGCTCGAAGTCAGGGTCGACCGGCCAGCCGTGCGGGCAGCGTTGCGGGTGACCGAGCTTCTCCTCGATCCGCTCGACCATGTCGTCGCTGAACGTCCCGCCGAGGTCGTCGGCGTGCACGTGCGCCTCCGCCGCGGTGTAGCCCATGAAGTCGGTGAGCAGCCGCTCGATGATCCGGTGCTTGCGCACGACCTTGCGCGCGCGCTCGGTGCCGGTGGGGGTGAGGATCGCCTCCTTGTGCTCGCCGCGCTCGACGAGCCCCTCCGTTTCGAGCCGCTTCAGCATTTCCCCGGCGGATGCCCGTGAGACGCCGAGCATCTCGGCCACACGGGCGGCGATCGTCTGGGATGAGCCCGCCGGCGCGGGTCGGTATTCGCCGATCGGGAAGGCCAGGAAATAGATCGTCTCCAGGTAATCGTCGATGCCGTGACTGGTCGCCATTCGGCGATCGTAGCCACGCCGCCTGTAAGGTATGCCTTACAAGAAGCGCATGAGCACCACTGAGACCCTCATCCTCGGCGCGATCGCCGGCTTCACGATCTTCCTGAGCCTCCCGATGGCTCGCATGCGGAACCTCACGGCGGGTGTCGGTGTTGCGCTGAACGCCGTCGCGACCGGCATCCTCATCTTCCTTTTCTGGGACGTCGTCTCGCACGGCGTCGGGCCCGTCGAGGTGCACCTGGAGGCCCATCACTGGGCGTCGTTCGCAGGCTATGCCGCGCTGCTCTCAGGTGGGTTTGCAGCCGGGATGATGTGCCTCGTCTACTACGACCGCTGGCTCAAGAACAAGCGTGCGACGCCGCTTGTCGGCCCGGGCGCGGCGGCCGTCGACGAGTTCGACCACCGCTCATGGTTCGAGGCACTCACGCCCGGACGCCGGCTCTCGTTGATGATCGCCACCGGCATTGGCCTGCACAACTTCGGTGAGGGCCTCGCGATCGGCCAATCTGCAGCAACCGGTGCCGTCAGCCTTGCGCTTGTTCTGATCATCGGCTTCGGCCTCCACAACGCGACGGAGGGCTTCGGCATCATCGGTCCGATGTCCGGTGAGGCGGAGGTTCCGAGCTGGGGCTTCCTCGGGCTGATGGGCCTGATCGGCGGTGGCCCGACCTTCCTCGGCACCGTGATCGGCCAGGCGTGGATCAGCACCGCGCTCGAGGTCGCGTTCTTCGCGATCGCGGGCGGTTCGATCCTCTACGTCGTCATCCAGCTGCTCGAGGTGTGCCGCCGCCAGGCGATGCCCGTCCTCGTCGGGTGGATGCTGTTGGTCGGGCTGCTGCTCGGGTTCGGGACCGACTGGGTCCTCGTAGCCGCCGGGGCCTGATCTAGCCTGGCCCCGTGGGCCACTTCTTTCACGCGGTCGGCGTCTTCTTCCACCACCTGGCGGCGGTGCAGTGGCAGTTCCTCGGCTACGCGATCGCGTGCCATGTCGTAAAGCTGCTGTTCCGCGCCGGCGCGTGGCGGGCGATCATCAACGCTGCGTATCCCGACGCGCGGCTGAAGTTTCGGTCCGCGTTCGGCGCGTACGTCGCAGGCGTCGGCGTCAACTCGGTCGTGCCCGCACGCGGCGGCGACGTCGTCAAGCTCTATCTCGTCCGGCACCGGATTCCCGGCTCCAACTACGCGACGCTGACGCCGACGCTGATCGTCGAGACGCTGTTCGACTTCGTCACCGCGGGCGCCCTCATCATCTGGGCGCTTGCGTCGGGTGTGCTGCCGACGCATGAGCTCTACTCGCGCATCCCGGCCGTGGACTGGAAGTTCTTCCTCCGGCACGAGCACTTCACGGCACTCCTGCTCGTCGTGCTGCTCGCGGCCGGCGTGATCGCGTTCTTCTGGGTTCGTAACCGCGTCGAGGATTTCCGTGCTCACGTGCGTCAGGGCTTCGCGATCCTCGAAGACCGGCCGCGCTTCCTGCGCCGCGTGATCCTGCCGCAGTCGATCTCCTGGGTCTTCCGGATCGCGTCGCTGTACTTCTTCCTGAAGGCGTTCGGCGTGACGGCGAACATCCACAACGCGCTCCTGACGCAGGTCGTCGACTCGCTCGCGACCCTGTTCCCGGCCACACCCGGCGGCGCCGGGACGAAGCAGGGGCTGACGGAGTTCCTGTTCCGCGGACGCGGTGTCTCGCACACGCTGCTGCTTGCCTTCAGCGTCGGGATGAACATCGCGATCGTCGTCGTCAACCTGCTCATGGGCCTGATCGCGATCGGGCTGATGGCGAGGACGCTGTCGTTCAAGAAGTTGCGGCAGCGCTCGCAGCAGGTCGAAGAGCAGCTTACGTAATGCCCTTCGCATCGGTCTATCCGCTCGTGACGGCGCGCGCCGTCGCGCGAGAGTTCACCTATGAGGTCGACGAGGGCGTCGGCGTCGGCGCGATCGTGCGCGTGCCGTTCGGCCGATCGCGCGCCCGCGGCATCGTCACCGCGATCGTCGACGCACCGCCGCCTGGTGTCGACGCGCGGCCGATCGAGGCAGTGATCGGAGAGATTTCGCCGACGCTGGTCCAGCTCGCGCTGTGGCTTGCCGACTACTACGGGTCGACGCCGGCGCGCGCGCTCGCACTCGTCGCACCGGAGACGCCGAAGCGGCGCAAGGAACAGGCGCCGCCCGCCGAGCGGCAGTCGCTCTCCGGCGAAGCTGAGCCGCTGGAGCTCTCGCCCCCGCAGATCGCCGTCGTCGAGCGGATCGTCAACGGTCAGGGCAACTACCTGCTCTATGGCGCGACCGGCTCCGGCAAGACCGAGGTGTACCTGCAGGCGATCGCGTCGATGCTCGAGCGCGGGTTTGGGGCGATCGTGCTCGTGCCGGAGATCGCCCTCGCACCGCAGACAGTCGGCCGTGTCCGCGCGCGCTTCGGTGAGAACGTCGCGATCCTGCATTCCGGCCTGACGGACGCGGAACGCCGCGACGAGCGCGAGCGCATTGCGAGCGGCGAGGCGCGCATCGTCGTCGGTGCGCGGTCGGCGATCTTCGCGCCTGTTCGCGGCCTCGGCTTGATCGTCGTCGACGAGGAGCACGATCCGTCGTACAAGCAGGATTCCGATCCACGCTACGACGCGCGCACCGTCGCGGCGAAGCGTGCCGCGCTCGAGGGCGCGGTCGCCGTGTACGGGTCGGCGACGCCGCGGCCGGAGAGCTGGGCCGCGCTCGAGCGGCTCGACCTCGGCGGGCGCCTCGGCGCCGACCTGCCGCCGGTGCGCGTGATCGACCTGCGCCGCGAGGCCGGCTATCCGCTCTCTGCGCCGCTCCTCGACGAGCTCCGCAAGGTCGCCGAGCGGCGCGGCAAGGCGATTCTGCTCCTCAACCGCCGCGGCATCGCGCCGGCGTTGCATTGCCGCGCGTGCGGGACGACGATCCGCTGTCCGAACTGCGACGTCGCGCTCGTGTTGCACGGGGACGTCTCATTGCGTTGCCACCACTGCGGCTACACGACGGACTCGCCATCGAATTGTCCCGCGTGCGCGTCGCCCGACCTCGCGCGGCTTGGCGCCGGCACGCAGAAGCTCGAGCGTGAGCTCGCGCGCGAGCTGCCGGAGCTCGAGCTGATCCGCCTCGACGCGGATGCCGTCGCGAAGCCCGAGCAGCTCGCCATCGCGCTGCAGCGCTTCCGGGAGACGGACGGCGTCGTGTTGCTCGGCACGCAGATGGTCGCGAAGGGGCATCACTTCAGCGGCGTCGAGCTCGCGGCGGTGATCGACGCCGATACCGGGCTCGCGATGCCGGACTTCCGAGCGGAGGAGCGGACGTTCCAGATGATCACGCAGCTCGCCGGCCGCAGCGGCCGCGACGCGCCGGGCCGCGTGCTCGTACAGACGTTCCAGCCGGACGCGCGCCCGATCGCTCATGCCGCCCGGCACGACGTCGGCCGGTTCCTCACCGAGGAGCTCGAGCGCCGCAAGGCGCTCGACTACCCGCCGTACGCGCACCTCGTCCGGATCGTCGTGAGCGGCCCCGGGATCGAGCCGGTGGTGCGGGCGCTCGAGGAGCTGAAGGCAGGAATCAGCGGCGCCGAGCTACTCGGCCCGGCCGCACTGCTCCGCCTCCGCGGCAAGTACCGGGCCCAGCTCGTCGCCAAGACGGAGCACCCCCGCCGCATCGCCTCCCAGGCCGCCCGCCTGCTCTCAGCGGCCGCCCCCGCGATGCGGAAGGCGAAGCTGACCGCCGTCGTCGACGTCGATCCGCAGAGCCTCTAAATCGCACCGCCTCTCAGCGGCGTCGCCTCTAAGCGGGACCGCCTCCAAGTCGCACCGCCTCCAAGTCGCACCGCCCTTTTCGGACATGTCTAGCGACTGTCCGTGGAGATGGCCGCACCGGACATGGCTCATTGGGCACGATGGCGGTGTGGAGAAGCGCCGCTCCGATCAGCGCCGGCCGGAGGACATCATCGGGGAGTGGGGGATCCGCGATGTGACGCCCCCGTCGGCCGCCGAGCGCGAGGCTCTGGCCTCCGAGTACGAGCTCAATCCGCTGGTCGGCAAGGCGCTGCCGCGGCGGATTCGCGCCTTCGGGGCGCAGGCCCACACCTACCTCGCCTCGCTCGCCGGGCCGCCCCTCTACATGCAGCGGGCGCGGATGATCGACGAGGAGACGAAACGCCACCAGGCCCTTCTCGCCGAGGCCTATGAGCTCTACGGCGACGACCCCGCGGAGTGGCGCCGGATCGCTGAGCGCTGGAACTTCACCGAGGTCAACGACCTGATCGAGCGCCATAACAAGTGGTACCCGGTCGAGGCTCGGCTCCCGATGAACCCGAAGACGAAGGACTACGTCGAGGTCGGCGGGCGGCCCTACCGGCGGGAGCCGTTCGGGGCCGACTGGATCCTCCGGCAGTTTCCAAGTCCTTAGGCCGAATCTCTACACTGCGTCGCCTGTGGCGCACGACGACCATCACCACCACGAACACGAGCATGACCACGAGCACGATCACGAGCCCGACGAGGACACTCGTGAAAAGGCCGAGGCCGAGGCTCGCCGCCGGCTTGCGCTCGCGCAAGTCCGCCAGTACGGCGACCCCGCGCTCCGCCTGAAAGCACACGAGGTCGAAGAGTTCGACGACGACCTCCGGCGGCTCATCGACCGGATGACCGTGTTGATGCACGAGGCGCAAGGCGTGGGGCTCGCAGCAACCCAGGTCGGCGTCCTCCGCCGCTTGTTTGTGTACGAGCCGGACGAGGACGGTCCGCGCGCGATCGTCAACCCGGTGATCGTCGAGCGCGGCGACGAGACCGAAGTCGACGACGAGGGCTGCCTGTCGCTGCAAGGCGTGCGGGTGCCGGTGGAGCGCTCCACCAGGGTCGTGCTCGAAGGCAAGGATCCGAACGGCGAGGACGTGCGCGTGGAGCTCGACGCTTATGGCTCGCGCATCGTGCAACACGAGCTCGACCACCTCGACGGCGTGTTGATCATCGACCGCACCGACGAAGAGCACCGCAAGGAAGCGCTCTCGACGTTGCGGCCCCGCGCCGTCCTCCGCTGATGCGCATCGGCGTCGCGGCGACTGCGCCGCTCGGCGCCGACGTCCTCGAGCGGCTCGCCGAGGAGCACGAGGTCGCCTGGTTGCTCACGCGTCCCGACGCGCCGCAGGGCCGCGGCCGCAAGCTCGGCCCGCCGCCGGCGAAGCTCGTCGCGGAACAGCTGGGCATCCCGGTGCACCAGCCCGAGAAGCCGGAGCTCCCCGAGGACGTCGACCGCGTCGTCGTCGCCGCATACGGGCTGTATATCCCGCCGCGGTTACTCGACGGCTCGCTCTGGCTGAACGTGCACCCGTCGCTGCTGCCGCGATGGCGGGGCGCGGCTCCGATCGAGCGCGCGATCCTCGCGGGCGACGAGCAGACGGGCGTCACCATCCACGAGACGGTGGAGGCACTCGACGCTGGCCCGATCGCAGCGAGAGAAGCGTTCGAGGTGGGCCACCTCGACGCGGGCCAGGTCTACGCACGCTCAGCGGAGGTTGCCGCGCGACTGCTGAATGAGGTGATCGAGTCGCCGGCCTTCGCGCCCCAGCCCGACGACGGAGCGATCTACGCCGAGAAGATCACCGCCGCCGACCGCGAGCTGAACCTCGACGATCCGCTCGACGCGTGGCGGCGGGTGCGCGCGCTGTCGCCGCACATCGGTGCGCGCGGCGAGCTGCACGGCAAGCGCGTGACGATCTGGAAGGCGCGGCTCGAGGACGGGCGCTTCGTGCCCGACGTTCTGCAACCCGACGGTCGCAACCAGATGGGTTACGACGAGTTCTTGCGCGGCCTGAGGTGATCGCGCCGGCGCGTAAGGCCGCGTACGAGGTCATTCGGCGTGTCTTCGAGGAGGAGGCGTACGCCGACCGCGCCCTTGCCTCGGCCGTCGAGGGACTCGACCCGCGTGACCGCGCGCTCGCGCAGCGTCTCGCCTACGGCACCGTGCAGCGCGCCCGCACCCTCGACTTCGGAATCGAGCAACTCGGCAAGCGTCCGGTGCGCAAGCTCGACGGGCCGGTCAAGGCTGCGCTGCGGCTCGGTGCGTATCAGCTTGCGTTCACCGACCAGGCCGAGCACGCCGTCGTCAACGACACGGTCGAGCTCGTGCGCCAGGCACGCCTCGAGCGCGCGGTGCCGTTCACGAACGCTGTGATGCGCCGGCTCGCGCAGGGCTTCAACGGGCTCGTCGCGTCGCTCCCTGAAGGCCCGGTGAAGGAGTCGTATCCCGACTGGATCGCCGAGACGTGGACGCGCGACTTCGGCAACGAGACGGCGCTCGCGCTGATGCGAGCGCAGAACGAGCCGCCCGCGCTCGAGGTGCGCGCGTCCGAACCGGTCGGTGAGCCAACTGATGTACCAGGCGCATACGTCGTGGATACCGTTGATATATCTCGCATGCGCCCAATGAGCCGCGCCTCACAGCTCTCGGCGCTCGTGCTCGGCTCGCGTGACGGCGAGCGCATCCTGGATGCGTGCGCCGCTCCGGGCGGGAAGACGACGATGCTCGCGGGCGAGATCACCGCGGTCGAGGTGCATCCCGGACGGGCGCAGTCGCTCGCGAAGAACGTGGGGCCGAACGTCCGCGTCGTGACCGCCGATCTGCGCGAGCTCGACGAGGACGGCTTCGACCGCGCGCTCGTCGATGCACCGTGCTCCGGACTGGGCGTGCTCGCGCGGCGGCCCGACCTGCGTTGGCGCGCCGGTCCCCTGCCCGAGCTTCAGCTCGAGCTGCTGCAGGCCGCCGCCGAGCGGACGAACGCAGGCGGAACGATCGTCTACTCGGTGTGCACGCTGAACGCGGACGAGAACGAGGCGGTCGTCGACGCCTCCGGGCTCGAGGTGCTGCCGCTCACCGACGAGTGGCCGCAGTACGCGCACCCGACCCGGCCGGAGTTCCTGCTGACGATGCCGCACCGCGACCACACCTCCGGCTTCTTCATCGCACGCCTGCGAACACCGTAAGATCGAGCCCTGCGTGCCGTGGCGTGACTGGATCCGCACGATTGAAGTCGAGCCGTCGATCTACGGCGCCGACTTCGCCAACCTCAGCGACCAGCTCGAGGCGCTTCTGCGTTCGGAGGCCCGCGTTTTCCACTTCGACGTCGGTGATGGCCACTTCGTCGAGCCGATCACGATGGGGCCGGTCGTGCTCCAGTCGATCGCCCCGATCATCCATCGCTACGGCGGCACCATCGACGCGCATTTGATGGTCGACAACCCCGTCAAGCACTTCCCGCAGTTCGCCGAAGCGGGAGCGGACAGCGTTACCTTCCACTTCGAAACGGTTGACGACGTGCCCGCCACGATCCGCGCTGCGCGCGAGCAGGAGCTGCAGGTCGGCGTCGCGTTCAATCCCGAGACGAAGCCCGAGGACGTCGCCGCCGTCGCCGGTGATGCGGACATCGTCCTCTGCATGTCGATCAATCCCGGTTACTCCGGCCAGCCGTTCCAGGAGGAGACGTACGAGCGCGTCGAGGAGCTGCGCAAACTGCTCCCCGAGGGCATGCCGATCCAGGTCGACGGCGGCGTCAACGACGAGAACATCAAGGCGCTGTACGACCGTGGCGCGACACTCTTCGTTGCGGCCTCGGCGATTTTCGGGCGCGAGGATCTGCCCCGTGCGTATCGCCGGATGGTGCAAGCACTTGCGTGACCGACGTAGGCTCGACGGAGTCGTGAAATGACGATCAGTCGTGCGCTCGAGCTGGCGCGGGCGGCGCGCGGCCGCGCGCATCCGAAGCCGACCGTCGGTGCAGTGGTCGTGCTCGACGGCGAGATCGTCGGCGAGGGCGCAACGGAAGCAGCGGGACGCCACGCGGAAGTGGTTGCGCTCGACGCTGCGGGCGACCGCGCACGCGGCGCGACGCTCTACGTGACGCTCGAGCCGTGCGCGCATTACGGCACGACACCGCCTTGTACGGACGCGATCCTCGCCGCCGGCGTCGAGCGCGTCGTCTTCGGCGCGCGCGACCCGAACCCGGAAGCTGCGGGCGGGGAGGAGCGCCTGCGCGCGGCGGGCGTCGACGTCGAGTTCGTCGACTGGTTCGAGGCGCGCACGCTGAACGAGGCGTGGCGGACGTGGGTGACGAGGCAACGGCCCTTCGTGATCTACAAGGCCGCCGTCACGCTCGACGGCCGCGTGACGCTCCCGAATCGGCGCTGGATCAGCGGCGAGGCGAGCCTGCGGCTCGTCCACGAGCTTCGTGCAGAGGTGGACGCGGTCGCAGTCGGGGGTGGTACGGCGCGCGCCGACCTGCCGCGACTGGATGCGCGAGACGTGGAGACGCCGCGCGGGCAGCCGAGACGGCTCGTCTTCTCACGGGGGCCGCTGCCGGAGGGCGTCGACCTCGAGCTGCGCACCGGTCCGCTGGAAGACGAGCTCCGCTCGCTTGCAGCCGAGAACGTCCAGTCGCTGCTCCTCGAGGGCGGCCCGACGCTCGCGGCCGCGTTCCTGGAGGCCGACCTCGTCGACAAGGTGCTCCTCTTCGTCGCCCCGGTCATCGGCGGCGCAGGAGCGACGTTCGTGCCTGCGCTACCCTCACCGCGCGCGTTGACCCGTTTGGCATCTCGTCAGGTCGGCGATGACGTGCTTCTCGAAGCCTATGTCCACGAGCCCTGATGCCTCCCAACGCGCCGACGACCAGCTCGTCACGCATCTCAGCCACTGGCTGACCCGCCAGCTCGGGAACGACGAGCTGCTGCGCGAGGTGCAAAAGATCGGGACGGACGAGCTGGCGCCCGGCTGCCGCGTGGCGGTCAACGAGCTGCTCGTCGAGCTCGGCACCGCGGTCCCGGGCGAACGGGGCCAGCTGGAAGTGCTCGTCCGCGAGACGGTCGAGACCCTCGTCTACGGTGACTGAGCTGCGGGACGCGCGCCGGTAAGCGTCCCACACAGAGAAGAACCTGGTTCGGGCGCCGAGCCACGTTCGGTCTCAGCTTCAATGCACGCATGTTCACCGGACTCGTCAAAGAAGTCGGGACCGTTGCCTCGATGGTCGACGGCCGCCTCACGATCTCCGCGCCTGAGACGGCGCACGGCGTACAGCTCGGCGACTCCGTCGCGATCGACGGCGTCTGCCTCACCGTCGTCGCATTCGACGAGTCGTCGCTCAGCTTCGACGCGGTGCCGGAGACGCTCAGCCGCACGGCGCTCGGAACCCTCGACCAGGGGTCGAGGGTCAACCTGGAGCCTGCCTTGCGCGCCGGCGATCCACTCGGCGGCCACTACGTCCAGGGCCATGTCGACGGCGTCGGCGCCGTCCAGACCGTTGCGCCCGAGGGCGAGGGCAGGCGCGTGCGATTCGAGGCGCCTGCGGAGCTTCTGAGGTACATCGTCGAGAAGGGGTCGATCGCCGTCCAAGGCACGAGCCTCACCGTCGCGGCCGTCGACGAGGCCGGGTTCGAGGTCGCGTTGATCCCGCACACGCTCCAGGCGACGACGCTCGGCACGCTCGAAGCTGGACAGCCGGTGAACCTCGAGACCGACGTGCTTGCGAAGTACGTCGAGAAGCTCCTCCCCCGCTAGCCTTCCCAGATGACTGCGACCACACGGTTTGCCACTGTCGAAGAGGCGATCGAAGAGATTCGCGAAGGCCGCATGGTCGTCGTGGTCGACGACGAGGACCGCGAGAACGAAGGCGATCTGACGGTCGCTGCGCAGTTCGCGACGCCGGACGCAATCAACTTCATGGCGACGCACGCGCGCGGGCTGATCTGCCTGTGCCTCACCGAGGAGCGCGCCGACGAGCTTGCGCTGCGCCCGATGACCGACCACAACGAGGCGCCGCTCGGCACCGCGTTCACGGTCTCCGTCGAAGCGCGCGAAGGTGTGACGACCGGGATCTCCGCTGCCGACCGCAGCCGCACGATCCAGGTCGCGATCCACCCCGACTCGACGCCGCACGACCTCGTGCAGCCCGGGCATGTGTTTCCGTTGCGCGCGAAGCCAGGCGGTGTGCTCGAGCGCATCGGTCAGACCGAAGCTGCAGTCGATCTCGCACGGCTCGCCGGCCTGAACCCGTCAGGCGTGATCTGCGAGATCATGAACGACGACGGGACAATGGCCCGCGTCGACGATCTCGTCCCGTACTGCGAGCGGCACGGGCTGAAGATGATCACGGTCGCCGAGCTCGTCGAGTACCGCCGCAGGCACGAAAAGCTCGTCGAGCGCGGCGCATCCGTTCGCCTCCCGACGGACTACGGCGAGTTCACCGCTGTTGCGTTCCGCGAGAAGCTGAACGGCAAGACGCACGTCGCGCTCGTGAAGGGCGACGTCGACGGTGCGGAAAACGTGCTCGTGCGCGTGCACTCGGAGTGCCTTACCGGCGACGTCTTCCACTCGCTGCGCTGCGACTGCGGCGAGCAGCTCGAGCAGGC
>DATBDB010000071.1:0-3970 GCA_036270155.1 Gaiellaceae bacterium
GATGAACATGTACTTCGACACGCCGCGCGACTACGTCGGCTCGATGTACGAGGAGCTCGTGTTCGGGTCGAACCCGCTCGGCTGGGAAACGCTCGGCACGCGCGAGACGGTGACCGCCGCGACGCGCGAGACGTTCATGGATTACATCGGCCACTGGTACACGCCGCCGCGCATGGTCGTCGGCGTCTCCGGCATGGTCGGCGAAGACCTCATCCCGACGCTCGAAGGGCTGCTCGGCGACATGTCCGGCAACGGGAAGGACCGGCCCGCGCCCGCCGCGGTCGTGCGCACGCCGGAGCCGCTTGTGCGCGTGCGTCAGAAGGACTCCGACCAGGCGAACGTCTGCGTCGGCATCCCGAGCTACCCGCTTGACCATCCGGATCGCTATGCGCTGCAGCTCCTCGCCACCGTGCTCGGCACCGGCATGTCGTCGCGCCTCTTCCTCGAGGTGCGCGAGCGCCGTGGACTCGCCTATTACGTCTTCGCGTTCAACAGCTCGTACACCGACGCCGGCACCTTGGTTGCACAGGCGGGCGTTGACCTGAAGCGCGCGGAGGAAGCGGTGGAGGTGATCGCGGCGGAGTTCCGCAAGCTCGCCGACGAGCAGGTCGGCTCGGAGGAGCTCGAGAAGGCACGCTCGCTCGCAAAGGGGCGGTTCGTGCTCCAGACCGAGAGCCCGAACGGCCTGATCCTCTTCGGCCTGCGCCGCGAGGTGCTCGAAGGCAAGGCGGTCGAGCCGGAAGAGCTGCTCGCGGGCCTCGACGCCGTCACCGCTGAGGATGTGCAGCGCGTCGCACAGGACATCATCGGCGGCTCCGGCCTGCGCATGGCGCTGATCGGGCCCTTCGACGACGCCTCGAAGTTCGAGAAGCTGCTGGCCTAGTCCAGCCGGCGCGCGGCCCACCAGACGGGCCACGCGATCAGCCCGACGAAGACGAGCGCGACGAGCAGGAACGTGAGCTGATCCCAGTGGTAGTGGCCGAGCGCAATCATCCGCGCGACCACGCCGAGGGTGACGCCCGCGAGCCAGGTCGGGACGAAGCGGCGCGTTGCGTACGCGACGGCGAACCAGGCGACGAGCAACGGCAACGCGTCGGCCGCGTAGCCGCCGGCCGACACGTGATGGTCGTGCGAGAGCTGGCCGATCGTCGCGAAGGCGATGATCGCGACTGCTCCGGCGATGAGGAGCGCTCTCAGAAGAAGCGCCTGGCGCCGCGGAAGTCGCTCGTCCTGATCGGGACGACGCGCACCTCGCTGCGCGAGTTCGGCGCCTCGATCATCTGACCGTTCCCGATCACCATCGAGACGTGGCCGACGACCGGGCTCTCGTAGAACAGCAAGTCACCGGGCTGCACGTTCGCGAGTGCGACAGGCGTGCCGGCGGCGAACTGCGCATCCGCGTCGCGCGGGATCGTGATCCCGTGTGCGCGATACGCGGCCCACGTCAGTCCCGAGCAGTCGTAGCCCCACGCCGATAGGCCGCCCCAGAGGTAGTGCAGGCCGAGGAACTGCTTCGCCGTGCGGACGATGTCCGCGCGCGTGCGTGGCAGCGGGCGCGTGGCGGCGGTCGCAACCGTGCCGGCCGGAACCTGCGAGCCAAAGCCGATCTCGGTGCCGTTCGCGAGCTTCGCGCTCTTAACCGTCACGACAAGCGGCGCCGCGAACGCGGCGCCGAGCTGCCACGAGCGCACCCAGCCGGGGTAGCCGCGCTTGTCGAGCGGTGAGGGCTGGTCGGGCACCGCGATGAGAGTCCACCCGGAGCGCCTCTCGATGACGCGCACGGCCTCGCCGTAGAGCACCTGCGTCGGCATGTGCCCGACGAGCGCGATGCGCTGCGCGTAGCTCACCTGCGGTGTCGGCCACACGTGCGGGTCGAGCGGCAGGTGCCCCGCGTTCGGTGCCTCCCACACGTTCGCGACGGGCACGCGCACGGTGGCAGTCTGCACCGGAGCTTGTAACAGACTGTTACTTGCCAGGATCGCCGCGGCGGCCAGGATCAGCACGGCCGCAGCGTAGCTTCGACTTCGGCTCGTAACAGTCTGTTACTTGCTCGGTTCAGTCAGCCCAGCTCATGGTTCGAGCGGATCACGTTCGCCGGGTCGACCTGCGCCTTGATGCGGCGGAGACGATGGAGCGCGGACTCCGTCCACAGCGTCATGGCGGCCCGAGGGCCCTCGGCGAAGTTGAGGTACGTGTGCTCGGCGGCCCACGGCTCGAGTGCTTCGACGAACCCGCGCACGGCCGCGGCCAGCGGCTCGCGTAGCTCGGGCACCGGGATCATCCCCACGCCGAAGGTGAGGTACGGCGCATCGAACGAGGCGAGCGCTCCGTGCTCGGCCTTCGCGCGGGCGACCGCGCCGCCGAGGTGGCGTACCTCTGCGGCCACGATCGGCGTGCCGACAACCGCCGCGACGAACGCGTCGACCGCCTCGTCGTCGAGCGCACGCAGCGTGCCGCCGTCGCCCATGCCCGCGGTCGGCTCTTCCGGGTCCATGTGCAGCCGGCTGAGGGCGGGGACGGGCATGACGCCGAAGGTGTCGACTGCGGCGCCGAGCGCGCGCACCGGCTCGAGTAGCCGCTGCGCCTCGTCGACGTCGTCACCGCAGTAGATCGCCTGCACGACCACGTACGAGTTCCCCCGGAACGGCTCCGGGATCTCCGGAATCGGCGGCAGCTGCAGGAGGCGGCCGACGCTCGTGATCTCGTCGGGCACCGTCCCCGTCCAGTCGCGCCATGCGCGCAGCACCTCGGCGGCGCGCTCGATCGGGAAGAAGAGGTGGCCTGCATAGACCTCGGTGAGCTCGATGAGCTCGAACTCGATCGCGGTCACGACACCGAACGCGCCGCCGCCGCCGCGCACGGCCCAGAACAGGTCGGGATCGTTGTCACGGTCGACGCGGAGCAAATCGCCGTCGGCGGTCACGAGCTCGACCGCGACGACCAGGTTCGCGCCGATGCCATGCTTGCGCGCGAGCCACGACAACCCGCCACCGAGCGTGTAGCCGACGACGCCGACGTCCGGCGACGAGCCCGCGAGCGCGGCCAGGCCGTGCTCGGCCGCTGCCTCCACGACCTCGATCCAGATCGCACCGGCGTTCGCGCGGGCGATCCGCGCCTCGGAGTCGATCGTCACGCCCTTCAGCTCGTGCATCTTCATGAGCACCGTGCCGGCGAGATCGCCGAGCGCCGGCGCGTTGTGCCCGGTGCCTTGCGGCGCCACGCGCAGATCGTTCTCGCGCGCCCAGACCACGATCTCGATCACGTCGTTGACGTTCTCCGGGATGGCGACCGCCGCCGGCCGCTGGTCGACCGCGAGGTGCCATGCGAGCCGCGCCTCGTCCCAATTCGTGTCACCGGGCAGGACGAGCTCCCCGGCCAGGTTGGCCCGCACGTCACGCACGTGTGGCGCACGTACCTCGGCGAGCTGCATCACGTTGTCCATTGCCTGAATCCCCTCTGCGATTGGTGTCGCAGAGAGCTTGCGATGCGGAGCGCCCCGGCGAATCGGCCGCTCAGCCGATTCGTGTCACTCCTGGCAACGACATTCGCGTCGTCCCTGAGGACGAGGCGCGAAGAGGCTTGATGTGGAATTGGGTGCTTGCGGGGATGGCTCATCCGCGAGTGCGCGCATTCCGCATCAAGCCTCTACCTAGTCCTCCTTGGACTGCTCCTCGGCCTCGCGCGAGCGGAGCTCGTCGACGACCGTTGGGTCCGCGAGCGTCGTCGTGTCGCCGAGCGGCCGGTTCTCCGCGACGTCACGCAGGAGGCGGCGCATGATCTTGCCGCTGCGCGTCTTCGGCAGCTCCGGCGTGAAGACGATGTTCGCCGGCTTGGCGATCGCGCCGATCTTGACCGCGACGTGGTTGCGCAGCTCCTCGAGCTTCTCGACGGAGCCGACGGCGCCGCCCTTGAGCGTCACGAACGCGACGATCGCCTGGCCGGTCGTGGCATCGGACCGCGCAGCGACCGC
>DATBDB010000072.1:0-19712 GCA_036270155.1 Gaiellaceae bacterium
GTGTTCGATGCGGAGCGCTTCCAGAGCGACCCGTTCGACACGCGGCTCGAGTCGAACGACGTCGCGATCCTGCTCCGCTCCGACACGCGCGCGCACATCGACGACGCGACGAAGCGCATCCGCGACTCGAAGCTCTTCCACCTCACGTCGATGCGCCGCGGTTTCGCGGGCGGCGGGTTCGAAGGCGGCCAATCGCTGCCGAAGCAGTTGGCGGTTGCCGCGCAGATCCCCGGCGCGGATCTGATCCCTGACACGTCGGAGCTTTTCCTTGGCTTCACGTCAACGCAGCGCGCAGGCATGGGACCGGGCACGATCGCGAACTTCGAGACGCTCGGCTACGTCGACTTCCGCGGCAGCGACTACTTCCGCCAGGGCACGCACATGCACCTGTCGCATATTCATGAGGACCTGGAGGCGTGGTACCTCAACTTCGACTTCGACGAGCGCGTCGCAACCGCGTTCAAGCCGGGGCTGCAGGTGAAGCAGAACGCCCAGACCGTGCGCCAGGGGCCAAAGGACGTCTCGACGGAGGCCGACGTGCACCGCGACTACAAGAAATCGGGGCAGATGGGCCACAGCGCGTCGATCCAGACGACGTCGCGCCTCGACCGAGACGTTGTCGCGCACGACGGCACGGTGTTCCCGAAGGGCACGGCGATCCCGGTGCGCGCGGACTTCAACACGCTCGACAATCCGTTCGCGTGGTCGGAGAAGCCGGATGAGATCGGCGTGCTGTCAGCGGCCGGGGTGCATTTCGTGGTCTTCAATCCGACGGGCGACGACTTCCGCCGCAACCGCCGCGCGATGGACGGCCAGCTGGAGGGCAAGACGATCAAGCTCGAAGCGCGCAGCCGGCCGCAGGGCTTCAACGAAGTGCTGTCGACGACGCACCGTCAGAACTTCATCGTGCCGCCGCGGCGGCACCGCAGCTTCCCGTTAGCCGAGCTGTAACTCATCAACCTGGTTAGAAAGCGAACCAGGTTGAGAGCTAGCCGAACCTGGTTCGCTCTTTAACCAGGTTCGAGAGTTCGGCCCTAACCGAAGAACGCTTTAGCGACGTCGTACCACTCGGGCGTCACCGTCTTGAGCTCGGCGGTCGCTTCCTTGAGTGAGCACGCGATCACGTCGTCGCCGCGCAGCGCGGCCATCTGGCCGAACTCGCCGGCCTGGACGAGGTCGGCGGCCTTGAGCCCGAAGCGCGTCGCGAGGATGCGGTCGCGCGGGGTGGGGGTGCCGCCACGCTGGATGTGGCCGAGCACGGTGACGCGGGTCTCGAAGCCTGTGCGGTTCTCGATCTCCTCGCCGAGCCGCTCGCCGACGCCGCGCTTGGCGAGCAGCTTGTGGCCGAACTGGTCGACCTCGCCCTTGTCGTCGGCGCCGGGCAGCTCGCAGCCTTCACTGATCACGACGATCGAAAAGTTCTTGCCGCGCGCGTGGCGGCGGCGGATCTCTTCGCAAACCGCTTCGAAGTCGACGGGCCGCTCGGGGATGAGGATCACGTCGGCGCCGCCGGCGATGCCGCTGTGCACGGCGATCCAGCCGGCGTGACGGCCCATCACCTCGACGACCATCACGCGGTTGTGGGCCTCGGCCGTCGTGTGCAGGCGGTCGATCGCCTCGGTGCAGATCGAGACGGCGGTGTCGAAGCCAAAGGTGTAGTCGGTGCCGGAAAGGTCGTTGTCGATCGTCTTCGGCACGCCGACGACGGGCAGCTGGAACTCCTCGAACAGCCGGGAAGCGACGCCGAGTGTGTCCTCGCCGCCGATCGCGACGAGCGCGTCGAGCTCCTGGAAGGCTGCGCGCGCCTTGTCGACGCCGCCGTCGACTTTGTACGGGTTGGTGCGCGAGGTGCCGATGATCGTCCCGCCGCGCGGGAGGATCCCGGAGATCTGCTGCGGGCCGAGCGGCTCGAAGAGATGCTCGACCATCCCGCGCCAGCCCTCGCGCACGCCGATCACCTCGTGACCGTTTGCCCAGGAGCGCCGCGCGACCGCGCGGATCACAGCGTTGAGGCCAGGGCAGTCGCCGCCGCCGGTGAGGACTCCGATCAGCATCGCTTCGAGTTTACGCAGACGACGTTCACGGCCTGCGTGGCCCACGGAAAGGCGGTGGTGTGGGGTGAGGAGGTGGCCATCGGCCGGTGATACTACAAAAAGGAAAGTAAGCACGTCGGCGGTACGCGCCGACCGGCATTAGAGTCGTTGGTTCAAGCAGTCAAAGGAGGCGACATGGCGAACCCGGTGGTGCATTTCGAGGTGATCGGCAAGGACGGTCCGAAGCTCCAGAAGTACTACGCCGACCTGTTTGGCTGGCAGATCGACGCGAACAATCCAATGAACTATGGGTTGATCACCGACAGCGGCAACGGCGTCGGCGGTGGCATCGGGGCGGGCCCCGATGGGTATGAGGGGCACGTCACGTTCTACGTCCAGGTGCCCGACATCGAGGCGGCGCTCGCCAAGGCCGAGAGCCTGGGCGGCACGCGCATCTTTGGGCCCGAGACGATCATGGAGAACGTCACCCTTGGCCAGTTCAGCGACCCTGAGGGTCACGTGATCGGACTCACGCAGGGATAGTCGGGCGGGGTAGGCCCGCGCGCAAACAGGGGGGTTAACCCCACCGAGCACACCAGTGCGTCCCATTTCGCCGCGCCATAGGCGCAGGCAGCCTCGACAAGAGGCCACAACAGCGAACTGGAGGCACGGATGAAGCTCAATGTCACGGCGCGCGCAGCCCGATGGAGCGCCGCCCACTGGAAGACCGCGACGCTCACCTGGCTGGCCCTCGTGGTCGCCGCGGTGACCGCCGGAACGATGACCGGGGCGGTGAACCTCACCAACTCGGAGAACGGGACCGGCGAGTCTGCACGTGCGGAGACGATCCTCTCGAGCTCGGGTTTCAAGCACCCGGCCGGCGAAAGCGTGCTCGTGCAGTCGAAGACGCACAGGGTGGCGACCGATCCCGTCTTCGCCAGCACCCTTGCGGCGGTCATCTCGCGCCTGAAGGCGCAGCCGCAGGTCATGAACGTCCGCCACACCCAGACGTCGAAAAACGGGCAAGCCGTGCTCGTCGAGTTCGACCTGCGGGGCGACTCGGAAACCGCCGACGCCCGCGTACAGCCGGTGCTGGACACGGTGGCTGCGTTGCAGCTCGCCTCGCCGGGCTACACCGTCGCGGAGTTCGGCAGCGCAAGCGTGAACCACCAGATCAGCGACGCGATGGGCAAGGATCTCGCGAACGCGGAGCAACTGTCGCTTCCGATCACGTTCCTGATCCTGCTGATCGTCTTCGGCGCGTTCGTTGCCGCCGGCCTGCCGGTGCTGCTCGCGATGTCGGCAGTCCTTGCGGCGATCGGCTTCGATTCGCTCGTCAGCCATCTGGTGCGCACGACCGACGCAGCGTCGTCGGTGATCCTGCTGATCGGCATGGCAGTCGGCGTCGACTACTCGCTCTTCTACGTCAAGCGGGAGCGCGAGGAACGGCGGCGCGGCCACGGCGACGAGGCGTTGATCCGCGCGGCGGGAACCTCCGGCATGGCGGTGCTCGTCTCCGGCGGCACGGTGATGATCGCGATGGCCGGGATGCTCATCTCCGGCTCCAAGATCTTCACCGCACTGGGGATCGCTGCCATGCTCGTCACCGCGATCGCGGTGGTGGGCTCGCTGACGGTGCTCCCGGCGCTGCTCGGCAAGCTCAACGACCGCATCGACCGCGGCGTGCTGAGTGTGCTCGCCGCGACGGCGCACCGGCTCCTTCGACTGGTCGGACAGGAGTCGGGCGCACTCGAGCGGGTCCGCGACCGGCGCACGTTCCTCCAGCGGGCCAAGGGCGATCGTGAGACGTCCCGGGTGTGGGACTTCGTGCTGCGGCCGGTGCTGCGTCATCCGTGGCTCGCTGCGGGCTTCGCGACCTGGGCCCTCGTCCTGATGGCGCTGCCGGCGCTTTCGATCCACACGAAGATGCCGGGCCTGAACGACCTGCCGAAGAGCATCCCGGTCGTCAGCGCCTACGCGAAGATCGACAAGACGTTTCCGGGCTCGCAGGTGCCGGCGACGGTCGTCGTCGAGGCTCGCGACGTGACCGCCGCGCCCGTCAGGCAGGCGATCGCGCGACTGCGCAAGGAAGCGGTCGCAACAGGACTGCTCACGGAGCCCGTGACGGTGGAGGTGAACGCAAAGCACACGGTGGCGCGAATCGACATCCCGCTGCGTGGCAACGGCTACGACGCGTCCTCGAACCGGGCGATCGCAACGCTGCGGAGCACCGTGCTCCCTGACACGATCGGGCGCATCCCGGACGCGCAGCACGCGGTGACGGGCGATACGGCCGGCAACGCGGACTTCAACGCGACGATCAAGCACCGGTTCCCGTACGTGTTCGCGTTCGTGCTCGGGCTCGCGTTCCTCTTGCTGCTCGCGACGTTCCGCTCGATCGTCGTGCCGCTGACCGCGATCGCGCTCAACCTGCTCTCGGTTGCGGCGTCGTACGGCGTGCTCGTCTGGATCTTCCAGGAAGGGCACCTGGAGGGACTGCTCGGGTTCCACTCGAACGGCGGCATCGTCACCTGGCTTCCGCTCTTCCTCTTCGCGGTGCTCTTCGCGTTGTCGATGGACTACCACGTGTTCATCGTCAGCCGGATCAAGGAGCTCGTCGACCGGGGTCATTCGACGGGGGACGCGGTCGCCGAAGGCATCCGCACGACGGCGAGCACCGTGACGTCGGCCGCAGCAGTGATGGTCGCGGTCTTCGCGGTGTTCGCGTCGCTCAGCTCGCTCGATCTCAAGCAGATGGGCGTTGGGCTGCGGTTGCAGTTCTCCTGGATGCGACGATCATCCGTGGCGTGCTGCTCCCCTCGACCATGAAACTGCTCGGCCGCTGGAACTGGTACCTCCCGCGAACGCTCAGCTGGCTCCCGCACTGGAGCCTCGAATCGACGCACCCGGTGACGGAGGTCGACTGATGCACCGGCTGCTCCAGCCGCTCAGGGAGGCAGCGACCTACCGGTCGCTGCTCTTCCTGGGCTCGGCGTGGGTCACGGGGTCGTTCGCGCTCGCGGTGCTGATTGCGGGCTGGTCGCTGACGGCCTCGGTGCTGATCACGCCGCTCGTCATCCCGGTCGTTCTCGGGTTCCGCGCCGCAGTCGGAGCGCTGGCAGGCGCCGAGGCGTCGCTGGCGCGCGAGTTGCTCGGGGTCGAGATTCGCGCCGGGCGGACGAGCTCCGGAGGCACCGGCTTCTGGGCGCGCGGCGAGGCAGTGCTCAAGGACCGCGCCTTCTGGCGCGAGCAGGCCTACCTCGGCCTGCGGATCGTGCTGGGCTGGCCGTTCGCAGCCGTGGTCATTGGACTGGTGTTCAACTCGCTGTTCGTCATCGCGATGCCGCTCTATTACCGCTGGACGAACACGGACCTCGGCATCGGGCGGATCGACACGCTCCAGAAGGCGGTGCTCGTGATGCCGCTCGGGGTCGTAGGGCTCGTGCTGGCGGGACAGATCGCCCGGCCGTTGACGTTCCTCTGGATCTGGATCGCCGGAAATCTGCTCCGCGGCGACGAAGCGCTGCGCACGAGCGCCGCCGAAGCCCGGGTTCTCAGGCGGAAGAGTCTGCTCGCCCACGCGCTCGCCTCGGCTGTCGTCAGCGCAGTGATCGTCGTCGTGTGGGCGCTGACCGGAGCGAGCGACTTCTGGCCGCAGTGGCCGCTGCTCGCTCTCGCGCTTCCTCTCGCCATCCACGCCTGGTTCGGCGTCGTCATGAGTCGCACCGGCGACCGTCGCGGCGGCGCGGCGCAAGCGTTCGCGATTCACGCCGGCGTTTTGACGTCGCTGGAAGTTTTCTTCCTCTTCGTCTGGGCCATGACCGGGCACGACAGCTTCTGGCCCATTTGGCCGATGCTCGCGTTCGGCATCCTGCTCACGGCCCATGGGCTCGTCGTGTTCCTGCACCGCAAGACGCGCGGCGAGCTCGAGGAGCGGATCGACGTGCTCGAAACGACACGGGCTGGGGCGGTCGACGTGCAGGAGTCGGAGCTGCGCCGGATCGAGCGCGATCTTCACGACGGTGCGCAGGCGCGTCTCGTCGCATTGGGCATGAACCTCGGCATGGCCGAGCAGAAGCTCGTCTCCGATCTCGGCGGTGCGCGCGAGCTCGTGACCGAGGCACGCCTCGGCGTCGAGGAAGCGCTGCGCGAGCTGCGTGACCTCGCCCGCGGGATTCACCCGCCGGTCTTGACCGACCGGGGCCTCGAGGCGGCGATCGCCGCGCTCACCGACCGCAGTCCGATTCCCGTCAACGTCACGGCCAACGTCGCGGCACGTCCGCCGGCCGCAGTCGAGACGGCTGCGTACTTCGTCGCGGCGGAGGGACTGACGAACGCGGCGAAGCACGCGGGGGCGACACGGATCGACGTCCACATCGTGCGGGAAGCAACGACCCTCGTGCTGGAAATCGCGGACGACGGCCGTGGCGGTGCGAAGCCTGATGGTGACGGGCTCCGCGGCCTGCGCCGGCGCGTCGAGGCGCTCGACGGCATGCTCACGATCGACAGCCCGTCCGGTGGTGGCACCAGGCTACGCGCAGAGTTGCCTTGCGCGTCCTGATCGCCGAAGACCTCGCGTTGCTCCGCGACGGGCTCACTCGCCTGTTGCGTGACAACGGCTTCGACGTCGTCGATGCGGTCGCCGACGGCAGCGCGCTGATTCATGCGGCAAAGCGCGAGCGCCCGGACATCGCGATCGTCGACATCCGCCTCCCGCCGACGTTCCGAGACGAAGGCTTGCGCGCGGCGCTCGAGTTGCGCGAGACGGTTCCCGAGATGGCGATCCTCGTCGTCTCGCAGTACGTCGAGCACACCTATGCAGCCGAGCTGCTTGCCACCGGCGGAGGTGGCGTGGGTTATCTGTTGAAGGACCGGATCCTCAACGTCGACGACTTCGTCGATGCGGTGCGCCGTGTCGCCGAGGGCGGTACGGCGCTCGACGCGGAGGTTGTTGCGCAACTGTTCTCACGCCGGCGGGCGAAAGGCCCACTCGAGCGGCTGACCACGCGTGAGCTCGAGGTGCTGCAGCTGATGGCGGAAGGCCGCTCGAACACGGCCATCGGAGGCGCGCTGGTGCTCACGGTGGGCGCGGTGGAGAAGCACATCGCGAGCATCTTCACGAAGCTCCAGCTCTCGCAGACCGGCAGCGATCACCGGCGGGTGCTCGCCGTCCTGGCGTATCTGCAGCAGGACTAACCGGTGCTGCGCAGCCGCCGAACCAAGCGGTGCGCCGGAGGCAACACAGCCGCGGCGGCGTAGACCTTGATCAGGTCGCCGACGACGAACGGGTAGAGGCCAAGTTCGAGCGTCTTCGCGAGTGGCGTGTGCAGCGAGTGGCGCAGCCAGAGCACGCCGCAGACGTAGATCACGGTCTCACCGAGCAGCATGGCGCCGACGGTCGAAGAGAAGCTGGACGTCCAACCGCGGTCGCCACACCAGCCGACGATGAGCGCGCAGGCCATGAAGCCGACCAGGTACCCGCCGGTTGCACCCGAGAGGGCGTGCCAGCCCGAGCCGCCGTCCGCATAGACGGGAAGCCCGACGATCCCTGCGGCGACGTAGAGGAATGAAGCCGCAGCGCCGGTCCTGAGCCCGAGCGCCGCGGCGGTCGTGGCGACGGCGAAGGTCTGCCCGGTGATCGGCACGGGCGTGAACGGCAGCGAGATGCTGATCTGCGCCGCCACTGCGATGAGCGCGGCCCCGCCGAGCGCGAGGACGACATCAACCGCCGGCGTCGCGCGCGGAAAGACGGTGGCGCGGATCGAGGTTGCTGCCATCGGCCGCGATACTACAAAAACGATAGCGAGCGCCCCGAAGGTACGTTCAGGTCAGATCAGGCGTTACGCGACGGAACGAGCTCAGTCTCGCGTGGTGTGTCGCGCGTGGCGCGCTCGCCGGGCGCTTCGATCGTGATATTCGGGAGCGACTTGTCCAGCCACTTGGGAATCGCCCACGAACGCTCGCGGAGCAGGGTGAGCAGTGCAGGCACCAGGGTCATTCGCATCAGCAGCGCGTCGGTGAGGATTGCGACCCCGAGGAGAAGGCCGAACTCCTTCGAGACCCGGTCGGGGGCGAGGAGGAACGAGAAGAACACCGACGACATGATCAGAGCGGCTGCGATGATCACGCGTCCGACGCCTGCGACGCCGTCCTTGACTGCCTCGACCGTGTTCTCGCCATGCACGTGCTCCTCTCGGATGCGGCTCATGAGGAAGACCTCGTAGTCCATTGAGAGCCCGAAGAGGATTGCGAAGGCGATCGGCGGCACGAAGCTTTCGATCGGGCCGGTGCGGTCGAGCCCGATGATCCCCATGCCGTATCCCTGCTGCACGACGAGCGTCAGCACGCCAAAGCCGACGAGCGCCGAGAGCAGCGTCGTCACCGCCGCCTTCACCGCGATCACGGCTGAGCGGAACGCCATCGCGAGCACCAGGAAGGTGATCCCGATGATGTAGAGCAGGAACCACGGCGCGTGCGAGAAGATTTGGTGGCCGATGTCGGTGAAGGCAGCGTTCGATCCGGAGACGTACGCGTGTGCCGTTGATCCGGCAAGCGCGTTCGGGATGACGGTCTTGCGCAGCTGCGTGACGAGCTGGTCGGTCTTCGGGTCCTGCGGCTTGTACTTCCCGTAGGTGTCGATGATCGCGACCGATGCCTTGGCGGGCGTCTTGGCGTTGTAGATCGGCTGGTCGACCTGGGAGAGCCCGGGTACCTGCTTGAGCGCCGTGACGACCTTGGCGGCGGCTGCGTGATCGGACTGCATGTCGACTACGACGGGGATCGGCTCGGTGAAGCCGGGCCCGAAGCCGGTCGACAAGAGGTCGTAGGCCTTGCGGGTGGTCTGGTCTTTCGGCGCCGTGCCGGCGTCGGCCAGACCCAGCCGGACCGCGAGCACCGGGGAGGCAAGGAGCAGGATGACGACGAGCACGACGGGCAGAACGACCTTCGCGTTTGTGCTGACGAAGCGTCCCCAGGCCGCGACGGGCGTGCGCGCTTGGCCCTGGCGCGACTCGTCGACGCTCGGTAGACCAAACCGTCCGCGGTCGATCTTCTGGCCCAGCAGCGACAGCACCGCAGGGAGGAGCGAGGTGGCGAGCAGCACGGCGGTGAGCACGCCGAGGGCGCTGCCGATACCGAGCTTGGTGATGAAGTCGAGCCCGATCAGTGCCAGCCCGGTGATCGAGATCGCGACGGTCACGCCGGCGAACACCACGGCGCGCCCGGCGGTTGCGCCGGCCGCGGCGGCTGCGTCCTGCGGAGAGAGCCCGTGATGCAGGAACTGGCGGAAGCGGGTGACGATGAAGAGCGTGTAGTCGATGCCGACGCCGAGGCCGATCATCGGCACGAGGATCTCGGTCACCGTGTTGAAGTGCGTGAGGCGCGCTGCGAGGAAGAGGATCAGGAACGCTCCGAGAACGGCGGTGATCGCGAAGAAGAGCGGGATCACGGTCGGCACGAGCGCCCGGAAGAGGACCATCAGGATCACGAAGGCGACGAGCAGTCCGATCAGGTCACTGAGCCCCTGGGTGGGCGGGGCGTTCTCGGCCTCACCCGTGAACTGGACGTCGAGGTTTGCGGCGCTACCGATCGTGCGCAGCTGGTCTTCTGCCGCTACCACACCCGAGCGCGGGAGCTGGAAGCCGGTGCGGTCGTACTGGATGTCGAAATACGCAACCTGGCCGCTCTTCGACAGCTGACTCGAGCCGGGGGCAAGCGGGTTCGTGATCGCCGCCACATCCTTGGGGTGGTCGTCGAGCGATCGTTGCGAGGCAATGCCGGCGGCCAGCATCCGTCGGACGGCGGCCTCCCGCTGCGTCGTATCGAGCCGCTGGCCGGCGGGAGCCGCGACCACGACCCGAAGCGCTGCTCCCTTCTGGGCACCGAACTTCGCCGTGATCAGGTCCGTCGCCCGCTGTGTGTCCGAGCCCGGGATGTTGAAGTCGTTGATCAGCTTGCCGTGAAACGCGGCGTTGAGACCAATCAGCACAACGAACACAAAGACCCAACCGCCAACCACGCGCCAGGGACGGCGCGCGCATGCAGCAGCAATGCGCGCCAGCGCCCCCGTATGCGCAATCCGCTCCTCCGCAACCTCGGAAGCAGGCTCGCGCTGCTCTTCGACGGGCGTTCTCGTCATGAGTTTCCCGCGTAACCGGTTCGAGCGCCGCCAAACGTGTTCAAGACCCGATAACGCCTCGCGCGGGACTTGTCGCTGTTAAGGAGAAAACGCACCTAGCTGAAGGTTTAGGTCGGCGGGCCCTAGGTGTCGCGGCGGACGAGTAGGACAGCGGCGACGACCAGTGTGATCGCTGCGTAGCCGCAGAAGAGCGCGAACCCCGTCCAGGGCGCGAGAGCGTGCGCGTCGTGCGTGATCGAGATGATCGAGCGGCCGGCGTTGCTGGGGAGGTACGGGCTGATCGCGTCGTTCCAGCTCGCCGGCAGCACGTTCATCAGCGGCGGGATGACGAAGAACACCGCGGCGAAGGTGGCGATGCCGCCGGCGGTGTTGCGGACGATCGTGCCGAGGCCCAGAGACAGGACGGCGATCACCGTGAGGTAGAGCGCTGCGCCGATGACAGCACGCGCGACGCCGGGATGGGACCAGGCGATGTTCGCGTGGTGGCGCGACAGGATCGACTGGCTCGAGAAGAACGCGATCAGCACCGACGGCAGCATGAGGACCAGCGTCACGACGGCGAACACGATTGCCTTCGCCCACAGCACCGGCAGGCGCTTCGGGACAGCGGTGAAGGTCGCGCGGATCATCCCTGTCGAGTACTCCGCGCTGATCACGAGGACACCGAGTACGCCGATCGCGAGCTGTGCGATCTGCGATCCGATCAGCGCGGGATCGAGCGGGTTGAAGGTGGCGCGTTCCTCGGGGCTCTGATGACCCCAGTGGGCGGAGATCACGCTGGCCGCGAGAATCGGGAAGCCGATCGTGAGCACGGTCGCGACGAGCAGCGACCAGCGCGTCGAGCGGACGCTGCGCAGCTTCGTCCACTCGGAGAGGATCACGCGAGCCTGCGTGACCTTGCCGCGGAAGGTGGTGCCGGGGATCGCGACGGCGCTCATGCGGCCTCCTCGCCGGCGGCCGCGTACTCGAGCTCGCCGCGGGTCAGGTCCATGAACGCTTCCTCGAGCGATGCCTGGTGCGGCGTCAGCTCGTGGAGCACGATCTTCTGAGCGGCCGCGGCCTCGCCGATCTGCTCCGCGGTCAGGCCGCTCACCTCGAGCAGGCCGCCGTCCGCGTCGCTCAGCGTGGCGCCGAGGCCGGAGAGGATCTCCCGCAGCTTGGTCTCTTGCGGGGAGCGCACGTGCACGAGCTGCTTCGACGCGCCCGCCACGAAGTCGGCGACGCTCGTGTCGGCGATCAGCTTCCCGCGGCCGATCACGATCAGGTGATCGGCGGTCAGCGACATCTCGCTCATCAGGTGCGACGAGACGAAGACCGTGCGCCCTTCGGCGGCGAGGCTCTTGAGCAGGTTGCGAATCCAGTGGATCCCCTCGGGGTCGAGCCCGTTGACGGGCTCGTCGAGCATCACCGTCTGCGGATCGCCGAGCAGCGCGGTGGCGATGCCGAGGCGCTGCCCCATGCCGAGCGAGAACTTGCCGGCGCGCTTCTTCGCGACGTCGTGGAGGCCGACGACGTCGATGAGCTCGTCGACGCGGTTGCGAGGAATGCCGTGGGTCTGCGCCAGCGCGAGCAGGTGGTTGCGCGCTGAGCGACCGGTGTGCACCGACCGCGCCTCGAGCAGCGCGCCCACTTCGTGCAGCGGCGCGGGGTGGTCGCGGTAGTGCTTGCCGTTGACGGTGACAGTGCCTTTCGTCGGCCGGTCGAGACCGAGGATCAGCCGCATCGTCGTCGACTTGCCCGACCCGTTCGGGCCGAGGAAACCGGTCACGATCCCGGGGTGAACGTCGAACGAGAGGTCGTCGACCGCCCGCTTGTCTTCGTAATCCTTGGTTAGCCCTCGCGCTTCAATCACTCAGTACAGACAATCACGCGGTTTCTGAAGGTCTTCTGAAAGCACCCAGAGACCGACACGTTCTCTCAACCATCTGTCTACCCACCGAGGTGCGAACCGCGGGGATAGTCGGCGACGCGGCAGGCTCACCGCAGACAGAGGGGAGTCAAACGTGAAACGGTTTCTCGTCCTGGCCGCAGCGGGTGCGGCAATCGTCGCCGTGGCCGCCGCCGCAGGTATCGCGTCCTTGAGTGGGGCGCGAGCCGACCACCATCTTGCGAACCACGTCTTGTTGCTTTCGGTGGACGGGCTGCACCAGTCCGACCTCGCGTGGTTCGCCGAGCGCCACCCGTCCTCGGCACTCGCCAAGCTCGTGCGCAATGGAACATCATTCTCGAACGCGCGCACGCCATTTCCGTCGGATTCGTTCCCGGGCATGGTCGGTCAGGTGACCGGCGGCAACCCGAAGACGACCGGCATCTACTACGACGACTCGTTCAATCACTCGATGTTCCCGGCAGGCACGACCGACTGCACCGGGCCTGCGCCGGGCGCGGAGGTCACCTACTTCGAGCAGGCCGCGAAGGATCAGCACTCCCTGGATTCAGGACAGGGCCTGAGTGGCTTGCCGAACAGCATCCTCCAGTTGACCGGCAACGCGACCTCGCTGCTCGACCCGGCTCAGCTGCCGGTCGATGCGACGACGTGCAAGCCGGTTTATCCGCACTCCTACATCAAGGTGAACACGATCTTCGAGGTCGCCCGTGCCGCCGGCCTGCGCACCGCCTGGTCGGACAAGCACGCGGCGTACGAGGTTCTGAACGGGCCGTCGGGCACGGGGATCCAGGACCTATTCACACCGGAGATCAACAGTGACGCTCCGACCTCCGGCTCCTCGAACGACTGGACGACGGACAACGCGCTCACCATGCAGTACGACAGCTACAAGGTGCAGGCCGTGATCAACGAGATCAACGGCTACGACCACAGTGGGACGAACCGCGTCGGCACGCCGGCGATCTTCGGGATGAACTTCCAGACCGTTTCGACGGCGGAGAAGCTCCCGACCTCGCAAGGTCTCGCCGGCGGCTACCTCGCCGACGGCACGCCCGGGCCGCTGCTGCAGCGCGCGCTCGCGTACATCGACAACAAGGTGGGGGAGATGACGCATGTAATCGACCAGCGTGGGCTTGCACCCGACACGGTGATCATCCTCTCGGCGAAGCACGGCCAGTCGCCGACCAATCCAGCTCAGCTCACGCGCATCCCCGACGGCCCGATCCTCGACGGCCTCGACGCGGCGTGGCAGGTGGCGCACCCGGGCGCAGGCCCGCTCGTCGCGTTCTCGATCGACGACGACGGCATGCTGATCTGGCTCAACGACCGGTCCGCCGCTGCGACGTCCTTCGCGAAGGACTACCTCCTGCACCACGACGGAGTCGGCAATGACATCAACGGCAACGCGAAGGCGTACACCGCATCAGGGCTCCGCGCGGCGTATGCCGGTGCCGCGGCCGCCGCGTACTTCGGCGTCCCGGCCGGCGATGCCCGCGCGCCCGACGTGCTCGGCATCGCGCAGGTCGGTTCGGTCTACACGGGCAAGCAGGCGAAGATCGCAGAGCACGGCGGCGACAACCCCGCCGACCGCAACGTGGCGCTCGTCGTGAGCGGCAAGCCGATCGAGAACTCCGGCAACAACGACAAGCCGGTCGCAACGACGCAGATCGCTCCGACAATTCTCAAGCTGCTCGGTCTCGATCCGAACCAGCTCAAGTCGGTCCAGATCGAGCGCACAGCCGCACTGCCGCTCGGCTAATCACTCCCGCAGCGGGGGCCGTCCGACCGATCGAGGGTCGGCGCTCCCCGCCGCGGGTTGTTTTCCTCATGGCCTCTCTGTCACGATCGCTGGCGAGGAGGTCCCGTGTTCGAGCTTGTCAGCAGGGAAGAGGAACTCGCCTCGCTCCACGCGTTCATCGACGACGCGGACGGGGGACTCGCCGCGCTCGTGCTCGAAGGCGAGGCCGGAATCGGGAAGTCCACGCTCTGGCGTGCGGGCCTCGCGCATGGGCGCGCCGGGGGATTGCGCGTCCTTACTTCGCAGCCGACCGAGGCCGAGCGCAGCCTCGCCCACGTGGGTCTCGGAGATCTGTTCGAGGACGTCCTCGACGACGTGCTGCCCGCGCTGTCGACGCCGAGACGGCGAGCGCTCGAAGTCGCTCTCCTCCGCGAAGAGGCGGCGGGGGACCGGATCGATCCACGCGCGCTCGGGATGGCGATTCGCACTGCATTGCAGGTGCTCGCTGAGGAGGTCCCGTTACTGCTCGCGATCGATGACGTTCAGTGGTTCGACAGCTCGTCCGCGCAGGCACTCGCGTTCGGGCTGCGAAGGCTCCCTTCCGACCACGTGAGCCTGTTGCTGGCCCGTCGCCTCGACGACACCGTTCAGCCGTCCGGACTCGAACAGGCGCTGGGCGCGGACGCCGTCCGCCGGTTGCCGGTCGGTCCGCTCAGCGTCGGGGCACTCCATCGGCTGCTGCGCGATCGGTTCGGGAGGCCCTTCGCGCGCCAGACACTGCTTCGCGTTCACGAGAGGTCGGGCGGAAACCCGTTCTTCGCACTGGAACTCGTCCGCGTGCTCAACGAGGACATTGACCTTGTTCCGTCGGTGCCGGAAACGCTCGAACAGCTCGTGCGGGCGAGGATCTCCGGGTTGCCCGCTCCCACGCGCGAGGCGCTTGGGCTCGCCGCGGCGGTCGGCACGACGTCGGAAGCTCTCCTGGGGCGGGCGGGCGTCGCGGTCGGCGCCCTCGACCCGGCAATCGCCGCGCACGTGATCGAGCGCGAGAACGGAACGATTCGCTTCACCCATCCGCTGCTCTCGTCAGTTCTCTATTTGGATCTGGGTGAGGAGCGGCAGAGCGTGCACGGGCGGATCGCGAAAGCCGTGGAGGATCCACTCCTCCGTGCTCGCCATCTTGCGCTATCGAGGGACGCGCCGGATGACGACGTCGCCCGAGTGCTCGACGGCGCCGCGAGCCTGGCGGCCGACCGCGGCGCCTCGGCCGTCGCAGCCGAGCTCGCAGAGCAAGCGCTTCGGCTGACGCCACGGGACGCGGGTGACAAGCGCCATCGGCGCGCGCTGGCTGCAGCGCGTGCGCATCACGCGGCCGGGGAGTGGACGCGCGCTCACACGCTCGCGACCGACCTGCTGGCCGAGACGGGCATCGGCTCGTTGCGGGCCGAGGCTCTCATCCTGCTCGCCAACGTAGAAGGCCAGGACCGCGCAAGCGAGCTGCTGGAGGAAGCCTTGCACGAGGCGGCATCGCGCCCGGCGCTTCAGTCCGACATCCACTGTCGGCTCGCGTGGGTAACGCGGTTCAGGGCGGGGGCTGACCATGCCCGCGCAGCGCTCGAGCTCGCTGAGCAGCTAGACGACAATGAGCTTCGGACGCGCGCTCGAGCGGTCCAGGCCATTCTCGGCTGGTTCGCCGGGGACGCCGAGGCGCCTCACGATCTCCCGGCGCAGGCGCGCGACTTCGCCCCTGCCGTCGGGGGCCAACAGCTGGTGCAGGAGGCGACGCTGGCCGTCGCGAACACGCTCGCACCGTCCTCCTCGAGGGACGCGGCCCGCGCATTCTTCGAGCGTGAGCACGAGGAGTGGCGCGAGCGTGACGAGCCGCGTGGTGCCCGCGCGCTCTGGGGCCTTTCCTGGGTCGAGTTCTGGGCGGGGCGTTGGGCGCTGGCAGCCGCGCATGCCGCTGCCGCGCACGACATCTCGATCCAGTACGGGCTGGAGGTGCCGCAGGACCACCTTCCGATCGCGATCATCGCAGTTCATCGCGGCGAACTGGACACCGCCCGCCGGCATTCGGAACGAGCGCTCGAGCTTGCTGAGGAGCGGTTCGGGTTTCATCCCCCGCAGCACCTGGGGATCCTCGGACTCGTCGCGCTGTGGAGCGGAGATGCGACGGCGGCCACGGAGTGGCTCGACAAGGCTGACAGGCGGGCCGCTGAGCTCGGGTGGGGTGAGCCGAGCGTCCGCTGGTGGAGCTCCGACTACGCCGAGTTGCTCCTCGAGAACGGACGGACGGACGACGCGATTCGTCTCGTCGATCGCTGGGAGGAAGACGCGGCTCGCGTCGGCCGCGAGTGGGTGTTCGCGCACGTTGCGCGCTGCCGAGGTCTCGTTGCGGCCGCCCAGGGGACGCTCGACGAGGGCCACTTTCTGCTGGGAGAGTCAGTCGCCCAGCACGAGGCCGTTGGTGACCCCTACGGTCGAGCTCGCGCCCTGCTTGCCCTTGGCGTCGTTCGCAGGCGCCTCCGACAGAAGCGCGCATCTCGCGACGCGATCGGCGCAGCGCTGAGCAGCTTCGAGGAACTGGGTGCGGCCACGTGGATTGAGAAGGCGCGTGCCGAGCTCGGCAGCATCGGGGGGCGCAGCCGTGAAGAGGGCCTGACCGCCGCAGAGCGCCGCGTCGCCGCCCTGGTGGCCGAGGGGCAAACAAACCGCGAGGTCGCCGCCGCGCTATTCCTCGGCGAGCGAACGGTGGCCAGTCACCTGACGCACATCTACGCCAAGCTCGGCGTTCGCTCACGCACCGAGCTCGCCAACCGGCTGCACTGAGTTCCCCGCGCAAAGTTCAGACGTTCTGACGTTTCCATCGCGACGTACCTGCCCTAGCGTCGAGGACGTGCCGAGCTACCTCGTCGAGACCTATCTCGCCCGTGGTCAAGCGGGCGAGCGGGTCGCGCGCGAGTGCCGTGCACGCTCCGCTGCGGAGGAGCTGTCGCAGGAGGGGACACAAGTCCGCCTCGAACGTTCGATCTACGTTCCGGAAGACGAGATCTGCTTCTTCGTCTTCGACGCGTCCGTGGCCCGTGTTGCTGCGCTTGCTGCGCAGCGCGCCGGGCTCGATCCCTTTCGCGTCGTCGAGGCGATCTCGTCGGAAAAGGAGAAGAAATGAGAGGGAAGGTTCGGATCAAACCACTGCTCGTGCTTGCGGCCATCCTCGCAGTGGGCGCGACGGTATCGCTCTCCGTGGCGTCGGCGGAGAGTCGCAAGCCGGCCGAGGTGCCCCCTGATGCCGTCGTGACCTGGAACACGAACACGGTGAACGCGGTTCGCGCCTCATTGCCGTCGAAGTTCCAGACCGACGGCATGGTCTACATGTCTTATGTGCAGGCGGCCGTCTACGACGCCGTGACGAAGCTCTCGGGACGCTATGCGCCGTACCACGACTTCACGGTCACGGTCGTTCCCGGTGCTTCGGTGCCGGCGGCCGTCGCGGCAGCCGCGCGGACGACGCGCGACCACAACCTGCCCGACCAGCAGGCAACCGTCGACGCCGAGTACACCGCGTATCTCGCGACGCTGACAGGCGACGTCACGAACGGCGTCGCGGTCGGCGAAGCGGCGGCGAACGACATCATCGCCTTCCGCGCCGGGGACGGCCTCAACGCTCCGACGCCGGCCTACGGTGGGAACGGGCCTACCCTGCCTGGACAGTGGCAGCTGCAGCCCGGTCAGAAGGTGCAGACGCCCTGGCTCGCAACGATGCGCCCGTTTCTGCTCGACCGGGCGTCGCAGTTTCGGGCGGACCCGCCGCCCTCACTGACGAGCCATCAGTACGCGAAGGACTTGAACGAGACGCAGGCCTATGGGGCTCTCAACAGCACCGTCCGCACTCCGGAACAGACGGCGATCGCGTTCTTCTGGGTCGGGAACAACATCAACCAGTACAACGAGACGATGCAGAGCGTCATCGCCCAGCACGGCATGGATCTCGTCGACGCGGCACATCTGCTCGCGATGGGAGAGATCGTCGCTACCGACGCGGGCATCGCCTGCTACGACTCGAAGTTCTTCTATCTCGCGTGGCGGCCGATCAACGCGATCCGGAGCGCCGACCAGGACGGCAATCCCGCCACGACCGCTGACCCGGCATGGCAGGCGCTTCTTGGCGTGCCGGGACATCCCGAATATCCCTCCCAGCACGGGTGCTTCACCGCGGCCTTCAGTGACGCACTGGCCGCCGCGCTGGACACGAAGCATGTCGACGTCACGATGCCGGGAGGACAGAACGGAAGCACGGTCCTGACGACGACGCAGCACTTCAACAGCGTCGACGACATCCAGAACCAGGTCATCGACGCGCGGGTCTGGCTCGGCTTCCACTTCCGCAACTCGGTGAAGCAGGGCGTGAACCTCGGCAACAACGTGGCCGAGTGGGAGCTCGAGCGGTACTTCAAGCCCGTTCACTCGCAAGAAGACTGAGCACGCGACGAGTGGCCCGCCGCCTCTGGGCGGGCCACTCGCGTTGTTGGGAGCGATCAGCCGTGGCGCGTCGCGACGAGCTCGGTCTCGACCGCGTCGAGCACGTCGTTCGGTGCACCGTCGCGCGGCTCCAGGTCGTGCCAGGCGAACTGCTCGAGGTACGCGTCGCTCCCGATCAGGCCCTGCTCCATCGCGACGCGGTCGATCTCCTGCTGAAACCAGTTTGGGAGCTGGCGCGATACCTGCGTCCCATCCTCCGCGGTAACGCGGATCAGCGACGGGATCTCCTGCCAGTAGAGAACGAGTACCTGCATCAGCGGCGATTCTGCACGTACTGGTAGCCGAACCTGCCCTTGATGCAGAGGTTGCCCTCCGTGACGTCATGGTCGTGCGGCGAGGTGACGTTCACGATCTCATTGTCCTGCACGTGCAGCTCGAGGTTGCAGCCGACGCCGCAATACGGGCACACCGTCGACACGACCGTCTCGTTCTCGGCGTCCCACGTGCCGGCCTGTCGTTTCTCGTACTCCGGCACCGACATCAGTGCGCCCGTCGGGCATACCGCAATGCAGTTGCCGCAGTACACGCACGCCGACTCTGGCAGCGTCACGTCGAGCTCCGTCGAGATGTGCGCGTCGAACCCGCGGCCCGCGACGGCGATCGCGAACGTGTTCTGGTGATCCTCGCCGCACGCCGAGACGCACTTGTAACAGAGGATGCATTTCGAGTAATCGCGCACGTAGAGGTCGTTGTCGATCTTCACGTCCTGCGCAACCGTCGCCGCATCCGGGCCGAAGCGATCCGGCTTCGCGTCGTACTGCTCGATGTAGGCGAGCGCATCCGGCGCCGTCGAGAGGTCGACCGACGAGCCGAGCAGCTCCATCACGAGCCGCCGCGAGGTGCGCACGCGCTCCGAGTCGGTGTGCACGACCATTCCCGGCTCCGCGATACGCGAGCACGACGGGACCAGCGTGCGCGCGCCCTCCACCTCGACGACGCACACGCGGCAGACGTTCACCGGCGTCAGCGTGTCGCCGTAACAGAGCGTCGGCTGCTCGTTGCCGAGCATGCGGCACGCGTCGAGGATCGTCGAGCCTTCGAACACGCGCACAGGGACGCCGTCGACCGACAGCTCGATCATCTTCTTGGGGGTGGCGAGGAGACTCATTGGGCGAACACTTTCAGGTTCCCGATTGCCGACATCACTGCGCTCGCCGCCGTCTGGCCAAGCCAGCAGATCGACGCGTCACGCATCACCTGGGCCAGCTCTGCGAGCGTCTGCAGCTCGTCCTCGTGCGCGCGACCCGCCGCGAGCCGGTGGAGGGCTTCCTCCTGCCGTACCGTGCCGACGCGGCACGGTACGCACTGGCCGCACGACTCGTCGCGGAAGAACTCCGCGATCCGCAGCAAGGCGCCGACGAGGTCGGCGCTTTCGTC
>DATBDB010000073.1:0-20973 GCA_036270155.1 Gaiellaceae bacterium
CATGTTAGCGTGCTAACATAAGCTCATGAGAGAGAGAACGCGACATCCATGGCGGACCAAGGAAATGAGAGCACTCTTCGACGCGATTCAGTCGCTGGAGAGCAGGGACGAGACGGAGAGCTTCTTCCGGGATTTGTGCACGCTGTCGGAGCTCGAGGCGATGGCACATCGGTGGGAAGTGGCGCGTCTGCTGGAGCAGGGACTGCCGTACCTGGAGATCGCCGAGCGAACCGGCGCTTCGACGACGACGGTGACGCGGGTAGCCCACTGGTTGCGTCACGGCGAGGGTGGCTACCGGCAGGCGCTCGATCGCGCGACGTCCTGAGGGTTGCTCTTCCGGTCAAAGGCCGGTTGCGCGAGCCGTCCATTCACCTTCTCGAACACGCGGGCCTTGGTCCGGAGCAGCCGGGCGACCGTGCGCTCGCGTTCCCCTGCCGCAACGCACCGGTCGAGGTCCTGCTCGTGCGCGCGTCGGACGTGCCGGAGTACGTGCAGGACGGCGTCGTCGACTGCGGAATCACCGGAATCGACCTCGTGCGCGAGCGCGGGGCGGACGTGCTCGAGGTGCTGCCGCTTGGTTTCGGCTCCTGCAAGCTCGAGGCGGCGGTCCCCGAGGAGTCGCCGTACCGCGAGCTGGCAGACCTGGCCGGCGCCGCGGTCGCGACGGTCTACCCGCGCCTGACCGCCGAGCTGCTGCCCGTTGACGTGACGCTCGTGGACGTAAGCGGCTCCGTCGAGATCACACCGCGCCTCGGGCTCGCCGACGCGATCGTCGACCTGGTCTCCTCCGGGAACACGCTGCGCACCAACGGCCTGCGCTCGATCGCCGTGCTGCTCGAATCCGAGGCAGTGCTCGTCGCGCGTGACGAAGAACGCGCCGGCCCGCTCGTCGCGATGCTGCGCGCCGTCGTCGAAGCGCGGCAGCACCGGTACCTGATGCTGAACGCGCCGGAAAGCGCGCTCCCGGGGATCGGCGAGCTGCTGAGCCCGCGCGTGCCGAGCGTCCTGCCGCTTGCCGCCGAGGGAATGGTCGCGGTCCATGCGCTCGTGCCGGCCGCCGATGTCTGGCGGCTTCTGCCCGACCTCGAGGCGCTGGGCGCGTCGTCGATCCTGATCGTCCCTGTCGAACGGATGGCCGCTTGAGGGCGCTCGCTCCCGCGTTCAAGCCCTACCGATTCGCGTCACCCTCCGACGAGGTCGCACGGCTCGCGGGCATCGATCCCTCTCAGGTGTTGCGCTTCGACCAGAACACGCCGTCGCTGCCGCTTGCCTCGACGCGCCCCGCCGCGGTCGCCGGCGCGCTCGCGCGGATCAGCGGTTACCCGGCGGGCGGCTACCGCGCGCTGCGGCGTGCGATCGCCGACTACGCGGGCGTCGAGCCGGAGAACGTTGTACTGGGCGCCGGCGCCGACGACCTGATCCTGCTCTGCGCCCGTGCGTACGCCGGGCCGGGTGACACCGTTGCGATCCCCGATTCGCCGACGTACCCGCTCTTCCGGATCGCCGTCGAGCTCGCCGGAGCGCAGGTCGGCGACGACGACCCGGTGCTCACGTTCGCCTGCCGTCCGAACAACCCGACCGGCACGCTCGGCCCGCTGCCCGACGCGCGGCCGCTCGTCGTGGACGAGGCGTACTTCGAGTTCAGCGGCGAGACCGCGGTGCCACTGCTCGACGAGGGCGTCGTCGTCCTGCGCACGTTCTCGAAGCTGTTCGCCCTGGCGGGCGCACGAATCGGCTACGCGCTCGCCTCGACCGAGATCGCAGCGGAGCTGAACGCGCGCCAAGCGCCGGCACCCATCTCCGAGCTGTCCGCGGCGCTCGCGATCGCGGCGCTCGCCTCGCGTCCGGATCCACGCCCGGTGCTCGAAGAGCGTGAGCGCTTCGCCGACGGGCTGCGCACGCTCGGCTTCGCGCCACTCGAGTCGCTTGCGAATTTCCTCTACGTCCCCACCGACGAGGCCGACACGATCGTCGCCAAGCTGCTCGAGCAAGGGATCGTCGTGCGTTCGTTCCCGGGTGCATTTCGCGTGTCGGTGCTCGACCGCGAGGACGACGACCGCCTGCTCGAAGCGCTCGGCGGCCCCGCCGTTTCCGGCGGACGTGGCGTGCGCACCGTGCGCGCGACCGCGGAGACGCGCTTTGCGACCAGGCTCGCGCTCGACGGGCAGCGGCGTGTGCGCGTCGCGACCGGCGCCGGCATCTACGACCACTTCCTCGAGCAGCTGGCGTTTCACGCGGGGTTCGATCTCGTGGTCGAGGGCGCAGGCGACTTCGAGACGGGCGACCACCACACGGCGGAGGACCTGGCGCTCGCATTTGGCGAAGCGCTCAACACCGCCCTCGGCGACCGCGCGGGGATCGCGCGCTACGGCAATGCCGTCGTGCCGATGGACGACGCGATTGCGCGCGCCGCTGTCGACCTCGGGGGTAGGCCGTTCGCGGAGCTGCAGCTCGAGCACGACCCGGGGATGGCCGTGCACATGTTCACGAGCCTGGCGCAGGCCGCGCGCGCGACGATCCATGTCGAGGCGTCCGGACGAGATGCGCACCATGTCGCCGAAGCGGCGTTCAAGGCGGTCGGACGCGCGCTCGCAATCGCGGTCGCCCCGGCCGGGGCGGGGATCCCGTCGACGAAGGGGATCCTGTGAACGTTGCGATCTGCGGCTACGGCGCGGGCAATGTGCGGTCGGTCGAGATCGCGTTTCGACGGCTGGGCGTTGAGATCACGACCGACGTCGGCGCCGCCGACCTCGCGGTGCTGCCGGGCGTCGGTTCCGCGCGCGCGGCGATGGCGGGGCTGCGCGAGCGCGGCCACGACCTCGCCCTCCGCGAACGCTTCGACAACGGCCGGCCGATCTTCGGTATCTGCCTCGGTCTGCAGTTGGCGCTCGACTGGACAGAGGAGGACGGCGGGGTCGACGGGCTGGGCCTCGTCCCGGGCCGCTCAACACGCCTGCAGGAAGGGCGCGTCCCGCGCATGGGCTGGGCCGACGTCGACGACCGCGGCGCGTTCTACTTTGCACACTCCTACGCGGCCGAGACGCCACACGCGACCGCCTGGTCAGAAGACATCGTCGCCGAGGCCCGCTTCGGATCGTTCTTCGGCTGCCAGTTCCATCCGGAGAAGAGCGGGGCGCTCGGTGCGCTCTACCTCGAGGAGGCGTTATCCCTCTCCCGCGTCTGATCCCGTGCCTCGACGTTGCAGCAGGCCGCGTCGTCAAGGGCGTGCGCTTCAAGGGGCTGCGCGACGTCGGCGATCCTGTCGAGCTGGGCGCCGCCTACTCGGATGCCGGCGCGGACGAGCTCGTGTTTCTCGACATCAAGGCGACGCTCGGCGACCGCCCGACGCTGGTCGAGCTTGTGAAGCGCGTGTCCGAGCGGCTCGCGATCCCGTTCACGGTCGGCGGCGGTGTGCGCTCCGCCGACGATGGGGAGCGCTTGCTTCAGGCCGGCGCGGACAAGGTCGGCGTCAACTCGGCGGCGCTTGCGCGGCCGGAGCTGATCACCGAACTGGCCGAGCGGCTTGGTTCGCAGGCCGTCGTCGTCGCGATCGACGCGCAAGGCGGACGCGTCCGCTCGCACGCCGGCACGCTCTCGGCCGGCCGCGACGCGACGGCCTGGGCGCGCGAGGCCGAGCAGCGGGGAGCGGGGGAGATCCTGCTCACCTCGATCGATGCCGACGGGACGCGCGAGGGCTACGACCTGGAGCTGACCGCAGCCGTCGCAGACGGGGTTCGCGTGCCGGTGATCGCGTCCGGGGGTGCGGGGAACGCGAGTCACGTCGCTGATGCGCTGGGGGTCGCGCAAGCTGCATTGCTCGCATCGATCTTGCACGAGGACCCGCAACGCCTTGCGTCGCTGCGCCAGGAAGTGCGCGAGCTCGGAGTGCCGGTCCGATGAATTTGAAGGCAGCGATCGTGCAGGACGCGCAGACAAACCGCGTGCTGATGCTCGGCTGGATGAACGAGGAAGCCGAGCGGCTGACGCGCGAAACGGGCGAGGTGTGGTTCTGGAGCCGCTCGCGCGAGCAGCTTTGGAAGAAGGGCGAGACGTCCGGGAACATGCTCGCGGTCGAAGAGATCCGCGACGACTGCGACGGCGACGCGCTCGTCGTCCGCGCGAATCCCGCCGGGCCGACGTGCCACACCGGCGCGAACTCGTGCTTTGCACCCGCGCTCTGGCGCACGATCTCCCAGCGCGCGGCTGAACGTCCCGAAGGCTCGTACACGACCGAGCTCCTGAACGCCGGCATCGGCGCTGCGGCACGAAAAGTCGGCGAGGAAGCCGTGGAGGTGACCGTCGCGGCGCTCGACGAGACCGACGACCGCCTCGTGGAGGAGGCCGCCGATCTCGTCTACCACCTGTACGTGTTGCTCGCTGCGCGCGGCATCGACCTCTCTCAGGTCGAAGACGTCCTCACCGCGCGCGCAAGCTAGGCCCGAAACTCAGCAACCTGGTTCAAAGAGCGAACCAGGTTGCGGCCTTCGGCCCGAACCCGATTCGGCGTCAGCCGAACCAGATTCGAGAGTTTCGAGCCTGGCACCCGAGCACTTCTAGATCCGAACCTGGTTCGCTCTTTAACCAGGTTCGAGAGTTTCGAGCTGCCTAGTCCTGGGGCTGCGGCGTCTTCCTGAGGTACGGCTTGACCGTCTCGTAGCCCGGGAACTTCTCCGCGGCTTCCTCGTCGGAGACCGAGCCGGCGATGATCACGTCCTCGCCCTGCTTCCAGTTCACCGGCGTCGCGACCTTGTGCTTCGCGGTGAGCTGCAGCGAGTCGATCACTCGGAGCACCTCGTCGAAGTTGCGGCCCGTCGTCATCGGATAGACGAGGATGAGCTTGACCTTCTTGTCCGGGCCGACGACGAAGACGTTGCGCACCGTCTGGTTGTCGGCGGGCGTGCGCTCGGCCGGGTCGCCGGACACCGACGACGGGAGCATCCCGTAGAGCTTCGACACGTTGAAGTCCGCGTCTCCGATCAGCGGATAGTTGGGCGCGTACCCCTGCGTCTCCTCGATGTCCTGCGCCCACGTCGAGTGCTTGTCGACGGGATCGACGGACAAACCGATGATCTTGACGTTCCGCTTGTCGAACTCGGGCTTCAGCTTGGCCATATAGCCGAGCTCGGTCGTGCACACGGGGGTGAAGTCCTTGGGATGAGAGAAGAGCACGCCCCACGAGTCTCCGAGGTACTCGTGGAACTTGAGCTCGCCTTCCGTCGACGAGGCGGTGAAATCGGGAGCTTCGTCACCAAGCTGAAGTGCCATGGATCCTCCTTGAAACCATTTGGGGACGTTAAGACTACAGAAAGTGAAGTGTCTGTTGGTGCTGCGGATTTGCGTCCGTCGGCCAGTTGCTTTACTCTTTGAAGTGATGCAGCCGCGCGAGCCTCTCTTCCCGAAGATTGTCAAGTTCTCGCGCCCGCAACAGCGCTAGCCGGCTCAGCTTTCCTCCCACCCCGCCGGACTAGCCAAATATCAGGTGGGGGGCGGAGTTGATGAAGGCATCCGGCCTTTACGACCCGGCGTATGAGCACGACGCGTGTGGCGTCGCCTTCGTGGCGCGGCTCGACGGCGTCCCGACCCACGAGGCGGTCGCCCGGGCGCTGACGGCGCTCGAGAATCTCGAGCATCGCGGCGCCGCGGGCGCTGATGCCGACACGGGTGACGGCGCGGGGATCCTCGTCCAGATGCCGGACGCGTTCCTGCGTGGGCTCGGGGAGCTGAAGCTCCCGCCGCGGGGCTCCTACGGCGTGGCCGTCTGCTTCCTGCCGCAAAAGGCCTCCCGCCGGGCCGAGCTCGAGCACCTGCTCGAGCAGACCGTCGCGGCCGAGGGCCAGACCGTGATCGGGTGGCGCGATGTACCCGTTGACGGGCGCCACGTCGGGTCGCAGGCGCGCCTCTTTGCGCCGGTTGTGCGCCAGCTGTTCGTTGCCGCCTCGCCGGAGCTCGCGGCCGACCCCGACGCGTTCGAGCGCAAGCTCTACGTGATCCGCCGCGTCGCCGAGCTCGCCGCCGGCCCCGAGCTCGTCGTCCCGAGCTTCTCCGCGCGCACGCTCGTCTACAAAGGGATGCTGACGGCACCGCAGGTCGGGCGCTACTACCCGGATCTCGCCGACAAGGCCTTTGCGAGCGCGCTCGCGCTCGTGCATTCGCGCTTCTCGACCAACACGTTCCCGAGCTGGGAGCTTGCGCACCCGTACCGGATGATCGCCCACAACGGCGAGATCAACACGTTGCGCGGCAATGTCAACTGGATGCGCGCGCGCGAGTCGCAGCTCGCGTCGCACCTCTTCGGCGACGACCTCCAGAAGGTGCTGCCGGTCGTGCGGCCGGGCGGGTCCGACACCGCGGTGCTCGACAACGTGCTCGAGCTGCTCGTGCTCGCGGGCCGGTCGCTGCCGCACGCGCTGATGATGATGATCCCGGAGGCGTATGCCGGCCGTGCCGACGTGTCCGACGACCTGCGCGGGTTCTACGCGTTCCACGAGTGCCTGACCGAGGCGTGGGACGGCCCGGCGGCGATCGCCTTCAGCGACGGGCGCGTGATCGGCGCGACGCTCGACCGCAACGGGCTGCGTCCCGGACGCTGGCTCGAGACGCGCGACGGCTGGGTCGTGCTCGCCTCCGAGACCGGCGTGCTCGACATTGCCCCGGAGGATGTCCTGAGGAAGGGACGCCTTCAGCCCGGGAAGCTTTTCCTGGTCGACCTCGACCAGGGTCGGATCGTCCCCGACCAGGAGATCAAGCAAGAGGTCGCGACGCGCAAGCCGTACAAGGAGTGGTTCGAGCAGGAGCACGTGCGTCTTGCCGATCTGCCGCGCCGCGAGCCGGAGCGCCCCGCGGGCGAGCCGCTGCGGCGCCTTCAGCTCGCCTTCGGCTACACGCAGGAAGACATGAAGGTGATGCTGTCGCCGCTCGCTGCGAATGCGGAGGAAGCGGTGGGCTCGATGGGCAACGACACGCCGCTTGCCGTGCTCTCGAACCGGCGGCCGCTCCTCTACTCGTACTTCAAGCAGCTGTTCGCGCAGGTGACGAACCCGCCGATCGACTCGATCCGCGAGGCGGTCGTGATGAGTGTGCAGTCGCTCGTCGGCTCCGAGCGCAACCTGCTCGCTGAGACGCCTGCGCACGCGCGCCAGCTGATCATCGAGAACCCGATCCTGCGCAACCACGAGCTCGAGAGCCTGCGGCAGGTCGAATCGGACGTCTTCAAGGGGCACACGATCGACACGACGTGGCCCGTCGAGGAAGGCGTGGACGGACTCGAGAAGGCCGTCGAGCGGATCTGCGCCGAGGCCGACGAGGCGCTCGCGGGCGGTGCGAACATCCTCATCCTCTCCGACCGCGCGATGGGCCCGACGCGCGTCGCGATGCCGTCACTGCTTGCGGTCGGCGCCGTGCACCACCACCTCGTTCGCGCCGGCACGCGCCTGCAGGCCGGGCTGATCGTCGAGTCGGGCGAGCCGCGCAGCGTGCAGAGCGTTGCGGTGCTGATCGGCTACGGCGCGGCGGCGGTCAACCCGTACCTGATGCTCGCGACCATCTCGCAGCTCTGCCGGGAGGGGCGGCTCGAGCTCGACGAGGAGGAGGCAAAGGCGCGCGCCGTGAAGGCAGTCGGCAAGGGCCTCCTCAAGACGATCTCGAAGATGGGCATCTCGACGATCTCGTCCTACTGCGGCGCGCAGATCTTCGAGGCGGTCGGGCTCTCGACCGAGCTCGTCGACAAGCACTTCACCGGCACACCGTCGCGGATCGGTGGGATCGGCCTGGCCGAGCTCGCCGAGGGAGCCCTGCTCAGGCACACACGCGCGTATCCCGGCGTCGCCGGCGAGCTCCTGCCGGTCGTCGGGCTGTACGCGTGGCGCCGCGACGGCGAGCATCACCAGTGGAACCCCGAGACCATCGCACTGCTGCAGCACGCGGTGCGCGGCGGCGGCGCGGCGACGTACGAGCAGTACGCGGCCGAGGTCAACGCCGATGCCGCTCGCCGCTCGACGCTGCGCGGGCTGATGCGCTTCAAGACGCGCGCCGACGGCGGCATCCCGCTCGACGAGGTCGAGCCGGCCTCCGAGATCGTCAAGCGCTTTTCGACCGGTGCGATGTCACTCGGCTCGCTCTCACGCGAGGCGCACGAGACGCTTGCCGTCGCGATGAACCGCATCGGCGGCCGCTCGAACACCGGCGAGGGCGGGGAGGACCCCGTGCGCTTCGGCGACGAACGCCGCTCGAAGATCAAGCAGATCGCGTCGGGCCGCTTTGGCGTGAACATCGACTACTTGACGAACGCCGACGAGATTCAGATCAAGATGGCGCAGGGCGCGAAGCCCGGCGAGGGTGGTCAGCTGCCCGGTCACAAGGTCGACCGCTACATCGCAGGCGTGCGCTTCACGACGCCGGGCGTCGGCCTGATTTCACCGCCGCCGCATCACGACATCTACTCGATCGAAGACCTCAAGCAGCTGATCTATGACCTGCGCTGCGCCAACCCCGAGGCGCGGATCTCGGTGAAGCTCGTTTCCGAGGTCGGTGTCGGCACGGTCGCGGCCGGCGTCGCGAAGGCGAACGCCGATCACGTGCTGATCTCCGGCCACGACGGCGGGACAGGCGCGTCGCCGGTCTCGTCGATCCTGCACGCGGGTGTGCCGTGGGAGATTGGGCTCGCGGAGACACAGCAGACGCTCGTCCTGAACGACCTGCGCTCGCGCATCTGGGTGCAGACCGACGGCCAGCTGAAGACGGGCCGCGACGTCGTCGTCGCGGCGCTGCTCGGCGCGGACGAGATGGGCTTCGCGACGGCGCCGTTGATCGCGACTGGCTGCGTGATGATGCGCGCTTGCCACCTGAACACGTGCCCGGTCGGGATCGCGACCCAGGATCCCGAGTTGCGCAAGCGCTTCAAGGGCCAGCCCGAGCACGTGATCGAGTTCTTCTTCTTCGTCGCCGAAGAGGTGCGCGAGATCATGGCGTCACTCGGCGTCGCGAAGTTCGAGGATCTCGTCGGCCGCGTCGACATGCTCGAGGCCGACGACGCGCTCGAGCAGTGGCAAGAGCGCGGCATCGACCTCTCGAACCTGCTGCGGATGCCCGATGTCCCGGCCGGAACACCGCTGCGCCGTACGCATGGTCAGGTTTCGCCGCTGCCCGGCGCGCTCGACTGGACGCTGATCGACTCCGTCGAGGAGGGCGGTGCGACGCGCTTCGACGTCCGCAACGTCGACCGCACGATCGGCGGCCTGCTCTCGAACCACGTGACCAAGCAGCACCGACGCGCAGGGCTGCCGCCAGGATCGATCGCCTTCGAGCTGCACGGCTCCGCGGGCCAGTCCTTCGGCGCGTGGCTCGCGCCGGGGATCGAGCTGACGCTGACCGGCGACGCGAACGACTACGTCGGCAAGGGGCTCTCGGGCGGGACGCTTGCCGTGCGCCCGCCGGAGGAGGTGCAGTTCCTCGCCGAGGAGAACGTGATCGTCGGCAACACCGTCCTCTACGGCGCGACGGCCGGGCGTGCGTTCTTCCGCGGGATCGCGGGCGAGCGGTTCGCCGTCCGCAACTCAGGTGCGTCAGCCGTCGTCGAAGGCATCGGCGACCACGGCTGCGAGTACATGACGGGCGGCCGCGTCGTCGTGCTCGGCCCGACGGGGCGCAACTTCGCCGCCGGCATGAGCGGCGGCATCGCCTACGTCCTCGACGAGGACGGCAGCTTTGCGTCGCGCTGCAACATGCAGCTCGTCGGCCTCGAGCCACTCGAGGACCAGGACGAAGAAACAGTGCGTGCGCTTGTCGCGGAGCATGCCGAGCGCACGGGCTCGCCCGTTGCCGCGCGCCTCCTCGCCGACTGGAACTCGGCGCGCTTCGTGAAGGTGATGCCGCACGATTACAAGCGGGCGCTCTCCGAGCTCGGCGACGAGGAGATCCGTTACGACGACGCACCGCTCTCCTCGGGCGGCGCCGGCTTCGTGACCAAGGAATCGGAGGCGGCCGCCTGATGGGCAGGATCGGCGCATTCATCAAGGTGCCGCGGCAGGACGGGCCTGAGCGCGCTCCGGGCGAGCGCATCCGCGACCTGAAGGAGTTCGTCGGCACGCTGCCGCTTGTCGAGCTGCGTGAGCAGGGCGCGCGCTGCATGGAGTGCGGCGTGCCGTTCTGCCACGACGGTTGCCCGCTCGGGAACCTGATCCCGGACTGGAACGACCTCGTCTACCGCGACCGCTGGGAAGAGGCGATCCAGCAGCTGCACCGCACGAACAACTTCCCCGAGTTCACCGGCCGCCTCTGTCCGGCGCCGTGCGAGGCCGCGTGTGTGCTCGAGATCAACGAAGGCAACGCAGTGACGATCAAGCAGATCGAGGTCGCGATCGTCAATCGGGCATGGGACGAAGGCTGGGTCGTGCCGCAGCCACCCGCGAAGCGCACCGGCCGCAGCGTCGGCGTGATCGGCTCAGGCCCCGCGGGACTCGCGGCTGCGCAGCAGCTCGCGCGTGCGGGCGAGCAGGTGACGGTCTACGAGCGCGACGAAGCGGCCGGCGGGCTCGTCCGCTTCGGCGTGCCGGAGTTCAAGATCGAGAAGTGGCTCGTCGAGCGCCGCGTGCAGCAGCTCGTCGACGAGGGCGTGGAGTTCGTGTTCGGTGCGGACGTCGGAGGCAACGTCGACGTCGCCGAGCTGCGCGAGCGCCATGACGCGCTCGTGCTCGCAACCGGTTCGCGCGTGCCGCGCGACTTGCCGGTGCCGGGCCGCGAGCTCGACGGAGTCCATTTCGCAATGGAGTACCTCTACTCCCGCCAGCGCGGCGGCGAGAGCGGGATCACCGCGGCCGGCAAGCACGTCGTCGTGATCGGCGGTGGTGACACCGGCGCCGACTGCGTCGGTCACGCGCACCGCGAGGGCGCTGCTTCGGTGACGCAGATCGAGCTGCTCGGCGAGCCGCCGGTCTCCCGTCCCGACGACGTGACGCCGTGGCCACGCTGGCCGATGAAGCTTCGGACGTCGTATGCCCTGAAGGAGGGCGGCGACCGGGACTTCGCCATCTCGACCACCGCCCTCACCGGCAACGGGAAGGTCGAGCAGATCCACTGGCAGCAGAACGCCGGCACGCCACCTTTTGAGCTCGTTCCGGGGACGGACGAATCGAGGCCGGCCGATTTGGTGCTGCTCGCGATGGGCTTCGTCGGCCCCGAGACGCCGGTGCTCGACCAGCTAGGGGTACAGCGCGACGGGCGCGGCAATGTGGAGGCTGCCCGGTACGGAACCTCGGTCGACGGCATCTTCGCGGCCGGCGATGCGAGGCGTGGCCAGTCCCTGATCGTCTGGGCGATCAACGAGGGCCGGAAGTGCGCAGCGGAGGTCTCCGCCTGGCTCGACGGTGTGGAAAACGGCGCGGCGGGAACCACTTCCCTTTCGATAGCCACGAACCGATCGGGGGAGTAGGATCTGCGCCATGAGAAGAACGATGAACGACACCCATGACCACGGAAGCTGTGCTGTCGCGGCAACCGCCGAGATCACCGCCACGAAGTGGACGCCGCTGATCGTCCACGACCTTTCCGAGGGTCCGCGCCGTTTCATGCAGCTCGAGAAGGCCTGCCCCGGCATCAGCCCCCGCACACTTTCCGAGCGGCTCGACATGCTCGAGCGCCAGGGTGTCCTCGTTCGCAGGAGCTACCCCGAATCCCCGCCGCGCGTCGAATACGAGTTGACGGAGAAGGGTCGTGCACTGCTGCCAATCATCCGCGAGATGCGCAAGTTCGGCCGCTCCTGGATGATCGACGCGCCCGCCAAGGGCCGCCGCGCTCCCGCCGCTCACTAACTGATCCTTCGGGCGTAAGGACGCTCGCGCAGGTCACCGGCCTACCACCGGCGACGGAAGGCAAGCGATCTCGGTTTCTAGCAATTCGTCTCAGCATTCGTAAGCGACAGCCCGCGCCACGGCACGAACATCAGCTGCAGAAACCGTCGTAGGAGGGAGTCACGATGGGTGAGGTCGGCCTCAATGCTTAGCCGCTCGCCATCGTGGATCCTGAACGGGTGCCGCGCGCTGAGGTACCACCACTGCCTAACCCTCAGCACATGATCGCCGCTTTCGCATGGAATGAGCAGGCGTCCCGGCCGGTGGACGCGTCCGACGTTATGCCCGTCGAGGTACACGATGTATTCGCCGAGACGCGGATCCGCGTACCAATCTCTGTTGGTGAAGATCTCTATCGACGACCCAGGCACGGCATCTTCATCGGCACCTCCGGGGGTGTCCATGAGTGCCACGCATGCGACAGGAACTCGGGATCCCTCGTGCTCAGGGTGCCTTCCAGAACGCTCATATGGAGTGCGTGCTGTCAACTGCGCAGGGGTAGATGGCCCCGCTGGTTTGCGGGGTTGGGTTCGGCGGGGGGAGCGCATCGGCTGTCGTCGACGTGTGTGTCGCGACTCATATGCGCGGGTTGGTGCCGCATGACCGTGTGTGCGAGATGAGGAGCGGTGCCGTTGTCTCTGGCGTCGAGCGTGGCCGCTGGGGCTGCTCTCAGTGTTCTCTCGGGTCGCTCCTCGCGTCGTTGCGCCGGTGCGCTCTCCTCGCCGAAGCTGTTGGTGGTGGCGGCTAGTCCATCGTTGCGAGTGCCCAGCAGTGTCCGGCGAGTTCGCGGGCGACGGCGACGACGATGATCGTGCGGGGCTTGCCTCGGGCCTCGAGTGCGTGCCAGCGTTGGTGCAGCCGCCGACCGCTGCGTTCGGCCTGGGCTTGCACAGCGAGAGGCTTGCCGTCTCGTCTGCGTTCGAGCGTGATGCTCCTACGGGAGGGCGGGCGATGGTGCCAGGCGGCCTCGATCAGCAGCCGGCGTACGTGGCTGTTGCCCGCCTTGGTGATCGCGCCTTGGCGGCGCCGCTCCCCGCTCGAGTTCTCGCTCGGGGTGAGACCGAGGAACGGCCCAAGCGACTCGGGACGGAACCTGTGCCAGTCGCCGAGCTCGACCGTCAACGCGAACGCCGTCAGTGTCGAGACGCCGCGGAGACAAACAAGCCGACTGACGACATCCGCATACGGCGGGGTCGCGGCGAGCTCGGTGATCGCCTCGTCGAGCGCGTCCCGTCTGCTCTTCGCGTCGAGCATCCGGCCGTAGCACTCGTCGAACACGATCGCGAGCGGCCCGCTTTGGAACCGCTGCCGGCGAAGCCACACGTCATGGGCCCGCGTCCACGCGGTCGCGTCGTACACGAGCCCATGCCGCAGCAGCAACTTCGAGAGCCGATGGCGAGCCCGCATCAGATCACCGCGCGCATCCTCACGGGCACGAACGAGGTCCCGCGCGGCTTCCTCCTCCGGCGTGGGGACACGTATCGGCGTGATCTCACCCAACCTGAGCAGCCGCGCCAGCCGCTCGGCATCGCGCCGATCGGTCTTGACCCGATCGGCTGCAGCTCGGATCCGCGACGGCGCCGCGACGGCGCAGTGGATCCCCGCCTCGGCACACGCGCGCGCGAGCCGGTAGCCGGTCGGGCCCGCCTCGTACACCACCTGGACCGGCGCCGGCAACGTCTGCAGCCACGCGACCGTCTGGTCACACCCTGGCGGCAGCCGCAGCGACCGCACCTCACCGCTCCCCTGATCGATCACGCCCGCGACCACCGAGCGAGCGTGCACATCGAGTCCGACCCAGCTACCTTCGCTCATACCGGCGCCTCCCGTAATTGCGGCTCTACCGCCGCGCCAATCGCGACGGCAACCCGCGCCAACTTACGAGCGAGGCGCCGGGCAGTCCATACGGGCTGGCCCAGCCGAGCGCTCTCTAGTTTGTGTTGACTCAACACAAACTAGGTTCCGGCGCCGGGAACTGCACTTTGTGTTGAGCCAACACTAAGTGCGATTCCGGTCACGGTGCATCGCGCAACACTGCCCAGGCGCGCCAAAAGCGCTCGCTAAGCGTCTAGTGCACCACTACGTGAAGCTGTCGAGTCCGCGGGCCGTCAAACTCGCACAGAAAGATCGCTTGAAACTCTCCCAGCGCGAGGTCACCATCAACTATCGGAATGGTGAGAGACGAGGCGGTCAGTACGGAGCGGACATGGGACCAGGGATTACGGTCGCCCTCTTCGGTGTGACGCCAATCCCAGTCCTCGTCTACGAGGCGCTGCAACGCTGACTCGACGTCTGCCGCTACCTCTGCTGCTCCGTCACCTACTGCCTGCATGACGATTCCGGCTGTGGTGTGCGGGACGAACAGCGTCACTAGCTGCCCGCCTTTGCCGACGACGAGTTCCCGAACACCGTGTGTCACGTCAACGAGTTGCGTCCGACGCTCGCTCCGAATCGAGAGAGACTCCACCTCGAGCAACCTACTTCTTGGGTCGAAGGCACGAAGAGGACAGCGAGCGATGCGGGCCTCGCGAGGAGCTGCGAGGATCGAGACGCGCTGGGTAAGGGTCACATCACTCGTACGATCCTGTGTGTCCTGGCTGTCGCTGCTTGGGCATTTCTCTTCCTTGTGGTCAGCATGTGGTTGGCGGTCCTGATCCTCGCCGTTGCACAGGCGTCGATTTCCTTGTCCACTCCACTGAGCCGACGTCTACGATCGGGAGCGTGGTCGCGTTTGTCCCCCCTGACTTTGATGTCCCGCTAGGGCTCCAGATCCCCGAGTTCGTCCTCGAACCGCTCGGGCCCGCGCACAACGAGCGGGATTACGAGGCCTGGACATCATCGATGGAGCACATCGCGAGGACGCCTGGGTACCCCGACGGCTCGTGGCCCCGCGAGATGACACCCGACCAAAACCGCGCGGACCTGCAGCGACACGCCGACGACTTTCGCAAACGGACAGGGTTCACGTACACGGTGCTCGATCCAGTGAGCCGCGACGTGATCGGGTGCGTCTACATCTATCCAGTGGCTGACGGGGACTACGACGCCTGCGCGCTCTCCTGGGTGCGGGAGAGCCACGCGCACCTGGACACTCCACTCTGGCGCGCTGTGAGTGAGTGGCTCGACTCCGACTGGCCATTCGGCAGCGTCAAGTACGCGTCTCGCGCCTAGGCGTCCCGAAGCTTGGGGCACGCCCACACCGGGGCCAGGCACCGTCACATAGGCATATGGTCCGCGGCAGGGCGCGCCTCTCAGCGCCTTAGCCGCAGAACATGTGGGAGGTCCGTCATGGACAGCACGACACCGCGGAGCCGGGGATGGCTCTTCGTGGTGGCGCTGGCGGTTGCAGCCGGCGCCGCGTTCATGGGCACCGGCCAGGCGTCCGCCGCCACGCCGAGCTTCGGCCCGAACGTCATCGTCCTCAACCCGGCCATGCCGCAGGCCGCGATCCAGGCACAGCTGGACAGCGTCTCAACGCAACAGGTGCCGAACCAGTTCGGCGCGCAGCGCTACTCGATCTTCTTCCAGCCCGGGACGTACGGCTCGGCCGCGAGCCCGCTCGTCTTCCAACTCGGCTACTACACGCAGGTCGCCGGGCTCGGCGCTCAGCCGGGCGACGTGGTGATCAACGGCGCGATCGACGTCTTCAACCAGTGCACGCCCGCGTGCGAGGGGCTGAACAACTTCTGGCGCTCGGTGTCGAACCTGACACTCAACGTCCATCTACCGGCCGCGCCAGCGGCATACGCGCCGAATTCGGGCGAGGACGCGGGATGCCTGAACAGCAATGACCTGTTCGCCGTCTCGCAAGCGTCGCCGGTGCGCCGCGTGATCGTCAACGGCAACTTCTTCCTGCAGGACTACTGCGGGGAGGGCTTCACGAGCGGAGGCTTCTTCGCGGACAACGAGTTCAACGGCGGGATTGTCTGCGACTGCAGCCAGCAACAGTTCTTCACGCGCAACAGCAACATCGACCTCTGGACGAACAGCGTCTGGAATCAGGTGTTCCTCGGCGACAACGGGGCGCCGCCGCAGGCCTTCGGGGCGGGCGTCGGGCAATACACGACGTTGCCGACCACGCCGGTGTCGCAGGAGGCGCCGTTCCTCTACACCGACGCGGGCGGGAACTACAACGTGTTCGTTCCGGCGGTCCAGCACAACTCGGTCGGGCCGTCGTACGCCGCCGGGCCGGCGGCGGGATCGTCGATCCCGATCTCGCGTTTCTTCATCGCAAGCCCGTCCACGTCTGCGCTTGCGATCGACGCAGCGCTGCTGCTCGGGAAGAACCTGATCCTGACGCCGGGTGTCTACAACCTCGACCTGCCGATCGTGGTCGTTCGTCCCGACACGATCGTGCTCGGACTTGGCTTCGCAACCTTGGTTCCAAAGCACGGCAACGTCGCGATCCAGACGGCGAACGTGCCGGGGATCAAGCTGTCCGGGCTGATCGTTGACGCGGGATCGCAGAGCTCGCCCGCGCTCGTTCAACTCGGCACGTGCGACAGCGCGAAGTCCCGCACGATCCCGGCGTCGCAGTGCGTCGGGCCGGCGCTGCGGGCGTTCTCGAATCCCAACGACCCGACGCTCGTCCAGGACGTCTTCTTCCGCATCGGCGGCGCAACGGCTGGCACGGCGACGAACAGCCTGATCGTCAACACGAACAACACGATCCTCGACGACGTCTGGGCGTGGCGCGCCGATCACGGAACGGGCGTCGGCTGGACGAGCAACACCGCCGACACCGGGCTGATCGTGAACGGCGACAACGTCAATGCGTACGGCCTCTTCGTCGAGCACTACCAGAAGAACGAAGTGATCTGGAACGGCCAGAACGGCCAGGTTGTCTTCTTCCAGAACGAGATGCCCTACGACCCGCCGAGCCAGGCGGCCTGGATGTCGGGCCCGACGACGCAGGGCTACCCCGCGTTCCTCGTCTCGCCGAACGTGACGAGCTTCCAGGGATACGGCATGGGGAGCTACTCGTTCTTCAACCAGGGCGTGCCGATCTTCGCGACGCAAGCGTTCCAGTCGCCGTCGACGGCCGGCGTGCAGTTCCATGACCTGCTGACCGTGTTCCTGGACGCGGTCCACGGCAGCGGCGGGATCCTCTCGGTGATCAACGGCGTCGGCGGCCCGTCGACCGCCGCGAACGCCGACGTGCCTGTCGACGTCGTCAGCTACCCGTAAACCGAAGTGGAGGGCCGGGGTATCCCGGCCCTCCACCATTTCGCCGGTCGGTCCGGTTCGCTTCGCTGGTCGCATCGGACCAGCGAACGGGATGCCCGCCGTGTTTCAGCTCGGTGCCAGGCACCGGGGAGAGACGCGCCGAGACGCGCCGATTCAGCGTCACTGGAGGAAACAGCTCGAACCAGCTAGTCGAATAGCAAGGCCTCTTCGAGTGCCTTGCGTTGAGCGAGCGCACGGTTGACCGCGTTCACGACCGCGCGCAGCGAGGCCGTGACGATGCTCGGATGGAGGCCGACGCCCCAGATGAGGTCGCCGTCGATGTCGGCTTCGATGTAGGCGGCCGCGGTCGCGTCCGCGGCTGCCGCCATCGCGTGCTCGTGGTAATTGCGGATCTGGATCGCGATCCCGAAGTGCTGCTCGAACGCGTCGACGAGAGCCGCGATCGGGCCGTTGCCGGATCCTGTGACCTCCTGCGCCTCGCCGTCGCGCGCGAGCTCCGCGACGATGTGATCGGTGTCGGTGCTCGAGTGGGTGTAGGGCCCGAGCTCGTAGGGGCGCGCATGCGCGAGGTAGTGCGCGTGGAATGCCTCGAGGAGCTCGTCGGCCGTCAACTCGTCTCCGCGTCCGTCGGTGATCGCCTGCACCTTCTGTGCGAAATCGACCTGCAGCCCGCGCGGCAGCTCGAGGCTGTGCTCGGTCTCCATCAGGTAGGCGACTCCGCCCTTGCCCGACTGTGAGTTGACGCGGATGATCGCCTCGTAGCTCCGGCCGAGATCCGCCGGGTCGATCGGCAGGTACGGGACGTCCGATACCTCGGAGCTCTCCTGCTGCTGCGCGTACATCCCCTTCTTGATCGCGTCCTGGTGCGATCCGGAGAAGGCGGTGTAGACGAGCTCTCCGACCCAGGGATGCCGCGGGTGAACAGGCAGCTCGTTGCACTCCTCGACGATCGCCTTCGCTTCGTCGAGCCGTGACAGGTCGAGCCGCGGATCGACGCCCTGCGTCAGCAGGTTCAGGGCGATCGTGATGATGTCGACGTTGCCGGTGCGCTCCCCGTTCCCGAACAGGGTGCCCTCGACGCGATCGGCGCCGGCCATCAGACCGAGCTCGGCGGTCGCGACCGCCGTGCCCCGGTCGTTGTGGGGATGAACGCTCACGAGGATGCTGTCGCGCTTCGAGACGTGCCGCTGGAACCACTCGATCCGATCCGCGTAGACGTTCGGCGGGAACGCCTCGACCGTCGTCGGCAAGTTGACGATCATCGGCTCCTCGGCCGAGGGCTGCCAGACGTCCATAACCGCCTCGCAGATCTCGAGCGCGAACTCGAGCTCGGTGCCGTGGAAGCTCTCCGGTGAGTACTCGAACACGATCTCCGTCTCCGTTTGCTCGGCGAGCTCCTTGCACAGCGCGGTGGCGCGGACGGCGAGATCCACGATGCCCGCCTTGTCGAGGCGGAAGACGACACGCCGTTGCACGGTTGACGTCGAGTTGTAAAGGTGCACGATCGCGCGCCTCGCACCCTCGATCGCCTCGTAGGTGCGCTCGATCAGCTCCGGCCGCGCCTGCGTCAACACGGCGATCGTCGTGTCCGCGGGAATGCGATCTTCCTCGATCAACCGGCGGACGAACTCGAAATCCGTCTGCGAGGCGGATGGGAACCCGACCTCGATCTCCTTCAATCCGAGCTGGACGAGCAGATCGAACATGCGCTGCTTACGGGCCGAGTCCATCGGCTTGACGAGCGCCTGGTTGCCGTCCCGAAGGTCGGTCGAGCACCAGATCGGGGCGTGGTCGACGACCCGGTTCGGCCAGGTGCGGTCTGGTAGATCGACGGTCGGATAGGGGCGGTACTTCCAGTAGGGCATCGTCATGGCTTGGCTCCTCAGAGTGGGCGGACTGCTCCCGCAGTGCGGGAAACGCGAGACGGATATGTCGCGTGGCCGGCTCCCCTAGGGGAGGAGGAGGGCAAGCGCGCGCAGGCCGAGAATGGTGTTGCCGGCCGCGTTGAGGTGTAGGCGCTTTCCGATCATCGCTTCCAAAAGCATAGTGAGAGCGACACGGTTTGGCAAAGCGGTTTGGCAACGCGGGTCTGGGAGCCGGGTCGCTATACCTTGTAAAGCTTGACAACCCCGATCGTTGTGGGCACACTCATTTGCACGATGCACCGTTCAGCCCCCGCACTCGAGCCCCGGACGCCCCTTGTGGCGCGGTTGCTCGTGCCCGGGCTCGTGATTCTTACGGTCATCGTCATTCTCCCCCTCTAGGGGGAGATTTCGCTCACGCGGCCTCGAGACGCCGCACACGCCGACTTCAGCAGGAGAAGTGCGCCCGCATGCGGGCCGACGAAGCGAAAAATTGATCGATGACCCTTTCAGGAGGTTTTGCGAGTGAATGTCAAGACTGTTGCCTGTCTCGCCGGAGACGGGGTGGGGCCCGAGCTGATGGCTGCAGCGACCCGTGCTCTCGAGCACGTGTCGAAGCTGCACCAGCTCGAGCTCGACGATCGCCACCTCCCCTTCGGGGGCGAAGCGGTCACGCGCAGCGGCCATCCGCTGCCGGCCGCGACGCGGACCGGTTACAGGGAAGTCGACGCGATCTTGGTTGCCTCGCCGAACGAGCCGGCGCTCGACGGTGTGAAGGCAGACCTGCATCTCGCGTGGCGTGTCGCCCGCGTCCAGTTGCGCGAGGCGGGAGATCTCGTCGTGGTCGGGCCGGTCGGTGACTGGGCCAACGACATCGCGATCTCGCGCGCGTTCTCGTGCGCCGGTTCGCGGCATGGGCGCATCGTCTCCGTCGGCGAGTCCGCCGAGTGGCGTGACGCGGTCGCAGCCCAGGCGGCGCGCTGGGGCGGGCTCGAAGTCGAAGAGACAGGCCTTGGCGAGGCGCTCGACCGGCTTCGCGATCGCCCCGAGTCGCTCGACGTGATCGTGACCGAGGCGCATCTCGTCTCCCCGGTGGTCGATGCGGCCGCGCACTACGCGGGCTCGCCGTCGTCTGTCGCACACGCGTGGCTGCCCGATCACGGGCCCGGCGTGTTCGCGCCGGGCAGCTCCGACTCGGATGACGTCGCCGGCTTCGGTGTCGTCGATCCGATGGGGATGCTCCTGACCGCGTCGCTGATGCTGGCGGAGGGCCTGAAGCGCCGCTCGGCATCGCGCACGCTGGAGCGTGCTGTCGGTGAAGTCGCGCGCCGTTCCGACTCGGGCACGTACGACACCCGTTCCTTCACCGACGCCGTGATCGACTTGCTGCCGCAGTCACGCACAGATGTCGAGCACTTCGACGAGGTGGCGAGATGAGCCGCGGGAAACGGATGCTCGGTTCCGACGCGGTGCTCCGCTCCCTCGAGGCCGAGGGTGTGGAGGTCGCGTTCGGGATCCCCGGCGGCGCGATCCTGCCGACCTACGACGCGATCGCGCGTGGCACGACCGTGCGGCACGTGCTCGCGCGGCACGAACAGGGCGCCGGCCACATGGCCGAGGGCTACGCGCGCGCCTCGGGCAAAGTCGGAGTCGCGATTGCGACCTCCGGCCCCGGTGCAACGAACCTCGTCACGCCGATCGCCGACGCGTGGATGGACTCGACGCCGCTCGTCGCGATCACCGGTCAGGTGAAGTCCAGCCTGATCGGCACCGACGCGTTCCAGGAGATCGACGCGACCGGCATCACCATGCCGATCGTCAAGCATTCGTGGCTCGTCCAGGATGTCGAGGAACTGCCGGGTGTGATGAAGGCAGCGTTCCACGTCGCACGCACCGGCCGCCAAGGCCCCGTGCTCGTCGACATCGCAAAGGACGTGCAGGAAGCCGAATTCGACTTCGTCTACCCCGACGACGTCGACCTGCCCGGGTGGAAGCCGCCGCACAAGGTGCACCCCAGGCAGCTTCGGGAAGCGGCAAGGGCAATCGCCGTGGCGCAGCGGCCGATCGTCTACGCCGGCGGC
>DATBDB010000074.1:0-1788 GCA_036270155.1 Gaiellaceae bacterium
CTGGCCGGCGCTCCTCACCGTCGCGGCGCTCGCGGCGCTCCTGCGCGAGCGGCATCGACTCGGCTGGGGACTGCTCGGTGCAGCGGTCGCCGCGAAGCTCTGGCCCTTCGTGATCGTCCCGCTCGCGCTCGTCTGGTCGTACCGAGCAGGGCGCCTGAGCGCGGCGCTCGTCGGCCTCGCCGTCGCAGTAGCGTGCTTCGTGCCCTTCGCGCTCCTCGCGCCGCACGGCTTGTGGGACAGCCTGAGCGGCCAGGCGTCGCGGCCGCTCCAGATCGAGAGCCTCGGCGCCTCGGTGTTCACTGCGTTCGGCCACCCGAAGGTGATCAGCTCGCATGGGTCGCAGAACGTCGCGGGCCACGACGGTGTCGCCGCGCTGTTCTCCCTCCTCCAGATCGCGACGCTCGTCGCACTCTGGATCGCGTTCGCGCGCGGCCAGAGCGCCGGTGACCGTTTGCTGCGCTACTCGGCTGCCGCCGTCTGCGCGTTCATCGCGTTCGGCAAGGTGCTTTCTCCGCAGTACCTGCTCTGGCTGATCCCCCTCGTCCCGCTCGTGCGGGGCCGGCGCGGTCTCGCCGCCACCGGTCTGCTGACCGTGGCGCTCGTCCTGACACAGGTCTGGTTCCCCCGTCGCTACTGGGATTACGTCTACGCGTTCCACAACGCCGACGCCGTTTTCCTGCGGGACGTCGCGCTCGTTGCGCTCCTGGTTGTGCTCCTTTGGCCGGACCGGGTTGCGTCGGCCCCGGTAATGCCTCACAGTCAGCCGGGATAGCGAATCGAATACAGGAGGGCTGGATGGCGCGCACACCGCTTGCAGGCACGGTCGAAGAGGCCGTGGCGAAGATCGCAGACGAGACGACGAGGACGACTCGCCGGAGATTTCTGAAGGGAGCCGGGGCGACCGTTGTCGGCGCGACGCTGCTCGGCCGGCTCGCGGAGCCGGGCATCGCAAAGGGTGCCCCGCCCCCGGGCACACGGATCGTCGTCGTCGGCGCAGGCCTTGCCGGGCTGACCTGTGCCTATCGCCTGCAGCAGGCGGGGTACGCGGCACAGGTGTTCGAGGCGTCCGACCGCATCGGCGGCCGCTGCTGGACGGGCCGCGGAGACTTCGCTGACGGCCAGATCTACGAACACGGCGGCGAGTTGATCGACAACAACCACATCGAGATGAAGCAACTCGTCCAGGAGCTTGGCTTCACGCTCGACAACCTCTACACGGCGGAGACGAACGGAACCGAGCAGCTCGGCAACTTCTTCGGTCAGCCGTACACGTTCGCGCAGATGACTGATGATCTGAAGGCGATCTGGCAGCAGATCCACTCGGACATCTCGGCGGCGAGCTACCCGACGCTCTACAGCTCGTACACGACGCGAGGGGCAACGCTCGACCAGATGACGCTGTACCAGTGGATCGAGAACTACGTCCCAGGCGGTCATCGCTCGCCGCTCGGACAGATGCTCGATGTCGCCTACAACATCGAGTACGGCGCTGAGACGACGGTGCAGAGCTCGCTGAACATGCTGTATCTCCTCGGCTACACCGGGCCCGGCCAGTTCCGGACCTTCGGCAAGTCGAACGAGAAGTTCCACGTGCGCGGTGGCAACGATCAGATCGCGTCGCTCCTCACCCAGAAGCTCGGAGCGCAGATCACGCGCAACGCGCCGCTGACGACGATCAAGCGCAACAGCGACGGGACCTACAACCTGACCTTCGGGAGCGGCACCGGTTCGTTCACCCGTGTCGCCGATCACGTCGTGCTGGCGCTGCCGTTCTCGATCCTCCGGGGG
>DATBDB010000075.1:0-2983 GCA_036270155.1 Gaiellaceae bacterium
AGCTGCGCCGCGAGCTCGCACTCGCCGACGCCCAGCGCCTCGCTGCCGACGGCGCGCGGGCTGCGTCGCATACATAGATGAACCTGATTCGCGGTTTTTGCGAACCAGGTTCACGAGTTTCCGAGCCCGGGCAGCCGGCTCGAAACTCCTGAGCCGGTTCGGCCGAGACCGAATCAGGTTCAGCTATCGACTCGTTCGATCCGCAGCTCGCCCGGCTCGACCGAGACAGCGAGCGTCTCGGCGGCGAGTCGGTCCGAGTAGCGGTCGAGCAGATCCCCGTCGGGAATCCAGAGCTTGATGCGGTCGGTGATCTCCAGGCCCGTCTCCTTGCGCAGCACGTTCACCTCGTGCACGCGGTCGAGCAGGCGCCCTTCCAGGAGGAGCTCGTCGTCAAGGCGGCTGTCGAGCGCGACCGTCACTCCGTCCTCGCTCGCGACGGCCCAGCCTTCGCGGCCGACGCGCTCGACGAGCACCTCGTCGGGCTCGAGCACGTGCCCGTCGACCTGGAAGCGCCCGCCCTCGAGCTCCTCGAACTCTCCACGCTGCAGCCGCTCGCGCACGTCACGCAGTGCGGAGCCGAGCTTCGGGCCGAGAACCGGCAGGTTCGGCTTCACCCGCAGCTCCGAGGCCTCGACCTCGCCGAACTCGACCCCTTTCACGCGGAGCTCCTCGGCGATTTCGTCGGTGTGCGCCTGCGCGCGCTCCGACGCGCCCGCGACGACGAGCCGCCCAGGGGCTGGCGCAGCTTGAGCTGCGACGCCGAGCGCGCCTGGCGGCCGAGCTCGACGACGCGGCGGACCTCCGCGATCTCCGCGAGCAGCTCGCGGTCGGGCTCCACAGGCTCGGGCCACGGCGCGAGGTGCACGGAGCTCGGGCCGTCGGGCACGAGGTTGCGCCAGAGGTGCTCGGCGAGGAACGGCATCACCGGCGAGACGACGCGCAGCGACTGCACGAGGGCGTACCAGAGCGTTCTGAACGCAGCCTCGTCGAACGCGTAGAAGCGGCGGCGCGAGCGGCGGATGTACCAGTTGGAGACGTCGTCGACGAACGACTCGAACGCGCGGATCACATCCATTGTCAACGTCGCCTCGTACGCGTCCGTCGCCTCGACGACGAGCTGCTTCGTGCGCTCGACCAGCCACATATCGAGCGGCCGAAGCTCCCCTGTGTCCTTTGAACCAGCCGGCTCGAGGCGCTCCCACGACGGCGTGAAGCCCTCGATGTTCGAATAGTCGACCAGGAACTTCACCGAGTTCCAGAACGTGAGCAGCTTGCGCTTGATCTCGTGTGCCGGGCCGTAGCCGAAGAGCAGATTGCGGTCCGGCGGCTGCGCGGCGAACTGCCAGCGCATCACATCCGCTCCCATCTTCTCGAACGCGTCCTCGGCGTCAATCGCGTTCCCCCACGAGCCGTGCATCTCACGCCCCTGCTCGTCGAGCATCTTCTCGTAGCCGAGCACGCGCTTGTACGACGACGTTCCGACGAGCACGACCGACATGAAGAACTGCGAGTAGAACCAGAGACGAATCTGCTCGCGCATCTCGGAGACCCAATCCGCGGGGAACCACTTCTCCCAATACGCGTGATCGGGCAGATCGGCTGCCGTCAGGCCACGCGCCGCGCCCGTCGCGTACCCCTCGGGGATCCACTCCGGGTTCTCCCAGCCGAGCGTCGCGAACGGGACGATGCCCGCGTCGAGCCAGACGTCGCCGACCTCGGGGACGCGCGTCACGACCTCGTCGCAGGCCTCGCAGCGAATCGGCACGCGATCGACCCACGGCCGGCGCAGCTCCTCGAGCTGGTCGAAGCCCTCGGTCGCGCGCTCGCGGAGCTCCGTCTTCGAGGCGACGACATTCAGGTGGCCACACGAGCATGGGTAGAACGGCAGCGGCAGCCCGTAGTAGCGCCGCCGCGAGATGTTCCAGTCACCCATGTTGCGGAGCCAGTCGTCCATGCGCTTGCCCATGTACTCGGGCACCCACTCGACCTTGGCGTTCTCCTCGAGCAGCTTCGGCCGGATCTCGTCGACGCTGATGAACCAGTCGTCGGAGAGCCGGAAGATGAGGGGCGTGTCGCACCGCCAGCAGTGCGGATAGGCGTGCGGGTACAGGCCTGCCTCGACGAGGAAGCCGGTCTCGCCCAGCCTGCCGATGATCTGATCCGCTGCCTCGCCGGTCGAGAGACCGTGCAGCCAGCCATAGTCGGCGTAGAACCGGCCCGACTCGTCGACCGGCGTCAAGACCGCCAGGTCGTGCACCTTCGACAGCTCGAAGTCCTCGCCACCGCAGCCGGGAGCGATGTGCACGATCCCGGTTCCCTGGTCCATCGTCACCTCGTCCCACGGGATCACGCGATGGTCGACAGCCGCGCCCGGGCCGAGCTCGTCGAACGGGCCGCGGTAGCGCCAGCCCACAAGCTCCGATCCCTTCAGCTTCTCGACGAACGTGTCGTCGGGGAAGAGCTTGACCGCGACCCACTCGCCGTTCTCGCGCCGGCCGTACTCCTCGTCCGGGTGCACGGCAGCGGCAACGTTCGCGGGCAGCGTCCACGGGGTCGTTGTCCAAACGACGACGAACTCCCCTGCTCTGTCCAGCAGTGGAAAGCGGACGTAGAGCGACGGGTCGGTGCGATCCTGGTAGACGCCCGACTGGCTCAGCTCGTGCTGCGACAGCGACGTGCCGCAGCGTGGGCACCACTCGGTCGAGCGGTGGCCCTTATAGAGCCAGCCGCGCTCGTTGACGATCTTCAGGAACTTCCAGATGTACTCGATGTTGGTGTCGCTGAACGTGAAGTAGTCGTTGCCCCAGTCCATCCACTGCCCGAGACGCTTTGACCCCCGCGTCAGCTGCTCGGACGAGCGCACGACGAGCTCACGGCACTTGCGCGCGAACTCCTCGAGCCCGTACTCCTCGATCTCCGGCTTGGAGTTCAGCCCGAGCTCGCGCTCGACCCCGACCTCGACCCAGAGGCCCTGGCAGTCGAA
>DATBDB010000076.1:0-18112 GCA_036270155.1 Gaiellaceae bacterium
TACGACCAGACGAGCGCGAGCGGGACGATCACGAAGGGCCAGAGCTTCGCGGCGACCGCTGCACCGAGCAGTCCCCAGCCGAGTCGATGCCGCTCGCGCAGGAGCGCCGCGAGCGCCGCGACGGTGAGGAGCGCCGGCCAGAGGTCGAAGCGCGAGAGGATCAGCGAGCCGGCAAGCACCGGTGCAAGCGCGACGTAGAACGCCGCCTCGCGCCTGATCGCCGCGACGACGACGACGAGCACGACGCCGCACACGGACATCTGCCAGGCGAACGCGGCGGCGTAGTTGCCGAACGCGGCGGGCGCGATGAACATCGCCAGCGCGCCCGGCGGGTACTCGAGCGCGAAGTCGCGGTAGGGGACAAGCCCGTGGTTCAGGATCGCGTCGCCGTAGCGCTGGTAGGTCGGCCAGTCGACGAGCGCGCCACGGGACCAGAAGTTCAGGTGGACGAGCCCCCAGCAGAGGAGGAACAGGCCGCCGGCGGCGACCGCGGCCTCAGGCCTCGATCGCAGGGTGCTCATCGATGGGCTGCTCGACGACAGGCTGCTCGACGACCTGCCGTCCTGGCAAGGGCGCGACGAGCGCCAGCGCCACGAAGGGGAAGAACCAGGGGAGGTAGAGGTAGAACCAGTGCGTCAGCACCATCTCGAAGCCGATCAGCGTGGCGCCGGTGAGCGCAGCCATGCGCAAGGGGGAGCGATAGCGCGGGAACCAGGCGAGGGCGAGCGCGCCGACCACGAGGAGCACCTGCAGCGCGCGCTGCACGAGGTGGAGATTCGGGAGACCCTTCGCGTGGTACTGCCCCCAGTCCCACAACGAGAACGGTGAGGCACGGCCGATCTGGAAGCTCACCGTGCGGTCATAGAACACGCGTGCGGCATGCAGCGGCGACGGCTCGAGGAACAACACGAAGAAGACCGCAGCGGTTCCGAGCGCGAAACCGAGCAGTGTCCGCGCAATCGTCTTCGGCCGCCGTGCTTCCGGATAGCCGGACCACAAGGGGAGCACGATCAGGGACGCGAACTTCGTCCAACCCGAAAGGGCGACGAAGATGCCGCGGCCGGCGTCGCTCGTCAGGAACGCAAAGCCCCAGACGAGCAAGGCGGGTGCGATCGCGTCGTTGGTGTTCGAGCTCGAAGCGTATTGCGTGAACGGCCACGCGGCCCACGCGAACGCAGCGGATGCCGCGAGTCGCGGGCCACCGAAGCGCCGCCCGACGACTGCGAGCCCGAGCATCGCGAGCAGGTCGAACAGGATCGACGTGAAATGCACGGCCGGAAGGAAGTCCCACTTGTGGGTCCAACCGAAGATCTCGTAGCCAGGAATGTAGGCGATGTACGACATCGGGCCATACGTGTCGCCGAGCGGATTCGCGTTCTCACAGATGCCGTTCGTCTGAATCCGGTCGCGTATCTCGCCCTCGCTGTCGGCCGGACCGCACGGCGGCCGTGAGTCCTCGACGGGGAAGTGCCCGTACGGGCTCTGGCCGTGCATGATCCGGTCCGCGCCGATCACGCCCGAGTAGCCGACGTCGATCACGTTCGACGCGCGCCAGTTGAGACCGACCTTGAAGCCGGCAATGAACACCGATGCGGCGGCGAGCACCCACACCGGCCAGACGGCGGCGCCGCGCGACGGACGATCCGTGCGTGCGATCCACACGCAGCGGAGCAGCAGCCAGAGCAGCGGCGGGTACACGAGCGGCATCGCGGTGAAGATGTTTCCGCGGTTGAAGAACCACAGCGAGACCGAGAACGAGAGCAATGCGATCAGATCGGCGTTGCGCACGGACAGCAGGCGGCGCCAGTCGATCAGGCCGAGCAGGAAGAGCGCGCACAGCCCGAGCCACACGGTGTAGCTGTTGATCTTCTCGCCGCCGAACGCGCCCGTATAGCCGCGCGCCATCTTCCAGGCGACCTGCGGCCCGGTCCACGCGTCGACGACAGCGCCGGTGCCGTCGTCGACCGTTCCCGTCGCGATCTCACCGGCCTTGCCCGACCAGACGTTCACGGTCCAGATGCCCTGCTTGAACGTCGCATCGGTTTGCGGCTTGGGCGGGTAGCGCTTCAGCCAGTCTGCGACCTTGTCGTTCGCGAGGAAGAGGGCGATCGCCTGCTGCTTCGTCGTGCGCGGCTGCGTCTGCGCGAGCGGTGTGGTCGTCGTGACCGGGTTCGGGACGGACGTCGTCGTCCCGGCATGCGCCGCAGGGACCAGCGCGAGTGCAAGCGCGGCGACGGCCGCGAGTCTCACTTGCGGAAGGACCAGAGTTTGTTGCCGAGGAAGTTCAGAGGCGTCACGAGAATAATCGCGATCGCCTGCGAGACCACCTTGCGCCAGTGCAGCAAGTCGATGAACAGGACGAGCCAGAGTTGATTGACCGCGAACGCGGCAAGCGAGACGATGAAGAAGCGCGCGCCCTGCGCGCCGATGTGGCTCTTCTGGTCGACGAACGTCCAGTGCCGGTTCCACCAGTAGTTGCTCGCCGCGGCCACGACGAACGAGATCGCGGCGGCGACATGCGCGCCCCAGCTGAGCAGGGCAGCGAACACGCCAAGGTTGATCACATAGCCGGTCGCGCCGACGATCCCGAACTGCACGAGCTGGACCCAGTTGTGCCGGCGGCGGAGCGCGGCGGCGGTGCGCGACGAAACGGACACGGGGCGAGGCTACCTTTGATGGTCGATCAGCAATTGGTGCAACCGCACTCAATTATCTGATCAACCATCACGCGGCACTAAGGGTTTCATGAATGCCGCCGACCTCGTCGATCCACGGATCGACGTACCCGGCATCGGCGAGGCGGCGCGAGTTGCGCCGGTAGTAGCCGATGTCGCGTTCGTCGATCAGCGTGAGAGCCGACTCGAGCGCGATCTCGTCAGCCTGGAACCGGGCGACGGAGAAGGGCATGAAGCGCCGGGCGCCGTCACCGCAGAGCACTTCGAATCCGATCAGCCGGTCGACGTTGGCGTCGAGCAGGGCATCGACCGGCTTGCCGAGCTGGATGCCGTGCATTCGCACAGGCAACGAGAGCAGCTCCGATGCTGCGCGGCCCCTCATGACTGCCCGGTCATCCCCGGTCCCGGATCGGGCAAACCGGAGACAAGCGGCACAAACCGCACCGGCGAGAGAAACCGCGCCCGCCGCCCCGCGGACGTCCGGGTGAGGCACACGAGGCTTTCGTCGATCGGCAGAACGAGCCGGCCCCCGGTGACGAGCTGCTCGTACAGCGGCTCGGGAACCTCGGGGGCAGTCGCAGCGACCGCGATCGCGTCGTAGGGCGCGCGCTCTGGCACGCCGAGCCATCCGTCGCCATCGCGAACCTCGACGTCGTAGCCGGCAGCGGCGAGATTCCGGCGCGCCTGCGCGGCGAGCTCGGGAATCCGCTCGACCGAGACGACGTCGGCGGCCAGCTCCGAGAGCACCGCTGCCTGGTAACCCGAGCCGGTCCCGACGTCGAGCACACGCTCATTTCCTTCGAGCTCGAGGGCCTGGCAGATCAGAGCGACAATGTACGGCTGCGAGATGGTCTGGCCGTGCGAGAGCGAGAGCGCGGCATCGGCGTACGCGTGCCGCCGCGCGCCGGCCGGAACGAACGCCTCACGCGGCACACTCTCCATCGCGGCGAGCACGCGCTCGTCTTGGATGCCGCGGCGGCGCAACTGCCGCTCGATCCAGTCAGGCGGCACGACGAACCGATACGCCGAAGTGCTCCGCGATGAGCCCTTTGACTCCGGTGATCGAGGCAGGCGGGGGATCCAGCCCGACGGTGAGCATCGGCACCTCGGAGTCTGCGAGCTCGAGCGATCCGTGGCTGCCGCCGCCCAGGTGGTGCCGTCCCGCGAGATCGAGGAACTCCCACCCGGGCGCGGCCGACACGAGCACTTCGCCGGCGTTGGGGTTGCGCAACGCCGCCGCCGCGCGGCTGCGTCCGTCGGGAACCGCGTCGAGCAACGCAATGTCCTCGTCGCCGTCGCGTCGCACGATCATCTGGCCGTCTTCCTCGAAGAGGACGATGCCCGCGGCCGGCTGCGCGTCGAGGCGCTCCGCGACCGCGCGCGGATTCTCGGTGTAGACCATCGCCGCGCGGTTCGAGGCGGTGACGAGATCGTCCCCGGCGTCGAGGCGCGCGACCTGCTCGATCCGCGACTGGCCGTGGTCGCTGCAGATCACGACTGCGTACCGTTCGAGAAAGGCGTCCGGCCCGCCCGCGGCGTCCATCAGCTCCGAGATCGCAGCGTCGCTGCGTGCGAGCGCCTCGTGCGCGGTGTCGGGGCCTGCGGCGTGCGATGCGTAGTCGTAGTCCGGCAGGTAGTACACGAGCGCGTCGAATCCGTCGCGCGTGACGAGCCAGCGGCCGACCGATGCGGCGTACGCGTCGATCGATCCCGACGCGCGGTTGCGCACCGCCATCGGCGCGCCGGTTCGGTCGCTTTCGTAGAGCGAGTAGAAGAAGAAGCGCTTGGGCCCGTTGACCGCGGGCACGCCGGGGATCGTCGGCAGATGGCGATGGCTGCCGCGGTAGCACGTGATGTTGATCGCGCCTGTCGTCAGACCCGCGGACTCGAGCGCTTCGTAGATCGTCTCCGCGTTCGGCGAGAGGTGCTTCGCGTTCAGGTCGATGACGGTGTCCCGCAGCGTGCGCGTGATGCCGGCTGCGCGCGCCGCACCGAACGACGAGCCGTACTCGACGATGCGGTGTTCCTTGCGGTACCACCACACGAGGTGCGGGATCTCGTGGACGTCCGGGTACGAGCCGGTGGCGATCGAGGCGAGGCAGACCGGCGTCAGCGACGGAAAGACCGATGCGGCGCGGCGGTACTCGCCGTGCTCGGCCAGGAAGCGGATCGCGGGCGCAGCTGCCGCCTCGAACATCGACGGCGTCAGACCGTCGATCACGATCAGCACTACGGGTTTGTTAGTCCTTGGCAAGAGAGCGCAGGCCCGCGTGCTTGTCGGGCGCGCGGCGGCGCAACCGCAGGCCGAGCACCGGCACGGCGAGTGCCTCGAGGTAGCCCAGCACCGGCACGAACGCGAGCGCCGCGCCGGCGAGTGAGGCGAGCGCAAGGAGCGTCGCAGTACCGCCGCGGGTTCCGCCACGCCGGAGCGTTCCCGCGACGAGTGGTGCGGATCCGAGCGCACCGCAGATCGCACCGACGGCGCCGCCAACTGCCTCGTCCCACTGTCCGAACGCGAGGCCAATCGCCACCGAGCAGGCCACCGCGATCACGAGTCCCACGACGGCACGCCGCAGCGCGCCTGTCGCAGCGACGCCGATCGCCGCTCCCAACCCGACGAGGATCCCGACCGTGTACCAGTCGCCCATCAGGGCCACGAGTCTAGCGAGGGGTTTGAGTCTGACCGCACAGTGGGCATACCCGGACAACCCTTAGACAGGAGCTCACGTGTCCGACGGCGCCCAGCCCTTGCTCGTCTTCTTCTCCTCCGCCAGTTCCGGCCCCTCGCGCCGGATGGAGAGCCTGATCGCCCATATCGCACGGAAGGAGCGCCACCGGCTACGCGTGCTGCAGGTGGACGTCGATCAGCGCGCCGACCTCGTGGAGAAGCTCGCGGTGCGCCACGTGCCGACGCTCGTGCTCGTCGTCGCACGCAAGGCGGTCGCACGGATCGACGGCCGCACGAGTGCGCCGAAGATCGAAGCCATGCTCGAAGCGCACCTGGCGCCGGAGGCTGTTCCCGCCTAGATCTGTAGGCGATCGATCACCGCGAGCGTGAACGCCGCGGCGCGCGCACCGTCGACAACGCGGTGGTCGAACGTGACGCTGATGTTTCCCATGGGGCGAACGACGACCTCGCCGTCACGCACGACGGCGCGCGGACCGATCCGGTGGACGCCGAGGATGCCCACCTCGGGGTAGTTGACGAGCGGCGTCACGAAGAGCCCGGCGAGCTTGCCGGCGCTCGTCACGGTGAACGTCGAGCCGCGCAGCTCCTCGGCGGTCAGCGTGCCCGCGCGCGCCCGCTCGGCGAGCGCGGCGACGTCGTCGCGCAATTGCTCGACGTCGCGCGTGTCGCAGTCGCGAACGACCGGCACGAGCAGCCCCTGGTCGGTCTGCACCGCGACGCCGAGGTCGTAGCGGTCGAGGTACACGATCTCGTCGCCCTCAAGCCGCGCGTTCAGCTCGGGAAACTCCTGCAGCGCGGCCGCCGTCGCCGTGAGCACGGTCGGCAGCAAGACCTTCAGGTCGACGTTCGAGAAGTCGCACTCCTCGACGTAGGTGACGGCGGGCACCTCGTGGTGCGCGCGCGTCAGGTGCTCGACGATCTGCCGCCGCACCCCGCGCACCTTCTCGCGTCGCCCCTCCGAAGAACTTTGTGTTGAGTCAACACTTGCGGAACTTTGTGTTGAGTCAACACTTGCGGAACTTTGTGCTGAGTCAACACTTGCGGCGTTCCGGACATCGGCTTCCGTGACGCGTCCCCCGCGGCCGCTCGGCGTGAGGAGCGCGATGTCGACGCCCAGCTCCTGCGCGATCTTGCGGACGAGGGGCGTCGCCTGGACTCTTTGGACATGTCCGTCAGGGCCCGCCTCGGACATGTCGCCAACGGACACCGCGGGGGCCTGCGGTGCTGCGACGGGGCCATCGCCGATCACGACCAGGACCGTGCCGACCGGCACGACGTCGCCCTCGGCGACCAGGATGCGCGCGACCTTGCCGGCCGCGGGGGAGGGAATCTCGACCGTCGTCTTGTCGGTCTGGATCTCGACGAGCGGCGCGTCCTCCTCGATCTCGTCACCCTCGGCGACGAGCCACTTGGCGATCTCCCCCTCGGTCAGGCCCTCCCCGAGGTCGGGCAGCTTGAACTCATACGCCATCGGCCGCGCAGCCTACCGCCGGTGCCCACGGCATGATCTCTCCGTGGCGCGCCGCGTACCGTCGTTTCCGCTCGTCACCTTTGCGTGGACAGGGATCCGGCTGGGCGATCGATCTGTGGGGCCGTTGGGATGGCGGCTGGTTCGCACGGATCGCGCAGCACGGGTATGAACAGCCGCACTTCACGACGGCGTTCTTCCCGCTGTACCCGCTGCTCGTCCGCATCGTCCCCTGGCCGCTCGGCGGCCGCTACGTGCTCGCCGGCGTCATCGTCTCGCTCGTCGCGTGCGTGGCGGGCTCGCGATTCTCACGCGGAGCGCGGGCGTGATGCTGCTGCCGGCGCTCGCGCTCCTTGCCTGGCAAGCCGCCGACCGCAGGTGCGCGCTTCGCCGCGCGGCAATCGCGCTGCCGATTGCCGCGGTGTGGCCCGTGTTCCTCTGGATCAGGTTCTCGGACCCCATCCTGTTCGCACATGCACAGCACGAGAACTTCGGGCGGCACCTCTCCCGCGGCGGCCCGTTCGGCGGCGTCTGGTACGGCCTCGCCGCAGGGTGGAACGGCGTGCGCCAGCTCTTCTCGCACGGAGCGAACTACTTCCCGCAGGCGACCGATCACCCACCCGCGTACATCGCGGCGCTGAATCTCGAGCAGCTCGCGTTCGGGGTGTTGATCGTCGTGCTCGGCGTGATCGCGTGGCGGCGTCTCGGCGCTGCATACGCGTCTTCGTGCTCGGCAGCATGTTGTTGCCGCTCACGACACCTACCGCCGACTTCCCGCTGCTCTCCTCGCCACGCTTTTTGCTCGGGACCTTCCCGATCTTCATCGCGCTCGCGACGCTCGGCCGCAGGCGATCGGTGGACGTCGCGATCACATCCATCTTCTCGCTGTACCTCGGGAATCGACGTCGTGCGCTGGGCGCTATACGTCTGGGTCGCGTGAACGGCGGCGCGGCCGCCCGACCCACGAGCCCGCCGGGAGGATCAGCACCCGCAGCCCTTCGCCGGCGCGCCACAGCGAGACCGCCAGCTCGCTGCCTTCGAGCTCCGGCGCGACGTCACGCGGCACGTAGCCCGCTTGGAGCGTGCGCTGCTCGTTCCACACGCCGATCGCATTCGGGTCGTGCTCGTTCTCCGGCTCCCGTACGAGCGCCAGCCGCGCACCCGGATCGAAGGACGCGTCGGCGACCGCCTCAGGCCTGAACGACACACCTGCGACCGGCACGACACGAATCCGCGGGTCTTCCCACGACACGCGCTCACCCGTGGCTGCGTCGCGCAGGTGGTAGCCGGCGCCCCGCCGGTCGCGCTCGAGCCAGAGTCGAATCCGGCCACTATTTTCTGGCGGCTCCGTCGAGCCTACGCCGCTGTTAATGCCAGGCATCGTCGCGCAGGACGGCGTGCACGCCGAGCGACTCGTTCACAACCTGCGTCACGCGAAGGTCGACAACGACGCTCGCGAGGGCGAGTGCGTCGTCCGCCGAGAGCCCGTGCTTGCGTCCCATCAACTCGACCATCCCGTCGACCGCGATCTTCGCCGCGCGCCCCAGGTGCTCGTCGAACCCGAATGTCAGCCAGGCGCCCGGGATGCGCGCGTACGGCCACTCGTGCGGCGGATCGTCGCGAACCTCGAGCGTCACCTGCGCAGCGCTCGCGCACTCGATCGCCGTGCCGCTCACTTCGCCGTCGCCCTGCGCGGCATGGCCGTCACCCGCGGAGAAGAGCGCCCCGTCGACCGGGATCGGCAGGTAGAGCGTCGTGCCCGCAACGAGCTCCTTGCAGTCGATGTTGCCGCCGTGCGGACGTGGCGGCGTCGTCGAGTGGACGCCGCGCTCGGCGGGCGGCATCCCGAGCACGCCGAGGAACGGGTGCAGGCGCACGACGTGTCCCGTCGATGCGCGGCCGTTCGCACCGTCGAGCTCCCAGTCGATCCGGTGCGGCCAGCCGCCGTGCGTGACGCCGCGCGGGCCTGGGACAACCTCGTCGATGCGCACAGCAAGCGTCTGCCCGGCGCGCGCCCCCCGAACCTCGATCGGTCCCGCGAGCGCATGACCGTCGTCCTCCGGCGACGAGCGCGGCTCAAACTGCGATCCGTCCTCGAGGTCCCAGTTGGCATTCGGCGTCGAGAAGCGCACGGAGTCGCCGGAATCGATCGTCAGCACCGGTTCGAGGTCGCGCGAGAAGTGCCCGTGCAGCGTGCGCCGCTCCAGTGGGAGCTCGTGAATCATTGGATCAGTTTGCGCACCGCGGCGGACACGCGCTCGACCGACGGCATGTACGCGTCCTCGATCGTCCAGTACGGGTACGGGACGTCGTAGCCGGTGACGCGAAGTACCGGCCCTTGCAGGTCGAAGATCGCGCGCTCGGCGATCAGCGCGGCGAGCTCCGCGCCGAAGCCTGCGGTACGCGGGGCTTCGTGCACGATCACGACGCGTCCGGTCTTCGCGACCGACGCCAGGATCGTCTCCTCGTCCAACGGGCGCAGCGAGCGAATGTCGATCACCTCGCACGACACGTCGAGCGCATCGGCCGTCAGCTCGCACACGTTCACCATCGCGCCGTACGCGATCAGCGTCACGTCAGTTCCTTCGCGCGCAACACGCGCCTTGCCGAGCGGAACGACGTAGTCGCCTTCCGGCACCTCGCCGCGCGCCGTGCGGTAGACGAGCTTTGGCTCGAAGATGACAACGGGATCCGGATCGCGGATCGCGGCCGCGAGCAGTCCCTTCGCATCGGCCGGCGTCGACGGGATCGCAACCTTGATGCCGGGCGTGTGCACGTAGTACGCCTCGGGCGAGTCGTCGTGCAGTTCCGGCGCGCGCACACCGCCGCCGTACGGCATGCGGATCGTGAGCGGGAACTCCATGCGCCCGCCGGTGCGCCAGTGGTAGCGCCCGACGTGCGTGATCAGCTGATCGAGGCACGGATACGAGAACGCGTCGTACTGCATCTCGACAACCGGGCGCCAACCCGCCATGCAGAGGCCGACCGCTCCTCCGAGCAGGCCCGCTTCTGCAAGCGGCGTGTCGACGCAGCGATCGGAACCGAAGCGATCGAGGAGCCCCGCAGTCGCGCGGAAGACGCCGCCGGCGCGGCCGACGTCCTCGCCCAGCACCATCACGTCCGCGTCGCGCGCGAGCTCCGTGTGCAGCGCGTCGTTGACCGCTTCGACGAGGGTGAGCTCAGCCATTGCGCATGTTCCCGGGCGGATCGACGTACGCGTTCCGAAAGAGGAGCTCGGGATCCGCGGGCGCCTCGGCCTCCGCCCCCGTGATGCCGGCACGCAGCAGGCTCTCCGCTTCCTTGCGGACGGCATCTGCGCGCTCGGGGGTGAGCACGCCCGCGCTCTTCAGGACTTCTTCGTACCGGCCAAGGCACTCGTGCGCGCGCGCTTCCTCGACGCGTGCCTGGTCGATGTAGGCGCGCGGGTCGTCGGCGGTCGCGTGCGGCGCGGCACGGTAATGCACCGCCTCGATCAGCGTCGGGCCGCCGCCGGAGCGCGCGCGGTCGACCGCCTCGCGCGCGGCCTCGTACACAGCGAGCACGTCGAGCCCGTCGACGCGCACGCCCGGGATCCCGTAGCCGATCGCCTTGTCGGCGATCGTCTCCGCACGCGTCTGCGCTTCGATCGGCGTCGAGATCGCCCACTGGTTGTTGTTGCAGACGAACACCGCCGGCGCGTTCATCACCGCAGCGAGATTCACGCCCTCGTGGAACGCACCCTCGCTCGTCGCGCCGTCCCCGAAGAACGCCATCGCGACCGTCGGCTCGCCGCGCAGCTTCTTGCCCCACGCGAGCCCTGCGGCGTGCGGGATCTGCGTCGCGATCGGCACGGCGATCGATGCGACATTCCAGTCGGCCGGGTTCCACCAGCCGGAGGGATGGCCGCGCCACCACTGCAGGATCGTCTCGACCGGCATGCCGCGCACGAGACCGATCGCGGACTCGCGGTACGACGGGAAAATCCAGTCGTCGCCCGACAACGCGAACGTCGCGCCGGCCTGGATCGCTTCGTGGTTCCAAAAGATCGCGTAGGTGCCGATGCGACCCTGCCGGTGATAGACGACCGAGCGCTCGTCGTAGGTGCGCAGCAGGACCATGCGGCGATACAGCTCCAGCAGGTCACTCTCCGCGAGGCCGTGAGTCACGAGAGCTTCAGTCGAGGCCATGCGTGGCTGAGGCTAGCGCAGCCCGGGCTCTCGGGATGCCGCGCCCCTGGTCACACCAGAACAGCGATCGCATCGCGCCGCGCTTCGAACACGACTTCCTGGACGTCGCCGAGGTCCTCGCCGTCCGACTGCAACGGCATCGGCTGATCGCACCGAACGACGATGCGGTCGAGGTCGTGCCCTCGGAACACGCGCGAGTCGTAGCCTTTGCCGCGCACGATCGCCGCCATCAGCCACGGCACGTCGCGTGCCCTGACGCGCTTCGGCGCCGCGAAGTCGAGCCCCTCCTCGAACCGTGCGTCGGGCGCAATGCGCAACGGGACTGAGCCCGCATACGAGTACGGATCGCAGTTGGCGACGAGCACGAACGCCGCGCGACCGACGCCCTCGATCTCGACCTGTGGGTCCCAGCGCGCGCGCCGCTCGAGCAGCATCTGCCCGACCATGCGCATGAAAGCGCGGTCGCCGGGGCGCGCGCCGGCAGGATCGCGCCCCAGCCGGTCGAGGCGGCGCACGGCCTCGCCGTCGAACCCGAGCCCGGCCGAGAAGCTGAAGCGCCGCCCGTTGACCGCCCCGAGCGAGATGCGCCTCGTGCGATCCTCGGCGACGGCGAGCCCGACCGCGCGTGCAGCCGCCACGGGATCGCGCGGGAGCCCGAGCGCACGCGGGAAGACACTCGTGCCCCCGCCGGGCAGGAACCCGAACGGCGTCGCGCCGTCGGCGCCGTTCAGCGCCTCGTTGTACGTCCCGTCGCCGGAGAAGACGACGATCGCGTCCACGTCGGCCGCAGAGGCCTCGGCCGCGAGCTCCGTCGCGTGTCCCGGCCCCTGCGTGAACTTCGTCCGCAGTTCGACGTGCTCCGCCAGGGCCCGCGACACGTCCGTGATCCGCCGGCCGGTCACGTGCGTCGAGTACGGGTTGACGATCAGCAGCGCGTTCTTCACGCTCCCGAGCATGACACGCACAGCGCTGATCGTCCCGATCCCGGAGGCTGAGCCTCAGATCGGCGAGCTTCGCCTCACACACGACTCGTCAGCCGCGCGTGGTGTCCCGGCCCACGTGACGATCCTCTTCCCGTTCCTCGACAGCGCCGTCGTCGAGGAAGCGGCGATCGCCAACCTGATCGCGGAGTTCCCCGCGTTCGACTTCGTGCTCGACCGCGTCGAGCGCTTTCCCGACGGCGCCACCTGGCTGCATCCCGCGCCGTCGATGCCGTTCGTCGACCTGACCGCGGCGGTGTGGCAGCGCTGGCCGGAGCATCCGCCCTACGAGGGGGCGTTCGACGAGGTGATCCCGCACCTGACGATCAGCGAGACGCCGATCGACGTTCAGCTCGAGCTGCCGATCGCCGCCCGCGCGCGCGAGGTGACGTTGATCGAAGAAGATGAGCCGAGCGGCCGCTGGACCGCCCGGCTCCATCTCCCATTGCTCGGCTGAGCTCAGGACGACCCTTACGGCAGCAGGAAGTCCATGGCCGGTGTGTTGTCGAGCGTGTAGAGGAACGACTGGTTGTCCTGCGTCGGGCTCGCGTTGTTCGCGAACGAGAACGCTGCCCCGTCGTAGAACCGTGCACCGGAGGCAGCAGGCTGCTCGAGCGGACGTCCGTCCGCATCCGCGCCGCTCAACTGCCGCAGGTAGCTGCGCGGCACGGTGAGCGTGATCGTCCCGGAGGCCTGGTCGACCTTGCCCGTGAGCGGCTGGTTGCCTGGATAAACGAGGCACTTCTCACCCTGTGCCGAGGTGTCCGACAAGCACGGCGAGCCGCCGAGGGTGTAGTCGTTCCAGCCGAACGTGAAGCCGGTCAGCGGGCTCCAGCGTGCGCTCGCCGCGGAGTCCTGGTACCCGTTGGCGAAGCGCCAGACCCAGAGGAGCGACTGCCCGCCCGTGTCCAGGAGCGCTTGCTGCAGTGCGGCGCTCGACAGGTTCGCAACCTTGAGCGTGACGGTGAACCCACCGGTGGCAGCGTCGGGACCGATCGATGCACTCGTGTAATCCGCGGCCGCCTCGTTCTTCGTCGGCGGGTCCGGCGGAGCGGCGCCGGGCGCAGTCAGCGAGTAGTTCGACTGTGCGTCACCGGTCGGATCGGTTGACGACGACCGCACGGTGTCGTGACCCGGGACGGCAATCGTGCCGCCGTTATTCGAGGGACCTGCGATCTGCGAGAACACCATCGGGGTCGCGACGTGGCCGAGAGACTCGTCCGGCTTCTTCCCGTCACGGTCGAAGACGACCGACAGCCGCCCGCTCGACGGGTCGTAGCCGATCGCGAAGAAATCTGCGAGCGTCCGGTCGCCCGGCGGCACCGCGAGGTCGCAGCCGAGCCCGTTCAGGCAGATCGAGTCATAGTGGAAGGGGTGCGTCGTCGCCTGCACCTGGCTGACGGTGCGCGTCGCAGCGAGCGCGTTCAGCGACTGGTTGACGTAGACGTTCCAGGCGGCCTTGAAGTCGCCTGAGTTCGGGTCGCCGTCGGATGTCGTTCCATAGAACGCGACCGCGACACGCCCCGGCGCGCCACCTGCGGCGACCCACGGGAAGACGGTCGTGCGAACGCCGTCGCGGTCGACCTGCAGCGGCGGCGAGAAGCCCGGATCGACGGTGGGCTCGCCGTCTGCAGTCGCCGACACGGCGTCGGTGGATTGGTTGCACCCCGCCAACTTGTCCGCGGTGAGCACGCTCAACCACGTGTGGTAGTCGGACGAGTCCGCCCACACGACGTAGATGTTCCCCGCCGAGTCGTGGTCTGCGACCGCGAAGCCGGCGGTTCCGCCCTTGACGGTGTCGCCACTCGCGACCTTGCAGTCCGCCCACGTGGTGCCGCCGTCGCGCGAAACGGCCAGGTTGACCTGCTCGCCCTTCGTCCACGGCATGTAGACGATGTTCTGCGACTTGATGAAGCGCAGCGGCCCCGGGAACTCGGGGTTGGGTGCTGCGACCGAGGTGAGCGGCGAATACGTAAGGCCGCCGTCCGTCGAGCGCTGCACCACGACGTTCCGCGGCTGCTGCTGGTTCCACGAGAGCAGCACCGTGTGGTCGTCGGTGAACGTCATCCACTGGCGGTCGGCGAGCACGCCGTTCGAGGTGATGCCGCCGTTTGCATCGGCGCCCGCCGTGGCAAGGCTGTGGCCGTTGTTCGGCGACGCCGACGTCGTGAAGCCGCTCAACGCACCGAGCCCGGCATACGCGTACTGGTAGTTGCCGAGGGCGTTCGGCGAGGCGCCCGTCGCGAGCGCGCAGTCGCCGCCGCCGCCCGCGCCTTGCTGGCCGCGCGGCTGGGTCCCGAGGATGTGGAACTGGTCGCCGCCGTCAGTCGAGACCTGCGCGTAGTCGGCGGAGGCCGAGAACCCGGTCGGGCCGCAGGTGTAGATGTGGCCGTCGCGGCTCATCTCGATCAGCGGCTCGGCCTCGTCACGCTGCGGGTCAGCCGGAACGGCGGCCGAGAACGCAAGGCCTTGCGCGTCCGCCGACTTCACCGACTGGGTCGCCGAGCGAGCCACGGTTTGGACGGTGAGATTGCCCTGGTACGGCTGCGGCGTCGAGTTGACGTACCCGCAGGCGAGCACGTGGTAGGTGCCGGGCCCAAGGTTGTGTGCGATGACTGTCTCCGTCGTCGTGCTGCCATCGCTCGAGCCGATCTCGGAGCCCGTCGTGTCGGCTGCGTCCTGGCCGTCGGCCGAGTTCACGGTCAACACCTCGTCGTTCAGCGTCCCCTGGCCCGTTGGGTTGCTCGGCGTCCAGTTGATCGTGAAGGTGAACGTCGCGTCGAACTTGTCGTATCCCTTGCGCGGGATCGTCACGGAGACCCCTTCGTCGTCGTTACCGACGCCCGCGCCATTGCAGTCGCTTGTCGGATGCGGGCTTGCCGCGGGGATCGTTCCCGTCCACGCGACGGAGAGGGTCTGCCCCGCCTTGTTCGGGACGGAAATGCTCTGCGTTGCGGGTGTGGCTGCACCACCGTGCATCGCACCGAGCGCCACCGCAACCACAGCCGCCGCGACGGCTGCGATCGCCGCTCTCAGGGCTGTGGGACCGCCGGGCCTGGGAAACCTGGGCATGCGTCCTCCTGCGTCGTAAGGGTGACAAGAACGACCTCGCGGACCAGGGAACCTTGTGCCCTACCCCCTTAGCCCGGAGCCGTCGAGACGCCCGTACCTATCCGCCGCCGAAAAATCGGAAACCGGTGAGATTGATTGACGAATCGATCAGACGGTCATGGCGTTGCGTAGCCGCGCATGCCGTCCAGCAGCGCGCTGTAGAGCCGATCCGCGAGTTGATCCGTGTCGGCGCCGGGGCGCAGCCACGTGTAGGCCCAGTTGGCGGCGCTCAGGAAGAGGAGGGCCGCCGTCGGGACGTCCAGATCGGTGCGCAGCTCGCTTCCGTCCACACCGTCGCGGAAGAGCTCCCGGATCCGCTCCTCGTACCGGCGACGCTCGGCGACGAAGGCCTCGTGCCGCTCGCCCTCGAGATAGCGCCACTCGCGCACGAAGACGGTGGCGATCTCGAGCTGGGCGCCCACGACCCCGAGGTGGCCGCGGAGGGCGAGCCGGATCCGCTCGGCCGGCGGCGCCTCGGCCGGAACGGCGTCCAGGGCCGCGTGGAACGCGTTCGCGCCCTCCCAGGCGACCTCCCAGAGCAGGTCCTCCTTCGCTGCGATGTGGTGGTAGAGCGACGGCTTCTGGACGCCCAGCTCCTCCGCCAGGTCGGCGAGGGACGTGCCCTGATAGCCCTGCTTGGCAAAGAGGCGGGCGGCGATCCGGGTTAGCTCCTCACGCCTGGCGGACATCTATAGTTCGTAGCCTAACGATCGGTAGGGAGGGGTTCCGTGGACGCTCGGACCGAAGAGTTTCTCGCGTACGTCCAGGAGGGCGGCCAGGTCGAATCGACCGACTGGCTCCCGGACGAGTACCGGCAGAAGCTGATCAAGTTCATCGAGATGCACGCCAACTCGGAGCTGATGGGCGTGCTCCCCGAGCGCGAGTGGATCCTCAAGGCGCCGACGCTGCAGCGGAAGCTCGCCCTGACCGCGAAGGTGCAGGACGAGGTCGGGCACGCGCAGCTGATCTACCGGGTCGCCGAGGACCTCGGCAAGCCGCGCGACGAGATGTTCGCCGACCTGCTCTCCGGCAAGGCGAAGTTCCACAACGTCTTCCATTACCCGACGGTTTCCTGGGGAGACGTCGGGGTCATTGCGTGGCTCGTCGACGCTGCGGCGATCATTTCGCAGAAGGCGCTTCTCAAATGCTCGTATGCGCCCTACGCGCGGATCATGAAGAAGATCTGCTGGGAGGAGTCGTTCCACATCCTTCACGGGCGCGACGTGATCCTCGCGATGATGACCGGCACCGACGCGCAGCGCGAGCTCGTGCAAGAAGCGCTCAACCGTTGGTGGGGCCCACTGATGCAGTTCCACGGCAACCCGATCCCGGCCGACGAGGATCCGATGATCATGTGGCGGATCAAGACACAGGGAAACGAGGAGGCGCGCCAGCAGTTCCTCGAGGGCTATGTCCCGCAGATCTGGGAGCTCGGCCTCACCGTGCCCGACCCGAACCTGCGCCGCAGCGACGAGGGCGTCTGGGAGTACTCGGAGCCCGACTGGGCGGAGCTCAAGTCGGTCGTCACCGGTCACGGCCCGCGCTCGCAGGACCGCCTCGCGTTCCGCGCCCGCTTCCTGCAGCAGGAGAAGTGGGTCCGCGACCAACTGCTTGTCGCGTGATCTTCGAAGTCTTCCGCCAGGAGCGTAAGGGTCAGCCGTTCGCGCACGCCGGCTCGGTCGAAGCACCCGACGCGGCGTTCGCCGACGCGTGGGCGCGCGAGCAGTACGGCCGGCGCGGCGAATCGGAAGCGCTGTGGCTCGTGCCGCGCGACTTCGTGCATGAGATCACCGAGTGGGCGGACGAGTTCGACCTCAAGTACCGCCGGGTCGACGGCTACTCGATCAAGTCGCGCTTGAAGGAGGCACGTGAGCGAGCGGGCGCTCAAGCTCCTCTCGATCGCTGACGACGAGCTGATCCTGGGCTGGCGCGACTCGGAGTGGACGGGCATCGCGCCGACGCTCGAGGAGGACGTCGCGTTCTCGTCGATCGCGCAGAACGAGATCGGGCATGCGCGGGCGCTGTACGAGCTCGCAGCGATCGAGCTCGACAGCGACGCCGACGCCCTTGCGTTCGACCGCGCGCCGGAGGACTACCGCTGCGCGCCGTTCGTCGAGCTGCACTTGATGGACTGGGCGCACACGATCGCGCGCCGCTACCTCTACGAGGAAGCCGACCGCGTGCGACTCGACGCGCTGCGCGCATCCGACGACACCGAGCTCGCGGGGCTGGCGGCGAAGATCGACCGCGAGGAGGTCTATCACCGGATGCACGCGGAGATGTGGGCGGCGCGCCTGCGCGACGAGCCGCGCTTCCGCGACGCGGTCGAGGAGCTGTGGCCGTACGCGCTCGGCGTGGTCGAGCCGGAGCAGCGCGCGGAGCTGGCACGCCGGGTCGGACTTAGTGTTGAGTCAACACAAGCGGTCGAGCGCGGCGAGCACACGCCCGAGCTCGCCGAGCTCTGGAACGAAATGACCGAAGTGCGCCGTTCCGACCCGGGCGCGCAGTGGTGACCGAAAGGTGTCTGACACCGCTCCGCAGGCCGGCCTGCCTCGCCACGTCGAACAGGTGTCAGACACCGGTGCGCTGCGCGATGCCGGGTCCCCCGTGGTAACCGCGGAGCAGGTCTGGGCGGCGCTCGAGGAGATCCCCGACCCGGAGATCCCCGTCATCTCGCTCGTCGACCTCGGCGTGATCCGCGACGTCGCCATCGACGGCGACCGCGTGCACATCGACTTCACACCGACGTTCCTCGGGTGTCCCGCGCTCGAGGTGATGAAGCGCGCGCTGGAGGACAAGGTGACGGAGCTCGGCGGCGATCCCGACGTCGCGGTGATTCAGGACGACTCGTGGTCGACCGACAAGATCACGGCGACCGGACGCGAGAAGCTGCGCGCAGCGGGTTTCGCGCCGCCCGCACCGCGCGAAGCATCGGCTCCGAAGCTCGTGCAGCTGCAGTCGAACGCGTTCCGCTGTCCGTACTGCGGCTCGACCGAGACGAAGCTCGAGAACATCTTCGGCCC
>DATBDB010000077.1:0-12319 GCA_036270155.1 Gaiellaceae bacterium
CTCTCCCCCGCCCGCGCCGTCGCGAACATGCGGCGCGCGGTCGGGCAGCACGCGGTCGCGGTGATCGACGAGGGCACGGGCATCGACGCGTCGTGGCGGATCGCGAACGGCGACGGTATGCCCGTCGGCGTCGTCTTCGAAGGCGGCCGGCAGATCGTCGACCCGGTGACGCGCCACAACGTCTTCCGCATCGCACCGAGCGACCACGGGGGTGCGTTCCGGCTGGGGGAGTACCTCGTGCCGAAGGGATTGAAGCTCGCACTCCTGCACGACGACTCCGACTACGGCGCCGCAGGTGAGCGCGCGCTCACGTCCGCCTTCTCGCAGAACCGCTCGTCGGTGGCGATCGACGAGACGCTCCCGGCCGACGCGCTCGATTTCGGCCCCCAGGTGCTCCGGGCGCGCCGCGCGCATGCGACCGGCCTGCTCGTCTGGGGCCGCCCGGCGACGATCGCCGCGGTGCTGACCGCGGCACGCTCCTCCGGATGGAACGTGCCGGTGTTCACGCCGCCCGCCGGCTCGGACCCGTTCGTGCGCCAGCAACTCGCCGACCATCCGCGCTGGGTCGACGGGCTGACCTTCGCGAGCGGCCGCCTGACAGCCGAGATCGGCACCGCGCCGTTCCTCAACTTCCAGCAGAAGTACGAGTCCGCGTTCGGCGTCGATCGCGTGGGCGTCACGACAAGCGCGCGCAACCCGGTGATCGTCCCGCCCGAGCCGGCGATGTACGCCTACGACTTCGTGAACCTGATCGCCGCCGCGCTGCTCAAAGCCGCCTCGACGGATCCTGCGAAGGTGACCACCGCGCTGAACGAGGTGACGACGGAAGGGGCGAACGGCGACCAGCGCGCGTTCAACCGGCACAACCACGAAGGTGTCGTCGACGACGACATCTACTTCGCGCGCTTTCACGACATGATCTACGCACCGGTGAAGGACGATCCGTTGTCCGCAACGCTGCCGACGCTCCCGCAGACGCGATGAAGCGGATCGGGCTCGCGCTGCTGATCGGGCTCGCGATCACGGGGAGCGCGCAGGCCGCACCGCGCGCCAGCTACGCCGCGCTCCCCTCGCCGCTCGCGCCGCTCTCACCCGAGCCGCCACTCGGCGGCGGTGCGACCGCGTCGTCGGAGGGTTTCCGGCATCGGGTGTCTGCAACCACCCGGGTCGACGTCTCGCTCGACCCGACGGGTGCGCCGTTCGCGGTCGTGGCCACCCAGCAGCTCGACGTGGGTGTGCTCGGGGACTACTTCTTCACGATCGGTGCGCCCGTGCTCGACGTCGAGGCCGCGCCGGGCTCTGCGTCGACGCCGGGACTGCGCGCGAGCTCGATCCTCTGGACGGGCTTCAACCCGGGCCACCGGAAGTTGATTGCGCGGGCGACGCTGAAGCCGGGCGTCGCGGGCGCTTCGTTGCCGCTGCGCCTCCAGGTCGCGCCGGGCCGCGTCACGCTCGTCAACGCAACCGCTGTGACTGCGGGCTCGTACACGGCCGACGCCCTCGTGCCGCCTCTCCTCAGCTACCTCGCGCAGCTCCGGCGTCAAGTGGCGCGGGGGCAATCGCCGGCGAGCGGCGCCGCGTACGTCACGTCGAAGCCGACAGCGACCGGGCTCCGCGTCGCCGTCCCTCTCCACGTCACCGGCACAGTGGGCGGGCAGCACATCGACGCGATCGTGGAGAACCGACTCGTCGTGCGCGGCAGCGGCCCGGCCCGGTTGACCGTCACGCCGGCGAGCCCGGAGCGGCTCCTCAACGCCCCGACGGCCGGGCTGTCCGGCCGTCAGCTCCTCGAGCGCGTCTCGCGTGCGTCCTTGACGCTGGCGCGCAGCCACCAGTACCAGACGTTTCTCGGCAATCCCGATCCCACCGGGTCGAGCCGCACGACGTACGTCTACCGCACCGCCGCGCGTCCGGCGCCGCCGCCGGTGGCAGCCGTGGAGGCACCGCACCGCCACTGGGCGACGACGATCGCGGTCGCGGCCGGACTGCTCCTGGCGGCGGCCGGCGCGCTGTTTGCGTGGTCTAAATCCTGACCGCCTAAGTCCGGACGGCGTTGCGCATGGCCTGAAGCGGCGGCTCGAGCCCCGTCCAGAGGCGGAAGCTCGCGGCACCCTGGCGCACGAGCGCCTCGAGACCGTCCACCACCCCGCAGCCCGCGGCGCGGGCCGCCGCGATCAGCGCGGTCTCCTCCGGCCCATAGGCGAGGTCGACGACGGTCTGCCCCGCGCGGAGCTCCACCAACACGTCGTCGCGCACGGGCGTCGCGTTCACGATCAGGTCACAACCGGTCGAGTCCGGAGGCCACTGACCGGAGCGTGAGTAGAAGGTCGTCGCGGCCGGGAGCGCGGGAGCGAGCGTGCGCGCGGCGCCGCCGGCGCCGATCACGCAGGCGCGCTCGGCGACGATTCCGGCGAGGATCTCCTTGTCCGTGTTGAAGCCGAGCACGCGGCCGTCGCGGAAGACGAGCGTGTTGACCGCGTCGCCCTCTGCCTCGTCGCACGCGGCGACGACGGCCTGCTTGTGCGGGATGGTCACGTTCGTCCCGGCGAAGCCGAGCTCACGCAGCGACGCGACTCCGGCGAGTGCGTCGTCGACATCATGCGCGGTGTAGTCCCAGTCGAGCCCGCGTGCCGCGAACGCGGCGTTCTGCATGCGCGGTGAGAGCGAATGCGCGACCGGGTGACCGAGGAGACCTACGTGCGTGGTCAACAACCGTATCCGTGCGCGCAGAGGTAGTGCGCGAACGCCGACCCGCTCGCCGTGAAGTAGTGATGCACGAGGTCGGGCTTGCGCACGAAGTAGAGATAGTTGACGTGCGCAGGATGGGCCGCCGCCTGAATCGACGCCAAGCCTGGGTTCGCAATCGGCGTCGGTGGCAGCCCCTGGAGCTTGCGCGTGTTGTAGGGGTTGTTGCTCTCGAGCTGCGACTGCAGGATCGACTGTGTCGACGGGATCTTGAGCCCGTAACGGAGCGTCGCGTCGATGCCGAGCGTCATGTGCGCGTGCAAGCGGTTGTAGATCACCGCGGAGACGAGCGGCCTGTCTTCGGGCGCAAGCGCCTCCCGCTCGATCATCGACGCGATGATCAGCACGTCGTACGGCGTCAGGTTCTTCTTGCGTGCGTACGAGAGATTGATCGACGTCCAGTTGTCGCAGAACGCCTGCAGCTGGGCCGAAACGAGCTCCCGGGACGGAGTCGTCGCGAGGAAGTCGTAGGTCGCCGGGAAGAGAAAGCCCTCCAGATTCGTCTGCCGCCGCGGCGTGAAGCACGGCACTACCGCCCGCTTCGTCGCGAGCGCGTACTGCGTCCCGCTCAGTGCGACCGGCCGCCCCTTCTTGCGCGCAGCGATCTTGGCGACATCCTGCACGCGCTTGATCATCTGCGTGCGGGTGAAGCCCTCCGGGAAGACGACCTTGAACGGCTTCGGCTGCGGCGCAACGGTCGGTGTTGCCGGGTTCGAGGCGTGCACATGCGGGAGCGCGACCACGACGGCGACCACGACGGCGATCAGCGCTGCGACGACGCCGATCAGCGCTGCGATGCGCCGGCGGCGGATCTGCTCCGGCGACGGGCCGCGCGGCTTCTTCATCGGCATCATCAGCGGCCGCCTCGCCAGTCGAGGTAGCTCGACAGGAGATGGGCCGCGGCCCGCGCGTCGTCACCGTCTGCGAGAACGGAGGTGAACCGCTCGTCGTAGGTCTCGACGGGCGTTTCGACGGCTGCGCGCAGGCGGTCGACGAAGACGTCGGTCTCGCGCGCCTGCTCCCCATGCTCGCCACGCAGGGTCAGCGGCATGCCGACGACGACGAGCTCGGGCCTTTCCGCAGCGATCACCGCAAGCAGCTTCGCAAAACCGGCGTCCGTGGCCGCACGTTCAACCGTCGTCACCGGGCGGGCCACCGTTCCGGTGGGATCGGAGACCGCGACGCCCGTGCGCGCGGAGCCGAAATCCAGCGCGAGCACTTTCAATTGAGGGCTGCGGTGAGCTTGTCGCGACCGGCTTGCAGCGCGTCGCGCACAGCACCCACGTTTTTCCCGCCTGCTTCCGCCAGGTTCGGCCTGCCGCCGCCCCCACCGCCGATGATCGGCCCGAGCTCGCGGACGATCGCGACCGCGTCGAGGTCGGCGAGCGACTTGTCGAGGTTCACGACGAGCGCGACCTTGCCGTCGTCCGCGGAGGCGAGCACGACCGCGAGAACGTCCTCGCGCTGGCGGACCTGGTCCGAGAAGTCGCGCAGCCCACTGCCGTTCGCTCCGGTCACTTCCCCGACGAAGACGTTGCCCTGCTTGTCCTGCCACACGATCTCGGGGCCCCGGCCGGCCGACGCCTTTGGCTTCTTCGACTCGCGCTTGAGCTGCTCGACTTCGGCGCGAACGGCCTCGAGCTCCTTCGAGCGTCCTTCGAGCACCGTCCACCCCTCGCCCGCAGTCACCGCCTCGATCCGCCGTGCACCACTGCCGACAGAGCCTTCGCTGAGGATCACGAACGGCCCGATCTCCGCGGTCGAGCGCACATGCGTGCCGCCGCAGAGCTCTGTCGAGTAGTCGCCGATCTCGACGACGCGCACCTCGGCGCCGTACTTCTCGCCGAAGAGCATCATCGCGCCGAGCTTGCGCGCTTCCTCAATCGGCGTGACAAACGTTCGCACCGGGATCGCCTCGAAGACCTTCTCGTTGACGATGCGCTCGACGCGTTCCCGCTCCTCCGGCGTGAGCTGCTTCTCGTGCGTGAAGTCGAACCGGAGCTTGTCGGGGCGCACGGCGGAGCCTGCCTGCTTGACGTGGTCGCCGAGGACGTCGCGGAGGGCCTGGTGCAGCAGGTGCGTCGCGGTGTGGTTCGCCTGCGTCGGGAAGCGATCGCTCCAGTTGACGACCGCTTCGACGCGCGTGTTCAGCGCGACCGGCGGGTGGCCGGCCAGGTCGACGACCAGCACCTGGTCGTCGCCGAACTTGAGCACGTCTGCAACGTCGAGCCGCACGTCCTCTCCCTCGAGCGCGAGGTAGCCATGGTCGGACACCTGGCCGCCGCTCGCGGCGTAGAAGGGGCTCTGCTCGAGCTTCACGAACTGCCGCGTGCCGTCGGGCGGCGCGGCGTCGACGACGGCGGTCAGCACACGCGTCTTCGAGTAGCCGACGAACTCCGTCTCCGGATGCCCAGGCCCGACGAGTTGCGCCGCGGTCTGCTGCGTCGAGCTTTCACCGCCGCCGCGCGAGATCTCGCGATGCTGATCCATCTGGCCGAGGAAACCGTCGATGTCGATCGCCTGGCCCCGCTCCTCGGCGAGCTCCTGAGCGAGCTCGATCGGGAACCCGTAGGTAGCGACCAGAGTGAATGCGTCCTCGGCGGTGATCGCCTCTTTGCCTGCGAGATCGTCGAAGACCTTCATGCCGCGGGCGAGTGTCTCCGAGAACTTCTCCTCTTCGGCACGCACGATGCGCTCGATGTCGGCAGCGTGCTCGCGCAGCGCGGGGTATGCGTCACCCATCTGCTCGATCACGACGGCGGGCAGGCGATGCAGGCCTTCGAGGCCGATGCGCTTCGCCTGGTAGATCGCACGACGGAGCAGCCGGCGGCAGATGTAACCGCGCCCTTCGTTCGACGGCTCGACACCCTCCGCGATGAGGAAGCTCACCGCACGGCCGTGATCGGCGAGCACGCGATGCGCGCGCTGGGAGACCTCGCTGTCGTTGTACGCGACGCCCGACTCCCGCTCGACCCACTGCATGATCAGCTGGAAGCCGTCGGTGTCGAACACGGAGCTCACGTCCTGGAGGACACACGCCGTGCGCTCGATGCCGTTGCCGGTGTCGACGTTCGGCGTCGGCAGCGGGACGAGCACGTTGCCCGGCTGCAAGTCGTACGCCATGAAGACGAGGTTGTAGATCTCCATGATGCGGTCGCAGTGGCCGGGGCCGCAGTCCGGGTCGCCGCAGGCGTATTTCTCGCCGCGGTCGAAGAAGATCTCGGTGCACTGGCCGCACGGCCCGGTCTCGCCGGACTGCCAGAAGTTGTCCTTGCCGAGCCGCACGATGCGCTCAGGCGGGATCCCCTTCCGTTGCCACGCCGCGATCGCGACCTCGTCCTCGCCGAGCTCGAGCGCCGGATCGCCCTCGTGCACCGTCGCCCATAGGCGCTCCGGGTCGAGTTGCAGGACGCCCGTCACCCAGTCCCACGCGAAATCGACGGCGTCGTCCTTGTAGTAGTCGCCGAACGAGAAGTTGCCCATCATCTCGAAGAAGGAGCAGTGCCGGTCGGTGCGCCCGACCTCGTCGAGGTCGTTGTCCTTTCCGCCCGCGCGCAGGCACGGCTGCACGCTGACGACACGCTTCGCCGGAGGCTCCTTCGTGCGCAAGAAGTACGGCTTGAACGGCTGCATGCCGGCGATGATGAAGAGCGTCGACTGATCCTCCGCCGGCGGGATCAAGGAGTGCCCGGGCACACGCAGATGCCCGCGCTCCTCGTAGAAGGTCTGAAACGCCTCGCGCAGCTCGTTCGTCGTCATCGCCATGGGCCGAACAGTGTACGGGGCGACCTGTGGAACGTTCGTGACACTTCTGTGACCGTGGTCTGACCATGAGACTGGTCTCGGAACGCCCTGTCCGAAGAGCAACGGTGCTCTCCGTCTGCAGCGCGTTCCACGGGGTGCACTTGGTCCCTGTGGAGCGTTCGTCACACTTCTGTGACCGTGGTCTGACCACGAGACTGGTCTAGAAACGCCCTGTCCGCTAGGGGCCGTGCTCGCCGTGTTGCGTGGCGATCAGGCGGCGCGGTCTGGATCGAGCTCGTCCGCGGCGATCTCGTCGCGGATCTTCTCGAGCGCGCGCCGGATCAGGCGCGACACGTGCATCTGCGAGATGCCGACCTGCTGCGCGATCTGCGACTGCGTCAGGCCTTCGAAGAAGCGGAGGTGCAGGATGCGCCGCTCGCGCTCGTCGAGCACCTTGAAGCCGGGTGCGAGCACCGCGCGGTCCTCGGAGACCTCGTATTGATGTTCCACCTCGCCGAGCGACTCCAGCGGGTCGAGATCCTCGCCGTCCTCGGAGCCGCTGCCCTGCGAGAGCGACAGCGACGAATAGGCGCGCCCGGACTCGAGCGCCTCCAGCACCTCTTCCTCCTCGACACCCGCAGCCTTCGCGAGCTCCGGAATCGTCGGCGAGCGCCCGTACTGCACGGTGAGCCCCTCGACGAGCTTGGACAGCTGCACGTTCAGCTCCTGCAGCCCACGGGGAACGCGCACGGCCCAGCCCCGGTCGCGGAAGTGGCGCTTGATCTCGCCGATGATGTTCGGCGTCGCATACGTCGTCAGCTCCACGCCACGCGTGAGGTCGAAGCGGTCGATTGCCTTGATCAGGCCGATCGAGCCGATCTGGACGAGGTCGTCCAGCTGCTCGCCGCGGTAGCTGTAGCGCCGCGCCAGCGAGCGGACGAGCGACATGTACTGCTCGATCAGCTGCTCACGGGCGGCCAGGTCGCCTTCCTCGTGGTACTTGCGGAGAAGGAGCTTGTCGCTCTCAGCCACGAGCGTTCCCACCTCTTGCGGACACCTTCTTCGTAAGGCTGACGGAATCGCCGTCCACGTGCACATCGTCGACCGTGGAGTCGAGCACCCGGCGCAGGCTGAGCGCGCCGTCCTGCTCGCGTTCGATCTCGTCCAGCACGCTCGCCGGCAACGGGCCGACGCGCGTCTCGAGCGCGCCGTCGCGCAGCGCCATGCGAACTGTGATCTCCCCGGCCTCGAGCTCGCTGCGGCCGAGGATCGAGTCGAGCGCGATCTGCAGGTCCTCGAGGCTCTCGACAGTCAGGTCCATGCGAACCGCAAGACCGCCGAGCACGAGATGCGCGACGCGGTGGAAATCACCGTCGCGCGGAATCGTCAGCGTGATCTCGTCAGCCACTGTGCGACGCCTTCAACTCTTCGTCGAGATCCCGCTCGCGGCGCGCAGCCGCGGCTTTTGCCTCATCGACAGCCTCGCGCCAGTTGCGGCGCGTGCGCAGCGATGCCCACCCGTGCGAGGCACCGGCCGAAAGACCGGCGAGCTTCTGCACCGGCGTCTTCACCGCGTAGCTGACGCTGCGCACGGCTTCGTCGACGGCAACGACGGCATCCACGGCGCTGTCCGTCGCCGTGTCGAGCTTGTCCAGCTGTGCATTGACCCGATCCACCGAACCCCCGACCTTGTTGATCACCGGAAGAACTTCACGCTCTGCCCCTCGAATCAACGAAGAAAGTCGATCAAAAGTTACGGCCAACCGAAGAAAAGCCCAACCGAGCCCGACACCGGCCGCGACGAGGAAGATCGCAAGGGCGAGTGAGGCGAGATCCCCGAAGGAGAAGGCGACGATCACGGAATGCAGCCTAGTCAGCCCCGGCGGACGTCACCAGCCCTGACCCAACAACGACGTCCCCGTCGTACAGCACCGCGGCCTGGCCGCGCGCGACGCCGAACGCCGGCTCGTCGAGGCGCAGGCGGAACCCCCCGGCCGTCTGCTCGACGCTCGCGGGAACCGCGGGCGACCGGTAGCGCAGCTTTGCCGTCACGCGCCCGGCCGGCGCGAAGAGGCGGCCGCGAGCCGAGACCCGTGTCCGCGCAAGTGATGCGCGCGGGCCGACAACGACCGTGTTCGTGCGCGCGTCGGTGCCGAGCGCGTAGAGCGGCTCGGTGGCAGACACGCCGAGCCCGCGGCGCTGTCCCGGCGTGAACTGCCAGAACCCCTCGTGCGTCCCAACCGTCTCGCCGGCCTCGTCGACGATCGCACCCGCCTGCGCATCGAGCCCGTGCCGTCCGAGGAACGCGCGGTAGTCGTCGCCCGCGAGGAAGCACGCCTCCTGGCTTTCGGTACGGTGCGCCGCCTCGAGGCCCGCCTCGTCGGCCTCCGCGCGCGTCTGCGTCTTCGTCTGCTCCCCGAGCGGGAACCAGATCCGCTCCAGATGACGCGGGTCGAGTCGCGCGAGCATGTAGCTCTGATCCTTCGTCTCGTCGGCGGCGCGCGCGAGCAGCAACCGTCCGTCGTGCTCCACGATGCGCGCATAGTGGCCGGTCGCAAGCCGCGCGGCGCCGACACGCTTCGCGAAGAAGAGCAGCTCGGCAAAGCGGAAGCCGCCGTTACAGCGGATGCACGGGTTCGGTGTCTCACCACGCGCGTAGCCGCGCACGAACGGCGTCACGACCGCGCGCCTGAACTGTTCGCGCAGATCGAGCGTCACGTGCGGGAAGCCGAGCCGGTGACACGTCTCGCGTGCGGCGATCACCGCACTCGGCGAGCAGCACGCACGCTCGGAGTCCGGCCCGTTCGGGTCGAGCCAGAGACGGAGCGTCACGCCCACCGCGTGCTCGCCTGCCTTCAAGAGCGTGACGGCACTATCGACGCCGCCGCTCATCGCGACTGCCGTGCGCCGCGGATCGGCTGCAGCCCGCACCGCAGGGCCGAGCGCGTTCGCGAGCGCGTCGACGGGCAGCACCTCACCGCCGACCGCGGCCGCCTCGAGCAACGTGAGGCCGCGCAGGTCCTCCGCGACCCCGGACGCGTCCGCATCGATGATCCGGCCGCCGTCGACGCTCAGCCGCACGAACGCGTAGTCGTCGCCGCGCGCGGAATCCCCGATCAGCTCGACCATCCAGTCAGCCTACTCCCGCTCAAGCGTGAGGGGGGCCGAAGCCCCCCTCACCAATGCTCTAAACCCGCCGTTAGTGCCACGTCCGTGTTGAACCTGGACTATGCCAGGTGGGTGCCGTGCGGGGCGTCGGACAGATCGCCTATCCCCAACTCGGGCTCCCTTACACGGGGCCTGGTTCTACATCGATACGTGGCGACGCACGGGCTCGGGCATTGCTCTGACTGTAGCCGCGGTCAGGCCGACCGGGCGTAGGCCCAGTGGATCTCCTGCACGCCGCGCAACCCGAGCCGGCGCGCGAGCGCGTCGGTGAGATCGAACTGCCGTCCTGGCACAAACGGCCCGCGGTCGATGACCTGCGCCAGCACCGTCTGCCCGTGGTACGTGATGAAGACCCGCGCGCCGCAGGGCAGCGTCGGGTGCGAGACGCCAACCGTCTCGGGAGCAATCACGCCGCCGCACGCCGTGCGTCTACCGAACGCGGCGGGACCGCTCGAGCCGGCGAGCGCGACGTACGAGCCCTCACGCTGGGGCGTGTTCGACGACGAGCTGCGCGTCTGAGCGGTCACGGCCAACGAGACAGCAACGGCGAGCAGTGCGAGGCCTGCGAGCGCGACCTCTCGCTGCGCCAGGTGCGGGGTCATCCGGCCGGTGTGCCGAGCACGTCGGCAAACGACTCACGAACGAGCTCGTCGAAGTGAAGCGGCAACGATCCGTCGGGGCCTGCGTAGTCGCGGAGGTAGAGGAGGAGGAACTCCTGCTCTTCGGTCGCCGCTCCGTTGTCGCGCAGCGAACGGTCTATCTCCCACACGTTCCAGACCCGCGCCTCGATGAGCTCCGGTTCCGGTTCAAATTCCGGGTCCGGCTCGGGCTCCGGCTCGACGGCTATGGGCTCGGGCTCGACGGGTTCCGGCTCCGGCTCCGGCTCGACAGCTTCCGGTTCCGGCACCGGCTCCGGCTCGACGGCAACTGGCTCCGGCTCGACGGCGACAGGCTCCGGCTCGATGACGACCGGCTCCGGCTCGGGCTCGACGACGACGGGCTCCGGCTCGACGATCACGGCTTGCGGCTCGACGGTCACGGGCTCGGGCGTGCGCGGCAGCACGCGTACCGCTTCACGGACGACGGGCTCCGGCTCCGACAGGGTCTCGGTCAGCGGCTTCGGCTCCGGCTCCTTGGGCGAGCGCCGGTGCGAGAGCGAGTACTCGATCACCGCGGCAATCACCCAGACGACCGCAACGGCGCCGCCGATCCCGACCGCACCGAGGTGCACCAGCCCGGTGATGACGGCCGTCAGCACGATCACGACGGCCTCCGCCACGAAACGGAGGCCCGGGCGGCGAAGGGCGTTCACGAGCTAATCCTGCCGGTTCGTGCGGCCGGGGAGCGCACGGACGCCTTCGGGACGGGCCGGAACCTCGAAACCGTCCGGCTCGGGCGCTGTGCCGCGGCCGAAGCGGCGGCGAGGCGCCGGGTCGCCGAGGGGGTCCAGGCTGTACCGCGCGACGCCTTGCACGGAGCGGGCGAGCTCGATGTCGAGCGACGGCTGGGGCTCCGGTTCCTGTTCCGGTTCCGGCTCCGGTTCCGGCTCCGGTTCGGGTTGCGGCTCCGCGGCGGCGACCGGTTCCGGTTCGGGCTGCGGATCGAGCTCACCGAGCGGTGCGGCCGGCAGTTCCTCCGCGCGCGTCCACGGATCGGGATCGGCGTCGGGCTCTGGCTCTGGCTCTGTCTTGAGCTCCGGTGCCTCCGGCCGCGGCGAGATCGGCGGCGCCGCGACCGGCCAATCACCCAGCGACTCGGTATCGATCAGCCCGGTGTTGATCAACTCAGTGTTCGGCAACTCGGTGCCGAGCATCTCCGCCCGGACGGCGGGCGATGCGATCCAGGTCGGCGCCTCGTCGCGCGCCTCGGGATACCCCGTCGCAACGGGCTCGAGCGGCTGCGCGGGTGGCAGGTTCACCTGTGGGACGTAGTAGCGCGGCGGGAGGCCGCTGCCGTAGTGGGGCTCGTCGCGCCAGGCAACCCATTCGAGCACGGCGACGATCACCCAGCCGATGAGCATGATCCCCGCGATCTCGAGCGGCCGCAGATTCGCGAGCGTGAGCGCGACGGTCAATGCGAGGAGAAAAAGCACCTCGAGGACGAACCGCGAGCCGCGACGATCTGTCATGCGTCCTTCTTCGACTAGGAGTCGTCCTCGCCCTGCTCAGGCGCAGGCGAGGTCGGCGGCTCCGGGGTAACGGGCGGCCCGGACACGGGCGGGCCTTCATCGGAGGGTGCGGGATCGAACGGTGCGGAAACCGGCGGCGCGGACACGGGTGGCTGCTCGTCCTGCTCGGGCTCGGCCTCTGCAGCGGGCTGCAGTTCGGGCTCGGGCTCCGGCTCGGGCTCTGGCTCCGTTTCGAGCTCCGGTGCGGCCGAGATCCGCGGTGGTGGTACAGCGGCGGGGGTCGCAGACTGCGGGGCTCCGCCTGAGCGGCCGCGGCTTGCATCGGCGGCCGCCTGGGCTGCGGCGAGGATCGCTTCGGACACTTCGGCGAGCGCTTCCGAGCCGAGCCCGGCTGCGGTGAGCAGCTGCTCGGCGCCCTGCTGGGCGCGCGCGAGGATCGCGCCGGCCTGGGCGCGGGCCCACTCGAGCGTCTGCTCGACCTCGGCCCGGGCGGCGTTCGTCAATTCGGTTGCCTGGTGGCGCGACTGCTCCAGC
>DATBDB010000078.1:0-7314 GCA_036270155.1 Gaiellaceae bacterium
CGGGCGGGCAAGCCGGCCGCCACGCGCAGCTGATTGTCGGCCTCGAGCAACTGCTCGTGGTCCCCGATGTCGTACCAGGTCGAATCGAAGACCCAGCCGTAGACCGGCTCCCGCTCCTGCAGCCAGGCGACGAAGCGCCCCGGCTGGTCGCCCGGCTGGCCGTCCGCCAGGTAGCCGCGGATCAGCGCTGCGTGCTCGCGGTGAAAGAGATAGGTCGCGGTCGCGGCGAGGGTCGAAGGCGGGTCGGCCGGCTTCTCGACGAAGTCGGTCACCCGCCCGTCCGTGTCGAGCGCGACGATCCCGTACTGCGCCGCCAGCTCGAGCGATCCGACGTCGCGCACCGCCACCGCGCTCGCGCGGCCCTTGCCGTGCCAGAACGACACGAACTCGGGCACGCTGAACTCGAAGAGATTGTCGCCTGCGATCACAAGGAGGTCGTCGTCGAGCCCGGCGCGGTCGATCACGAACTGCATGTCGCCGATCGCGCCGAGGCGATCCTCATTGGACGTCGTTCCGTCGTCATGGACGAGGACGTCCCGTCCCTCGGCCCACGCGTGAAAGCCATCCGCCTTCCGCGCATTGGTCACGACGTGCACCGCGGCGATCTCGTCGACGGCGGAGAGCCCGTCGACGATGCGGTCGATAATCGGCCGTCCGCCAACCGGGAGCAGCTCCTTCGCCCACGTATCGGTGAGCGGCCTGAGTCGCGTCGCGTACCCGGCCGCGAGGATGATCGCGTTCATGCTGCGACCGCGCCCGCGAGCGACTGTTCGAACGGCGCACGGTGCACGCCGGACTCGGTGACGATCGCCGCGATCAGCTCGGCCGGCGTCACGTCGAATGCCGGGTTGCGCGCAGCGAAGCGCGCGGTGATCTCGGCCGAGTCGCGCTCCTCGATCGGGATCGCGGCGCCGTCGGGCGTCTGCAGGTCGACGGTCGTGCTCGGCGCGACGATGTACAGCGGAATCTCGTGGTGCCGCGCGAGGACGCCGAGCGAGTAGGTGCCGATTTTGTTCGCCGTATCGCCGTTCGCCGCGATTCGGTCGGCGCCCGTGATCACGCAGTCGACTTCCCCGGCAGCCATCAGCGACGCTGCGGCCGAGTCGGCGATCACCGCGTGGGGAATCGACGCGGTCTCGAGCTCCCACGCGGTCAGCCGCGCGCCCTGGAGGAGCGGGCGGGTCTCGTCGACCCAGACGTGCTCGAGCAGCCCCCGCTCCCAGGCCGTGAGCAGCGCGCCGACCGCGCTCCCGTAGCCGCCCGTCGCGAGGCCGCCGGCGTTGCAGTGCGTGAGCGCCCGGGTGCCCGGCGAGAGCAGCTCCGCGGTGTGCGCAGCCATCTGTCTGCACCGCTCGACTTCGTCGGCGTGGATGCGACGTGCGTGCTCGGCCGACGGGTCGTCGCGCATCTCGTCGAGCGCCCAGGCGAGATTGACGGCGGTCGGTCGCGACGCGCGGAGCACACGGTCGGCCTCCACGAGGTCCTCCCCCCTGGCGGCGGCGAGCGCGATGCCGTACGCAGCGGCGACGCCGATCGCCGGGGCGCCGCGCACGACCATCGTCTGGATGGCGCGGGCGACGGCAGCCGCGGTGCCGCAACGCACGTCCACTTCCTCGAGCGGCAACAATCGCTGGTCGAGAAAGACGACGGCGTCTTCCTCGAGCCGAAGGATTCGCTCAGGCTCGAGCATGCGCGGTGACTCGGTGTTCCCGCCGGTCGCAACGACCGGCGGGAACAGCGACGAGTCGGATCAGGTGCCTTCGTCCCAGGACGCGAGGTACTTCGACTGCTCAGCGGTGAGCGTGTCGATCTCAACACCCATGGTCGCGAGCTTGAGCTTCGCGATCTCTTCGTCGATCACCGTCGGGACGGGATAGACCTTGTTCTCGAGCGACGCGGCGTTCTGGACGGCGTATTCCGTCGCGAGCGCCTGGTTCGCGAAGCTCATGTCCATCACGAGCGCCGGGTGTCCCTCGGCCGCCGAGATGTTGACGAGCCGGCCATCTGCGAGCAGGTACAAGCGACGGCCGTCGGCGAGCGTGAACTCCTCGACGAAGTTCCGCGCCTCACGCGTATCCGTCGCGAGGTCACGCAGCGCCGGGATGTCGATCTCGACGTTGAAGTGGCCCGTGTTGCAGATGATCGCGCCGTCCTTCATGACCTCGAGGTGCTCGCGCGCGATCACGTGCTTGTCGCCCGTCGCGGTGCAGAAGATGTTCCCGATCTTGGCCGCTTCGGCCATCGGCAACACCTCGTAGCCGTCCATCAGCGCCTCGAGTGCGCGCATCGGATCGACCTCGGTGACGATCACGTGCGCGCCAAGGCCCTTCGCCCGCATGGCGACTCCGCGGCCGACCCACCCGTAGCCTGCGACGACGAACTTGCCGCCGGCAATCAGGACGTTGGTCGCGCGGATGATCCCGTCGATCGTCGACTGGCCGGTGCCGTAGCGGTTGTCGAAGAAGTGCTTGGTGCGCGCTTCGTTGACGGCGATCACCGGGAACTCGAGCGCGTTGTCGGCCTCCATCGCCTTCAGGCGGATGACACCGGTGGTGGTCTCCTCCATGCCGGCGATGATGTCGCCGAGCTGGTCGCGGCGATCGCTGTGCAGCACGCTGATCACGTCCGCACCGTCGTCCATCGTCAGCTGGGGCTTGTGATCGACCGCAGCCATGATGTGCGAGTAGTAGGTGTCGTTGTCCTCACCCTTGATCGCGAAGGTGGGGATGTCGTACTCGTCGACGAGCGCCGCGGCGACGTCGTCCTGCGTGGAGAGCGGGTTCGACGCGCAGAGCACAACGTCCGCGCCGCCGGCCTTCAGCGTCCGCATCAGGTTGGCGGTCTCGGTGGTGACGTGGAGGCAGGCCGAGATGCGGTACCCCTCGAGCGGCTTCTCCTTCTCGAACCGTTCGCGGATCGCTTGCAGGACCGGCATCTGCCGGTCGGCCCACTGGATCCTCCGCACGCCCTCGGGGGCGAGCGAAAGGTCCTTCACGTCGTGTCGCTTCGTCGTAGCCATAGATCCTTCCGGTTTTGTCGCGGGGCAGTGTAGTTGTCGTCGATTTCAGAGGCTCTGTGTGCAGATCAGGCCGCGAGTAGGCGCTCGTGCTTGCGCTGCTCCCACTCGACCCAGGAACCGCTGTCGTCGCCCGCCGCGAGCCATGCGTCGACGGCCCGGCGCAGCTCCGGCTCGCGCCGAAGCCGCCGGGCGAACGCGAGCTCGGCGAGCTCGATCCCGAAACGGCGGCGCAGGTCGCGGAGCGACCGCAGACGATTCAGCTCGAGCAGGCCGTACTGGCGGTAGCCCGCGTGTGTGCGACGTGGCGCCACGAGCCCTTGTTCCTCGAGGTAGCGGAGCATCCGGGCCGACCAGCCCGTCTCGGCGGCGGCGGCTCCCACGGTCAGCGGCTCCTGCATCCCTCAACCTTATCACACGTGTGTGAAGGTTCGAGGCGCACTCCCCCGCCGGGGGAGCAAGCGTCCCTTGCCAAACCGTCGCAGAACCCGTGTCACGCCTGGGTGACCGGGGCGTGCCGAATGCGCAAAACGTTCTGCGACCCGTCGACGGGTTGAGTTGTGCGGCCCGAAGCCGGGCCGGCGACCGGCGCCAGATCTCGCTAGGGCGCGGAGGTGCCTTCGCGGCCGTAGGCGTCCTCGAGCCGCACGACATCGTCGAGCTGCGGCGTCGAGACCTCGAGGATCGTCGTGTCCTCGATCGCAGTCAACCGGTGGACGGTGCCGGGCGGATAGTGGAAGGCGGCGCCGGCGGCGATCACCTCTTCTTTGAGGACGCTCTCCCCCGCCTCGCCCAGCTCGAGCTTCGCCCGGCCGGACTGGACGAACCACGCCTCGTCCTTCTGGCGGTGGAACTGCAGCGAGAGTGAATGCCCTGCCTTCACAAACAGCACCTTGCCGACGTAGGTGTCGGTGACCGCCCAGATCAGCTCATAGCCCCAGGGCTTCTCGACCTTCCGAACGTCGGAGGCCCATTGATCCAGCGAGTCGAGGTTCGGTGAGTTCACGCTCATGGGGTCGGACGATCCTTTCACGACAGCCACTCCGGATGTGTGGCAACGTGCTCCGAGGCCGCGCGTAGCTCCTTCGGCGTGTTGACCGTCAACCAGAGCCCCGCGTGGCGGAACGCGCGTAGGCGCCGCTCGGCCGCCAACTCCGGGAACGTGGACGACTCGTGGTCGCCCTTGTCGGGGAAGCGGTCGATCGTCTCCTCCGCGAGCACGTAGTTGCCGCAGTTCACCCAGAACGAAACCTGACCGCCCTCCCGGAAGCCGTGCACAAGATCGTCCTCGTCGACGTCCACGAGCCCGAACTGCGATTTCGGCTGCGCCACGGTGATCGTCGCCAGCGCCCCGCTTGCGCGATGCGTAGCGAGCAGGGCCGAGAAATCCACGTCGACAAGCTCGTCGCCGTTGAGCGCGAACACATCGCCGCTCTCGCGGCGCTGACGCGCGGCGAACTTGATGCCTCCGCCGCGGCCGAGCCTCTCGGGCTCTTCCGCCGCGACGATCTCCGGGCCGAGCCCGGCCAGCTCCGACTCGAACAGAGCGCCCTGCCCGGCGGCGCACGCGAAGATCACACGCGTCACGCCCGCGCTTGCCAGACGGCCCACCTGATAGGCGGCGAGCGGTTGGCCCGCGACCTCCACCAGCGCCTTCGGGCGCCCGCCCGCGGCGTCACCGAGCCGCTCGGCCTTACCGCCGGCGAGGATGATCGCTTCCATCAGTGCTCCCTCCGGGGTGCGGAGGGCATCGTCTCGTGGAGCACCCGTCAGACTTCCTGTGCGCGCCGAGGCTCGGGAGCCTCCGGCAGCAGATCGCCGGGTGAGGTCGGACGACCGATGCCCTCATAGGCGAAGCCGGCGCGCCGGGTCTCCTCCGGATCGAGCAGGTTGCGACCGTCGACAATCAGCGGATTGGCCATCGAGAGCCGGGTCTCCTCCGTCGCCAGTCCCTTCAGCTCGTTCCACTCCGTGACGATCACCGCCGCGTCCGCGCCACGAACCGCGTCGGCGATGCTGCCGACGACGTCGACGCCCTTCGGCAGCTTGCTCCCGTCGGCGACCGGATCCCACGCGCGCACCTCTGCGCCTTCCGCGAGCAGCCGCGAGGCGAGCACGATCGACGGCGCCTCGCGCATGTCGTCGGTGTTCGCCTTGAACGCGAGCCCGAGCAGCGCAACCGTCTTACCGCGCAGCGGACCGAGATGCCGCTTCAACTTGCCGATCACGCGCCGCTTCTGCAGCTCGTTGACCTCGATCACCGCGGAGAGCAGCTGGAAGTGGTACCCCGAGTTCGACGCGAGCTGCTTGAGCGCGAGCGAGTCCTTCGGGAAGCACGATCCGCCGTAGCCGATGCCGGCGCGCAGGAAGTGTGGGCCGAGACGCTTGTCGAGCCCGATGCCCTCGGCCACCTTCACGACGTCGGCGCCGGTTGCCTCGCACACGTTGGCGATCTCGTTGATGAACGAGATGCGCGTCATCAGGAATGCGTTCGCCGCGAGCTTGATCATCTCGGCGGAGTTCACGTCGGAGCGGACGAACGGCGCGTCGATCGCCGAGTACAGACCGGCGACCGCGTCGGCGTCGTCCGGGTCGAACGCGCCGACCACGATCCGGTCCGGGTTCATGAAGTCCCGCACCGCTCGTCCCTCTGCAAGGAACTCGGGGTTCGAGGCGTAGCCGACATGATCGAGGCCGCGCTGGTCGAGGCCTGCGCGCACCTTCTCGCCCGTGCCGACGGGAACCGTCGACTTCATGACGAGGATCGGCGTGCCGTCGAGCTCGGGCAGCTCGTCGATCACCGTCCACACGCGCGACAGGTCGGCGTCACCCGAGTACGTCGGGGGCGTGTCGACGCAGACGAAGAGGAACTCGCAGTCGGCGACATCTTTGACGTCGAGCGTGTAGGTAAGCCGGGTCGCGTTGCGCTCGAGGAGCGCAGGGATGTCCTGCTCGTGGAACGGGACCGATCCGCGCCGGAGGCCTTCGATCTTGTCCGGCACGACGTCGCGGACCACGACATCGTGTCCCAGCTCTGCGAAGCACGCGCCGGTGACGAGGCCCACCCAGCCGGCGCCGAAGATGCCTACCTTGCTCATCGCGTCGTGAAGCCTAGTGAATGCTTGTTAGGGGTTTGAGGCCCTTGGCAATCGCGAGCATCGTCTCGTTCGAGAGCGAATCGAGCAGGGTGTTCACGACCCAGTAGGTCGAGCCTCCCTGCCGCAGAACGACCATGTGCAGGTGGGTGCCCGAGTAGTAGAGGTCGAACGCTCGGCCACCGAGGATCCGGTGGAAGCTGCGGTCGGCGAGCGCCGGCGCAGCGGTGAAGTCGGTCTCCTGCACGCCCCAGAACTCGTTGGCGCCGTTGTGGAAGACAAGCCGGACTCCCTTGTGCTTGCGCGCCTGGTCCATCCAGTAGTACGCGATCGGCTTGTCACCCGGGAGCGTGTCCGGGCTTGAGTAGCGCTCGAGCACCGTCGGCACCATCAGCTTGAACGGGACCTTCTTCACGTACGGCTTGAGCAGACCGGCAGCCCCAGCGTCGTAGCGGACGGTGGCCTGTTCGTGCTTCGGGACGACGCGGGTCGGAATCGATGCGATCGTGCCGCGGAAGGTCTGCCCCAGCACGACCATGAGCATTGAGCCCGGGTCGAGCGCGAGCATCCGAGGCGTGCGCGGCAGCTTCGCGACGTCGGCGGGCTGCATCAGGTTCTGCATCGCGACGGCCGCCGCCTTCGAGCCCTTCTGCGCGGGGTCGTAGTAGATCTTGGAGTGGAACACCGGCGTCGGCCAGTCCGCCTGCAAGCCGTTCGGCGGCGTCAGCGTTTGATAGCCGCGCTGCGCCAACATGTACGAGGCATTCGCAGCGGCGCCCTGAACGCCGTTGCCGTTCAGCACGGTGACGCTGACGGATGAAGGCGGCAGCGTCGTCTGCTTGATCTTCTGGCCGAGCGCAGCGGCGTTCGCGTCCGTCGGCGCCTGCACGTCCGGGTTCTGGAATTGGTCGACTGCCGCCTGAATGTCCGACGAGGAGGCGAGGCACGGCCCGGTCGAACAGTCCACGTTCTGGATCTTGTCCTGGAAGAAGTGACCGCCCGGCAGCGACTGCGCGAAGAGCGCGTACGAGATCACCTGGTCGAGCTGGAGCGCGTGGCCGCCCTCCCCCACTTCGATGTTCTTCGTGATCGTGCTGACGAGGTGCGGGATGCGCGTGTAGGTGATGCTGTGTGCGACCTGCTCCTTGAATGCACGCACGAACTGCTGCTGTCGCGCGACCCGGGTGAGGTCCGAGTCGGTGT
>DATBDB010000079.1:0-20810 GCA_036270155.1 Gaiellaceae bacterium
TGGCCAGTCACGCTCTCGCTCGTTGTCACGATCGCGACGTTCTTCCCGATGCACATCGTCGGCTTGCTGGGGATGACGCGCCGCGTCTACACCTACCGACACGGGCTCGGCTGGGACGCCTACAACCTGGTCGAGACGATCGGCGGCTACATCCTCGCCGCCGGGCTCCTGCTCATCGCGTTCAACATCGTGCGCAGCCTCCGCGGCGGCGAACCGGCCGGCCGCGACCCCTTCTTCGGCGGCACGCTCGAGTGGACGGTCCCGTCACCGCCGCCGCACTACAACTTTGCCGTCATCCCGACGGTGTCGAGCCCGTACCCGAACTGGGACGAGCACGATCGCGAGGAAGACCTGCGGCGGCTCGCACAGGGAGAGCTCGTGCTCGACGGGGGTCACGAGACACCGGCCACGACCGTCAACGACGCCGAGTTGGCCGAGATACTCGACATGCCGCCCGAGTCGAAGTGGCCAGTCACGCTCTCGCTCGTTGTCACGATCGCGACGTTCTTCCTCCTCACCGAGCACTACGTGACTGCGGCGTTCTTCCTCGCGCTCGCCGTGCTCGCGCTTGCCGCCTGGCACGTAGAGGAGCCGGACACGCTCCCGGTCGGTACTGCGCGCTCGAAGGGGTGGTGGGGCGCCGTCGTGTTCGTTGCGACGGAGGCAACCCTCTTCGGGACGATCGTCGGCACCTACGTCTACCTGCGGCTTCAAAACGCGCACTGGCCTCCGCCGAATGTGCCCAAGCTGCCCGTGCTCACGCCGACGCTGCTGACCGCCGCGCTCGTGCTCACGAGCATCCCGATGTACGTCGCCTCGCGCGCGGCAGCCGAGGGACGGCGCGCAACGGCGTGGCGCGCAATAGCGGTGGCGTTTGTCGTACAGCTCGGCTACATCATCTGGCAGCTGCACGACTTCGTGCACACCGTCCACGTCTACGACCCGCACGAAAGCGCGTGGGCATCCGTGTTCGTGACGCTCCTCGGCGCCGATCACCTGCACGTGCTCGCAGGCGTCCTACTCTCCGCCTGGTTCGTGCTTCGCATCCGGTCGCGGCTGACGCGGTACCGGATGGTCGGACTGCAGGGCACGGCGTTCTATTGGCACGCGGTCAACGTGATCACGGTCGTCGTCCTCGTCGTCCAACTCTCGACGCACCTATGACACGCACGCGCCTCGAGCTGCTGCAGTGGTTTGCCCTGTTCGCAGGCCCGCTCGCATGGGCGACGGAGCACGTCGTCGGCTACTTCATCAGCGACGCCTCGTGCCGCGTCGCCGGGGCGCAGTGGGGCCTCGACCCGACCGTTCTGCAGACCGTGCTCGCGGTGCTCGTCGGCGTCGTGGTGATCGCGGCGTGGCTCGCCGCATTCGTCGCGTTCCGGGAGACGCGCACCGTGGACGACTACACACCAGGCCCGCTCGGCCGTATCCGCTTCTTCGCGCAAGCCGCGCTGCTCGGGAACGTGCTGTTCCTCGTGATCGTCGTCCTCGACGGCGTGACCACCGTCCACGACCTGCCGTGCCGCCAGTCGTGAAGCGGCTGCTGCCCCTCCTCGTGCTGCTCCTCGTCGCGGCTCCCGCGCGGGCCGCGACACCGCAGGAGGGTGTCGTCGCAAACGTCACGCAAGGCAAGAGCCTCTACGCCGCGAACTGCAGCCGCTGCCACGGCTCGCGCGGTCAAGGTCTCCGACAGCAGGGCCCGTCGCTGAAGGACGTGGGCGCACTCGCCGCCGACTTCTACGTCCGCACCGGGTACATGCCGCTCGACAACCCGCACTCGCAGCCGTGGCGGACGCGCGTGCTGTTCAGTGAGCAGGAGATCCGCTCGCTCGTCGCCTATGTTGCGACGATCGGGCACGGCCCTGCGATCCCGAGCCCGCAATGGCACGCCGCGAGCGTGGCCGCCGGCAGGCAGCTCTTCGCCGATCACTGCGCCGGTTGCCACCAGATCGCGATCGCCGGAGGCGTCCTGCCGGGCGCGCGCATCCCGCCACTGAACCAGGCGACGCCGCGACAGATCGCCGAGGCGGTGCGCGCCGGGCCGTACCTGATGCCCAAGTTTTCGACGACGGCGATCACGCCGACGCAGCTGAACGACATCGTCGCGTACGTGCAGTACGCGAAGCAGCCCGAAGATCGCGGCGGCTGGGCGATCGGGCACCTCGGGCCGTGGCCCGAGGGCATGGTGACGTGGCTGCTCGCCGCGAGCGTCCTCGTCGCGATGTGCCTTCTGTTCGGACGGCGGTTGAAGACATGAGCCGCGTCAAGTCGCTCTTGATTGCAGCGGGGGTGCTCCTGCTCGGCCGCGGGCGCCCGCAGCACGAACGGTCGCCGAAGCAGCGGATCGTTCCGCCCGGCCCGGCGGACCGCCGCGCCGAGAACCTCCTCCTGCTCTTCTTTGCCGGCGTCGCCGTGTGCGGCGTCGCATTCATCGTCTTCTTCGCGATCGACAAGCTCGGCCACGAGACGCAATGGCTCGGCCTGGCCCTCGGGCTCGCGTTCGCACTGCTGACGCTCGCGTGCATGGTGATCGCGCGTCGTCTTGTCGTGACGGAGGAGCTTCCGGAGCCGTATCCGGAGGACAATCCCGACGACGTCGAGACGATCGAAGGGCTTTTCGACGAAAGTGGCTCGCGCTTCACGCGCAAGCGGCTCGTCAAGCTCGCTGGGGCCGGCGCACTCGGCACGCTCGGCCTCGCCGTGCTCACCCCTGCCGCGTCGCTCGGCCCGGCACTCGACACATCGGAGCTGAAGCAGACGCCCTGGCACCGCGGGCGGCGGCTTGTCGACGAGAGCGGCAGGCCGATCGCTGCCACCTACATCGAGGCGGAAGCCTTCTACACGGCGTACCCGGAAGGTGCGGACCGCGAACTGATCGGCTCGCCGCTCGTCGTCGTTCGAATCGGACCGGGGAACGCAGGTGTCGTCGCGTACTCGAAGATTTGCACGCACGCGGGTTGCGCGATCGCGCTCTACCGCAAGCCGACGTTCCGCGACACCGAGCCGGGGCCGGCTCTCGTGTGCCCGTGCCACTACTCGTCGTTCGACCCGGCGCAAAACGGCAAGGTGATCTTCGGGCCTGCGGGCCGTGCGCTGCCGCGGCTGCCGCTCGAGATCGACGGAGACGGCAACCTGCGCGCGGCCGGCAACTTCTCCGGCCCGGTGGGGCCGTCGTGGTGGGGTGTTCGACGGTGATCCGCCGGCTCGTCCGCTTCGTCGACCAGCGCGCGGGCGCTGCACCGTTCGTGCGCAAAGCCTTGCGGTACGTCTTCCCCGACCACTGGTCGTTCCTGCTCGGCGAAGTCGCGCTCTACTGCTTCATCCTGCTCGTCGCGACCGGCGTCTACCTGACGCTGTTCTTCGAGGACTCGCGCACGCAGACGATCTACCGCGGCTCGTACAAGCCGCTGCAAGGCGAGTCGATGAGCCGCGCGTACGAGTCCGTGCTCCACCTCTCGCTCGACGTGAAGGCCGGTCTGTTGATGCGCCAGACGCACCATTGGGCAGCCAATGTGTTCGTCGCCGCGATCCTGTTGCACGTGCTGCGCGTCTTCTTCACCGGCGCGTTCCGCAAGCCGCGCGACCTGACGTACCTGATCGGGCTCGCGATGCTCTTCACCGCGTTCCTCGAGGGTTACCTCGGCTACTCGATGGTCGACGACCTGCTCTCCGGCATGGGCCTCGCGATTGGCTACAGCGTCGCGCTGTCGATCCCGGTGATCGGCGCGAACCTCGGCCTGCTGCTCTGGGGCGGCCCCTTTCCCGGTTCGCCGTCGTTCATCCCGCGCATCTACATCACGCACGTGCTGATCATCCCGCTGATCATCGCCGCGCTCCTGACGCTGCACCTCGTGCTCGTCGCCTCGCGGCACCACACGCAGTTCCGCGAGTCACCCAAGACGACCGAGAAGCAGGTGGTCGGCATCCCGGCATTCCCCGGGCAGGCACCGCGCTCGCTCGGGCTGATGTTCGCGGTCTTCGCGGTCCTCTTCCTGCTCGGCGGGCTTGTCCAGATCAACCCGATCTGGCTGTGGGGCCCCTACCACGTCGGCGAGGCGACGAATGGCGCGCAGCCCGACTGGTATCTCGGCTGGCTGATCGGCGCGCTGCGGCTCGTGCCCAGCTTCGACGTGACGGTCGGTAGCTACACGCTCGTGCCGAACCCGTTCTGGGGTGGAATCCTCTTCCCGGGCGTGATCCTCGCCGTGCTCGCGCTCTGGCCGTGGGCCGAGCGGAAGGTGACGGGCGACGATGCCTCCCACAACCTGCTCGAGCGCCCGCGCGACAACCCCTGGCGCACCGCGCTCGGCGCCGCCTTCTTGACGTGGATCTTCCTCGGCTTCCTGTCCGGGTCGGCCGACCGCGTCACCGTCTGGCTCGGGCTCGGCTACGCCAGCCAGATCTGGGCGTACCGGGTGCTCGTCTGGGCCGTTCCCCTGCTCGTCTTCTTCGCCGTGCGGCGGGCCTGCCGCGAGCTCGTCGCGTGGGAGCAGATCCGATCTGATTAGATGCCTAGGCTTTGCCTCGGCAACTATCGCGAACCGGGTTCCTCACAGCGGCCGCTGCCCTCGTAGTAGCGCCGTCGGCGCTCGCCGACCCGCCGGCGGATGCCGACCTCGCCCAGGCGCGCCTCCTGGTCGCGGTGGAGCTGCTCCTCGCCGACTTCTACGCCCGCGCGCTGAAGGCGCAGCGCTTCGGGGCGCCCGGCGACGACGCTCTGCGGCGCGCCCTCTTCAACGAGACAGAGCACCTGGCCGCGGTGTCCGGGATCCTGACCGGCGCCGGCCAGACGGCCGCGACCGCGGGAGACATCGACTTCTCGTACCCGGCGAAGTCATTCGACTCGCGGGGCGGCATCGCGCGGCTGGGGCTCAAGCTCGAGCACCTCGCGCTCGGTGCGTACCTCGGCGCGGTGGCGGCTGTCCAGGCGCAGTCCCTGAGGCTGCCACTCGCGCAGATCGCCGCGTGCGAAGCGCAGCACGTCAGCGTATTCGCAGCCGAGGCGACAGGCCACGGGCTCGGCCCCTCGTTCGGCGAGCCACTGTCGATCGATCAGGCATCGGACGCACTCGGCAGGTACACGAGCTGATGGCACGCGAGACGTACTCCGCGAGCGAGGCCGCGCAGCGGCTCGGGATCAGCCTCGACACGTTGAGACGCTGGGACCGTGACGGCCGGATCAAGACCGAGCGGGACTCACGCAACCGGCGCGTCGTCGCCGCGTCGGAGATCGAGCGCCTGCGCGCGGAAGCGCGCGCGCATGGGCTGACTACACGCAACCGCTTCGTCGGCACGGTCACCGCAGTGAAGGTCGACGGGTTGATGGCGCAGGTCGAGATCGTGGTCACGGAGCCGGCGCGTGTCGTCGCGATCGTGACGCGCGACGCGGTCGAGGAGCTCGGTCTCGAACCGGGCATGAGCGCGACGGCGCTCGTCAAGTCGACCTCCGTGATGGTGGAGCACTGATGCGCCGTTTCACGACGACGGTCCTTCTGCTCCTGGCATTCGCCGGCGGCACGGCGTCGGCGGCAGGTCGCGCGACGCTCAACGTGTACGCCGCCGCGTCGCTGACCGACGTGCTGCCGTCGATCGACTCCACGCAGCGCTACTCCTTCGCAAGCTCGAACTCGCTCGCAGCTCAGATCACGCAGGGTGCGCCCGCCGACGTCTTCGCCTCCGCGAACATGACAATCCCCCTGCAGCTCTACGCGAAGGGACTCGTGACCAAGCCTGTCGTGCTGACGCGCAACACGCTCGTGTTGATCGTCCCGACGTCGAACCCGGCCGGGATCCACAGCGTCTACGACCTTCGCCGGTCGGGGATCAAGCTCGTGATCGCCGGCCCAGCCGTCCCGGTCGGCGGCTACACGCTGCAGATCCTCAAGAACATGGCGCTGACCGGCGTGCTCCAGAACGTCGTCAGCCGCGAGTCGGACGTCCGCGAAGTCCTCGCGAAGGTGGCGCTGGGCGAAGCCGATGCCGGCTTCGTCTATTCGACGGACGCGCGGACGGTGCCGGGCAAGGTGACCGTCCTCACGCTGCCCGCGTGGGCGCAGCCGAAGGTGCAGTACGGCATCGCCGTCGTCAGCGCGAGCCGGAACCACGCTGCCGCGCAGGCCTACATCACAAAGCTGATCTCCAAGAGTGCGCAGGCGAAGTTCGTCGCCGCCGGGTTCCTGCCGCGCATCAAGAAGTGAGCCGCGGCGGCTTCACCGCGGCCCTCTTCGTCTGCACCTTCCTGGCCCTGGCGTTCCTCGCCCTTCCGATCGTCGCGATCTTCACGCACGTCTCGCCGGTCACTCTCGTCGAGCAGCTCTCCAACCCGGTCGTCGATGACGCGCTGCGCGTCAGCCTCGAGACGACCGTCCTCGCCCAGCTACTCGTGCTGCTGATCGGGACGCCGACCGCCTACCTCCTCGCAACTCGACGGTTCCGTGGGCGGGCGTTCGCGATCACACTCGTCGAGCTACCGCTCGTGCTGCCACCTGCCGTCGCGGGCATCGGGCTGTTGGTCGCCTTCGGGCGCATGGGCCTCCTGCACACGTCGATCCCGTTCACCCAGACGGCCGTGACGCTCGCCGTCGCATTCGTCTCCGGCCCTCTCTACGTCCGCGCAGCCATCGCAGCGTTCGAGGCCGTCGATCCCACGCTGATCGATGCGTCGCGCACACTCGGCGGCGGCCCGGCACGCACGTTCTTCCGGGTGGCTCTGCCACTGGCGCGCGGCGGGCTCACCGCGGGCGAGGCACTCGCGTTTGCACGCGGTCTCGGCGAGTTCGGCGCGACGATCATGTTCGCCGGCTCGCTGCAGCGTGTGACACAGACCCTGCCGCTCGCCATCTACGCAGAATTTGATGTCAACTTCGACGTGACGCTTGCAATCAGCGGGCTGCTCGTCCTGATCAGCGCCGCGATCCTGATCGCACTCAAGCTCGCCTCTGCATGGACACTCTCACTTCAACATTCCGACTCCCCCTCCGTTCCTTCGATCTCGCGCTGACGCTCGAGGTTGCGGGGACGATCGCGCTCGTCGGCCCCTCGGGTGCCGGCAAGAGCTCAATCCTCCGCGCAATCGCGGGCCTCGCGCGTCCGGCCGAGGGGCGCATCGCCCTGGGCGACGACGTGTGGTTCGACTCAGCTGCAGGCACGTGGCGTTCTCCCGAGTCACGCCACGTAGGGCTTGTTTTCCAGGAGTACGCGCTGTTCCCGCACATGACGGTGCGACAGAACGTCGCCTACGGCGCACGGCGCGACGTGGACGAGATCCTCGAGCGCTTCCGGATCGCACCGCTCGTAAACGCGCGGCCGGGGGCGTTATCCGGCGGAGAGCGGCAGCGGGTCGCGCTCGCGCGCGCCCTCGCGCGCGACCCGAAGGTGCTTTTGCTCGACGAGCCGCTGGCTGCACTCGACCCGCATACGCGCGACACGATCCGGGTCGAACTGCGAGCGACGCTGCGCGAGCTCGGCCTGCCGACGGTCGTCGTCACCCACGACTTCGTCGACGCCGCCGCGCTCGCCGATCGCGTCGGCGTCCTTGTCGACGGCGAACTGGTGCAAATCGGCGCGCCTGACCAGCTGATCTCTGCACCCGTCACACCGTTCGTCGCACGCTTCGCGGGCGGCAACGTGTTGCACGGACATGCGCGACGCGCCGACACGCTGACAGCTGTCGAGCTCGACGACCGCAACGTGATCGTCTCGAGCGACGACACGGTGGGAAAGGTCGCCGCAGTCGTCTATCCGTGGGACGTGACGCTCTCGCGGGCGCTGCCTTCCGACTCGGCCCAGAATCACATCCAGGCCGAGGTGACGAGCGTCGTCCCGGTGGCGAACCGCGTGCGCGTGACCGTCGGCGCCGTGACGGCGGAGATCACGGCCGAGTCGGCAGAGCGGCTCCGGATCTGCGAGGGTGATCTGCTCGTCGCGAGTTGGAAGGCGACCGCCACGCGTTTGGTCGCCCTCTAGCTAGGCTGGACCGCGACCACCGGGGTGCCCAGAACGGGCTGAGATCACACCCGCCGTACCTGATCCGGGTCATGCCGGCGAAGGGAGTGCACTGACCGAATCCGACACGCCGTCCTGGGGCATCGACCCCGTCCCCGAGCGCCTCCGCGTGCTGGGCATCGTCGACGGGCTCCTGCTCTGGACGAACCTGTCCGTCTCGCTGCTCGTGATCGTGGCAGGCGCGTTCCTCGTGCTGCCGTCCGCACAGTTCGGGCTCGGGCTGTCGCTGCCGGTCGCGCTCGGCGCGATCGTCGCCGCGGCGATCGTCGGCAACCTCTTGCTCGGCCTGGGTGGGCTGATCGGCGCCGACGCGCGCGTGCCGACGATGGTGCTGATGCGCGCACCGCTCGGGCGGCGCGGCTCGTATCTGCCGACCGCGCTCAACATCGCGCAGTGCCTCGGGTGGTCGGTCTTCGAGCTGATCATCATCGCGACCGGCGCGAGCGCGCTCTCACAGCAGCTGTTCGGGTTCGGTGGCGTGCCGTTCTGGAAGATCCTCTTCGGCGCAATCGCGACCGGGCTCGCATTCCTCGGCCCCGTCGGGTTCGTGCGCAAGTACGTGCGCAAGTTCGCGATCTGGGTAGTGGTCGTGTCGCTCCTCTACCTGTCGTGGTGGTCGCTCCACGGGCAGCACACCGTCGCGTTGTGGCATCGCCACGGCGCGCATGCGTTCTGGCCCGGGTTCGACCTCGTGCTCGCGTCGATCATCAGCTGGACGCCGCTCGTCGCCGACTACACGCGCTTCTCCCGCTCGCGCGCCACCGGTTTCTGGAGCGCGGGCCTCGGCTACTTCATCCCGACAGTGCCGCTGTTCGCGCTCGGGGCGGTGATTGCGCTGTCGCGCCACATCAGCGACGCGCCCGGCCTGCTGACCGCCGTCGCGGCCGGTGGAGCAGCGAGCGTCCTCGCGCTGCTCGCGCTGACCGTCGATGAGAGCGACGAGGCGTTTGCGAACGTCTACTCCGGTGCGGTGAGCCTGCAGAACCTCGTGCCGCGCGTGCCCCAGCGCGTGCTCGTCGCGGGCGTCGCCGCCGTGGCGACGGTCGGCGCGCTCGTCATCGACCTGCGCAACTACCAGCCGTTCCTCTACCTGCTCGGCTCCTTCTTCGTGCCGCTCTTCGCGGTGCTGCTCGCGGATTGGCTGCTCGCCGGGCGCCACTACGAGCCCGAGCATGTCTTCCGCGCGCCCGAGCTCCGGGTGGAGATGGTGGCGGCGTGGCTGGCCGGCTTCTGCCTCTACCAGTGGCTCTATCCGCAAGGCCCGAGCTGGTGGACCGACCTGGTGTCGCACACCCATCCGCACGCGCTTCCCTGGGGCGGAGCCTCGATTCCGAGCTTTGCGGCGGCGTTCGGGCTCGCCGCGATCGCGCGCCTGCTCGCGAGGAGGCCTATTCTCGCGAGCGCGTGATCGCGCTCATCGGGAACCTCTCGCGGGACCTCTTGCCCGGCCGGCCGCCCCTCGTCGGGGGCGGGCCCTTCCATGGCGCCCGCGCGCTGCAGCAACTGCGCGTCCCGGCGCGCCTGATCGCCCGCTGCGCCGAGGTCGACCGCGAGCAGCTGTTCCCGCCGCTTGCCCGGCTCGGGACGCCGACCCGCTACGTGCACGGCGAATCGACCAACACGTTTTCGTTCTCGTACAACGGCGATGTCCGGAAGATGTCGATCGACGCGCTCGGCGACGTCTGGCAGCCCGACGACATCCCGGAGCTGCCGTCGGGACGTTGGGCGCACGTGGCACCGCTCGCGCGCGGCGAGTTCCCGGTCGAGACGATCGCCGCACTCGCCCGGCGACGGCGCGTGTCGTTCGACGGGCAAGGCCTCGTGCGCGTGCCGGAGGTCGGGCCGCTACGGCTCGACGGGGACTTCGACCGGGAGATCCTCCGCCACATCTGGGTCCTCAAGCTCGCGGACGAGGAGGCGGAGGTCGTCGGCGACCCCGCGGCGCTCGGCGTGCGCGAGGTGCTCGTCACGCACGGCTCGCGTGGATCGACCGTCTACTACGGCGGGACGAGCGAGTACGTGCCGGCGCGTCCCGTGGGCACCGACCCGACCGGGGCAGGCGATGCGTACTCGACCGCGTACATCGTCGGGCGCGACGCGGGCTTCGCCCCGGTCGGCGCCGCCCGGCGCGCAACCGCCGTTGTCGCTTCCATGTTGTCGCGATGAACGTCCTCGTCGCCACCGTCGCGGGCTCGTTCGCCGTCGATCTCGACACGGACGAGGTCGAGCCGTGGGGCGGTGACGTCTCGCCGCCGCCCGCTCCCGTGCTCAACCTGCCGCGCGTGGTGGCAGCGGCGGCGACAGGTGCAACGGTCGTCGCGGTCGTCGATGCGAAGCCGCCGATCCTCGTCTCGCACGACAGCGGCTCGACCTGGCGCGAGTCCGGACGCGGGCTGCCGCCGGGGCGCGCGATTGCGATCTCCGACGACGATCCGGACCTGCTCGTCTACGCGACGCGCAACCTGCTCTACGTGTCGCGGAACGGCGGCGTGTTCTGGAGCGCGCTCGCGCTCGAGTTGCCCGAGATCGAACGCATCGCGATATAGCGATCCGAAATAGGGGCGATGCATTTTCGTGCAGACACGAAATTTCTTGCAATTCAACCCTTGCGTACATCCGATGTTTGGTCTATCGTCCGTGGCGGCATAGAAGCCGACAACACCATGTGCAAATCACAGCCCATCACGATGTTCCATCCCGAAGCGGCCGACGCCGCCGGGTTGCCGTATGCCGCGAACCTGCTCGGCAGCCGGCGCCCGACCGGTTCGGTGTCCGCCTTCGCTCGGAGGCGTGCGCGCTAGGTTTCTAGCCGCATAGCAGCTCGAGCGAAGGCGATACGAGAGGGTCGCCTTCGTCGTTTTCGTCGCCAATCCCATCGACCGTCCAAGGAGTGATGCCCAGCTTGAGAAAGATCCGTTTCGACTTGAGGCCCCGCCTAAGAGAGAAAGGCCCCTCTGCGCTTCGCGCAGGCTTAATTCGCCGCTGAATTACCGGTTGCTTTTGCCTGCCTTTTTCCGAAGCAGCAAGAGCGCCGGGCTCCAAATCCCCTCCACGTAGGACGCCGAGACGGCGATCCAGGGTCGAAGGGTAGGCGAGTGGCTTGGACAACATCGTTCGGATTCAGCCCCGGACGTGCCATGAAGCTCGAGCGCACGACGGCCCCGCTGTGCCACTGCGTCGACCTCGCCCCGCGAGGTGGACGGAGGGCACGGTGTCCGTCCTTGCGCGATCCGGGATCGTCTAGCGGGCAGGACACCACGCTCTGAACGTGGAGACCGAGGTTCGAACCCTTGTCCCGGAGCCTCACGTGGGCGAGTAGCTCAGCCTGGCCAGAGCGCTTGTCCAACACACAAGACGTCGCTGGTTCGAATCCAGCCTCGCCCATTCCACGCGGCCGTAGCTCAGCCCGGTAGAGCGGCCGTCTGAAACGCGGCGCGCCGCAGGTTCGATTCCTGCCGGCCACATCTCGTGCATTCACATCACTGGCTCCGTAGCTCAGCCAAAAGCGGCCGACTCTTAATCGGCACGGCGCGGGTTCGACTCCTGCCGGGGCCATGCACGTTCATTCCGGTGTGGTCGAGCGGAAAGACGCGCGACTGTTACTCACGAAGCGCAGGTTCGAGCCCTGCCGCCGGAGCTGCACGTCCTTCTGTCTGTGGGGGAGTCGGCCACCCCGCCGGTTTTGGGAACCGGAGATCGCTGGTTCGACTCCAGCCAGACAGACCTGCGCGGTAGGGGAGTGGCTGTCCTCGCGAGCCTCATGAGCTCGAGATCGTGGGTTCGAATCCCACCCGCGCTACTAAACCCCATGGTGGCCGTGATGTAACGGCAAGCATCCGGGCCTGTGGAGCCCGCAGTGCCGGTTCGATTCCGGCCGGCCGCCCTTCTACCCGCGAACGCTGAGCACCGGTGAGCTCAGCTGCCTGTAAAGCAGTTGCCTCGCGCTGTGGTGGTTCGAGTCCACCCGTTCGCATCGCCGGGGGATGCCTGTGGCAGGCCGCTTCGCTTGCACCGAAGCAGGCGTGGGTTCGATTCCCACCGTCTCCATCGAGCCTCCGTAGTGTCAACGGCAAGCACGCGCCCTTTGTACGGCCGAGGTGCGGGTTCAACTCCTGCCGGAGGCTCCTTCTACAGGCCTGTGGTGTAACGGGCAGCATCGCGAGCTCCAACCTCGCGGGTCCGGGTTCGAACCCTGGTGGGCCTGCCTTCTCCGTGCGCAACATCGCGGGCCGGAGCGCCTCGGTTATCTGGTGTGCGCCGGTTCGATTCCGGCACCGACTCGCATCGACACGACCGCGACATTTCCATCCGGCTGCGGGCCGGAGCAGCACACAAACGACAACAACGAAAGGAGGTGCGCGATGTCGTACCTGAGCAAGCACGGCACGCGTCGCGTGCCGCAGTGGCTGCGGCTCGCAGGCCAGGTCGCAAACAGCGCGGGCGGTCACGCCTGGGCCGTCGCCGTTTGGACGCGGCTGCGTCACTACCTGATTCTCGGCTCGGAGAGCGGCTCGTACTACGCGTCCAAGCGGGAACCGACGCGCGAGAACGCAAACCGCCGGGCATCGGGCATCGATGCACGGCTGGTCGTCGTCGGCATGGTCTCGAACGGCTTCTCGATCGCCGACCCGACCGGCACGGCGACGCCGCTGCTGATCTCCGACTTCGCACGCGGCGCCCTCTGAGCGTGAGGGCGCCGCGTGCGCCCTTCACAGCAGAGAAAGGAGACGAGATGCACCTGCATCTAGTCCGGCTGGCGGCACCCCCCGTGCCCCAACGCCCGGCAAAGGTGGTCGTGCTCGAGGTGCGCCGGCAGGCGCGGCTCCAACACGTGCCCTCCAAGCCGCTCCCTCCACGGGCGGCGTGAACGATCCGGCCGCCGCGCTGTCCCCGAACAGCGCGGTGGACCTCGCGGATGTGGCGGAACCGGCATACGCACCGGTCTCAGAAACCGGCGACCTCTGGTCATGAGGGTTCGACTCCCTCCGTCCGCACTTGCCTCCGTAGCTCAGTGGACAAGAGCACCGGGCTTCGACCCCGGGCGCAGAGGTTCGACTCCTCTCGGAGGCTTCACCGAAAGGGCCGCGCGAGCGGCCCTTTCGTCGTTCAGAAGCTGAACTGGCCGCGCGCGACCGTGACCGCGCAGCCGCCGACCACGACACGCTGGATCTCGTCGGCGCTCCCGTGCGCCTCCGCGTAGAGCGTCGAGAGGCGGTTGATCTCCGCGCCCTGCTTGATCTCGATCCGCTCGCCGAACGCGATCCGGCCGTGACGGGCGAGGTGCACCGCTAGCGGCCCGGCGGCCGAGCCGGTGGCGGGGTCCTCGGCGACGCCGTGATTCGGTGCGAACATCCGCGTCTTCCAGCTCCGGCCGTCCCGCGCGAAGCAGTTGACCCCGTCCGGGGTCGCACGCGCAAGCGCGCCGATGTCGGGCTGGAGCGCAGCCACCTCCTCCGCCGAGCCGAGCTCGATGTACGTGTGCCCGGGGCCGAGTTCGTAGCGCTCGACCGGCAGCCCTGAGCCGGAGACACCGACGGCGGAGAAGATCGGTGCGGGGTCGGCGACGGGCTCCCACGTCGGAACAGGCTGCTCCATCCGGCCGAAGACGATGCGCGGCCCCTCCCGCTCGAGCTCGACGGGGATCACTCCGGCGCCGGTCTCGAGCCGGATGACGATCTTCGAGAGCGGGCCGCCGAGGACGAACGCGGCGCCGAGGGTCGGGTGCCCGGCGAAGGGCAGCTCAGACGCCGTCGTGAAGATCCGAATGCGCACGTCGGCGTCGGGATGGCTCGGCGGCAGCACGAAAACGGTCTCCGAGAAGTTCGTCTCGCGCGCGAGCGCCTGCATGTCCTCGCTGGTCAGATCGCGGGCGTCCGTGAAGACCGCAAGCTGGTTTCCGGTAAGCGGGACGTCGGTGAAGACGTCGCAAACTACGTAACGAAAGCTCCGCACCGGCCAAAACTAACCGTTAGCCCCTTGTGCGCCGACCGGTTGGTGTCAGAGAATCGAGCTTGCTTCATCCGGCACGAAACCCCTAGGAGGTCAGGTGGAAGGCAGCGCGCACGACAAGGACACGCGCATGCTTCACGCCCTGGGCTACGCCCAGGAACTGCGGCGCGGCATGAGCGGGTTCTCAAACTTCGCGATCTCGTTCACGATCATCTCGATCCTGTCCGGGACGCTGACCCTGTATTACCTGGGTCTCGGCTACGGCGGCCCTGTGATGGAGGCGTACGGCTGGCCGATCGTTTCGGTCTTCGTGCTGATCGTCGGCCTCGGGATGGCGGAGATCGCATCGAAGTACCCGACCGCGGGCGGCCTCTACTACTGGGCCTCGAAGATGGGCGGCCCGGCGTGGGGCTGGTTCACCGGGTGGTTCAACCTGATTGGGCAGATCGCGATCACGGCCGGCATCGACTACGGCGCCGCGGTGTTCACCGATTCCCTGCTCCAGCTCCTCTGGCCGGGAACGTTCAAGGGCACGTCACACGAGGTGATCTACGTCTACGCGGTCATCCTTGCTCTGCACGTGATCCTGAACGTGTTCAGCGTCAAGCTCGTCGCGTTCCTCAACGACGTCTCGGTGTGGTGGCACGTGTTCGGCGTGCTGATCATCGTCGGGTTCTTGATCTTCAAGCCCGATCATCACCAGTCGGTGGGCACCGTGTTCTCGAAGACGATCAACAACAGCGGCTTCTCGCACGGCTGGCTGTGGTTCGTCTTGCTGCTCGGGTTGCTGCAGGCGCAGTACACCTACACCGGGTACGACGCCTCGGCGCACATGAGCGAGGAGACGCGCAATGCCTCGCGCTCCGCGGCGCGCGGAGTCATCGGCTCGATCGTCGTCTCCGCGGTCTTCGGCTACATCCTCGCGCTCGCGGTGACGTTCGCGATCCAGAGCTACGACGCGACGCTCGGGGCCGGGACGTTCGCCGTCAAACAGGTGTTCCTCGACTCGTTGGGGACGAGAACCGCGGAGGTGATGCTGTTCATCACCGTTGTCGCGCAGTTCTACTGCGGGATGTCCTCAATCACCTCGGCTTCGCGAATGATGTTCGCGTTCTCGCGCGACCGCGCGGTGCCCGGCCATCAGCTCTGGCGCAAGCTGAACCGCGAGCGGGTCCCGTACATGGCTGCGATCGCGATCGCCGTGCTCGCGTTCCTGTGCGCGTTCCCGGCGTATTTCGGGACGAACGGCTACGTCGCCTACGCGGCCGTCACGTCTGTCGCGACCATCGGTCTCTATATCGCCTACGCGATCCCGATCTTCCTGCGGTTGCGCGCAGGTGACTCGTGGGAGCCCGGCGAGTGGAACCTCGGGAAGTGGTACCGGCCCGTCGGGATCATCGCCTGCCTCTGGGTGGCGTTCATCTCGATCCTGTTCATCCTCCCGACGAACCCGAACGCCGTGCCCTGGCACACGTCCCAGTTCAAGTGGACGTTCTTCAACTACGCCCCGGTGGCGGTCGGCGGGATGTTCTTGCTCGTCGGCGTGTGGTGGCTTGTATCTGCCCACAAGTGGTTCACGGGGCCGATCGCGCAGGGCTCCGTCGAGGAGCTCGCACGGATCGAATCCCGGTACGAAGGGACCGCCGCCGACAGCGCACCCTCGTCGGCGTAGGATCGCTCGGAGATACCGGATCGGAGGGAGCCGGCACGCGCCGGCTCCCTCCACGAAGGAGGGTTGAACGCAGTGCTGACGCTGGACGAGTTGCGCGCCGACCAATCGATCGACACCGTGATCATGGCGTTCACCGACATGCAGGGACGGCTGCTCGGGAAGCGCCTGCATCGCGACTTCTTCTTCGAGCAGGTGGATCATGGCCACGGCACGGAGGGCTGCAACTACCTGCTGGCGCTCGACATGGAGATGGATCCGGTGCCCGGCTACGAGATCGCATCGTGGGAGCGCGGTTATGGCGACTTCGAGCTCGTGCCCGATCTCGCGACGCTGCGGCGGATCCCATGGCTCGAGGCGACGGCGATGGTGCAGTGCGACATCGCTTGGGGCGACGGCTCGCCCGTGCGGCCGTCGCCGCGGCAGGTGCTCCGGGCGCAGCTCGAGCGCGCGAAGGCTCTTGGGTACGACGCGATGTTCGCGTCGGAGCTCGAGTTCTATTTGCTGCGCGAGACGTATGAGGAGGCGCACGCGAAGCACTACCTCGACTTGACGCCGTCGGTCCCGTACATCCTCGACTACCACATCCTCGCGTCAACCTACGACGAGCCGCTGCTGCGCCAGATCCGCAACGGCATGCACGGCGCGGGCATCCACGTCGAGACCTCCAAGGGTGAAGCGTGGCCGGGGCAGCAGGAGATCAACTTCCGCTACTCGGACGCGCTGACGATGGCGGACAACCACGTCGTCTACAAGAACGGCGCCAAGGAGATCGCGCATCTCAATGGCTGCTCGATCACGTTCATGGCGAAGCCGGATCACAGCTGGATCGGATCGTCGTGCCACATCCACTCCTCGCTCTGGCGGGACGGCGAGAGCGCGTTCGCGGGTGAGAGCGACGTGTTCCGCTCGTACCTCGCGGGGCAGATCGCGTGCGCACGCGAGTTGGCGATCTTCTTCGCGCCGAACATCAACTCGTACAAGCGTTACGCGGCCGGCTCGTGGGCGCCGACGACGCTCGCCTGGGGCCGCGACAACCGCACCTGCGGATTCCGCGTCGTCGGCTCGGGTCCGGCGTTGCGCGCGGAAACACGCATTCCCGGCGGAGACGTCAACCCGTACCTCGCGTTCTCGGCGTTGCTCGCAGCGGGGCTGTACGGGATCGAGAACTCGCTTGAGCTCGGGCCGGCGCTCGAGGGCAACGCGTACGAGTCGGGCGCCGAGCGGTTCCCATCAACGCTGCGCGAGGCGATTACTGCGTTGGAGAACGGCACGATGGCGCGCGCGGCGCTCGGCGACGACGTCGTCGAGCACTACCTCAACTACGCGCGGACGGAGCAGGCGCTGTTTGACAAGGTCGTGACGAACTGGGAACGCGAGCGGTTGTACGAGCGTGGGTAAGCCGATCATCGGAATCACGACGTACCTCACTCCCGCTGCGTGGGGGGCGTGGGAGTTGGACGCGGCACTCGTGCCGGCGTCGTACGTGCGGGCGGTTGTGCGCGCAGGTGGTGCGCCGCTGCTCGTGCCGCCGGGTGCGTCGTACGAGGAGACGCTCGATTCGGTCGACGGGCTGATCTTCTCGGGCGGCTCCGATCTCGACCCGGAGCTGTACGGCGAGCAGCCGCATCCGGAGACGAACGGCTGGGTGCGCGAGCGGGACGACTTCGAGCTCGGGCTGATGCAGGCGGCGCTCGCACGCGACGTGCCGCTCCTTGCGATCTGCCGTGGCTCGCAGGTGCTGAACGTCGCGCTCGGCGGCGACCTCGAGCAACACGTGCCGGACCGCGTGCAGACGGACGTGCACAAGGAAACGCCGGGCGTGTTCGCCGACCACGACGTCGCCGTGCTGCAGGGCACAACGCTGGCGTCGATTCTCGGCGATCGCGCCGAGGTGAAGTCGCACCATCACCAGGGCTACGGCGAGCTGGGGTCGGGCCTGCGCGAAGCAGCCCGCGCCCCGGACGGAACAGTGGAAGCCTTGGAGGACACAACCCGCCGCTTCACCGTGGGCGTCCTGTGGCACCCGGAAGAAGGCGAGGACCTGGCCCTCTTCGAAGCCCTGCTCCGCGAAGCCCGCGAGCACCGCGAGTCGAAGCGCACCTGAAACGGGCCCCTTCGGCCATGGCTTCTGGCGACCAGTCTCATGGTCAGACCACGGAGTGAGCGAGCAACGGCCCTGGCTTTCGCACTGACCATCAGCGAGGCTCCGTCAGCACCGAACGGCATGGACTGCCCTGCTTGGACATGGCGGTCGGCGCCCCGTCTTGTGGTCAGACCAGGGTGAAGAAACAGCAACAAATCGTCCACAGCCGATGACAGCGCGGCTCGGTCGCCCTACCTTGGAAGGCGTGGCTCCTCTCCGCGATATCGATCCCGTTGGGCTCTATCACGTCATGGCGCGCGGGAACTTTCGGCAGCGTGTCTTCTTGGACGAGGACCACTACGTGCGTGGCGTGCATTACCTCGATCAGGCTTCGCGGCGCTACGGATGGGTCGTCCTCGACTGGTGCTTTATGCCCAACCACTACCACCTTGCGGTTCAACTCACGAACGGCGGCCTGTCCGACGGCATGCGAGAGCTGAACGGTTGCTTCGCGCGCTGGAGCAACGCGCGCACGGGCCGAACCGGCACGGGGCATCTTTGGAAGAACCGCTTTCGATCGCTCGACATCGCGGTCGAACGACATTTCTGGGCCGTCTTCCGTTATCTCCCGATCAACCCGGTCGCCGGACACCTAACGGCGCTGCCAGACGAATGGAGGTGGTCAGGCTTTCGAGCGACCATGGGAATCGACTTCCCCTACCGATTTCATCAGCCCGATGCGCTCCTCCGCTACTTCGCCACGGAGCCCCGGGTCGCACGCGAGCGCTACCGAGACCACGTCGACGAGGGGCTCCTCCTCGGTGGACACGACACGTGGTCAGATCGCGAATGGAGCGCCGGCGGCGCGCCGCGTGCTTGAATCGACGTCGTGACTGTCACTGTGATCAACCCGGCAACGGAGGAGACGATTGCGACCCTCGAGGAGGCCGGGGTTGCGGAGACTGACGCGGCTGTGGCTCGCGCTCGCGCTGCGTTCCCCGCTTGGCGCGACGTTTCGCCCCGCGACCGCGGACGGCTGCTGCGCCGGCTCGCCACGCTCGTCGAGGAGCACTCTGACGAGCTCGCGCGCATCGAGTCGCAGAACGTCGGCAAGCCGATTGCCGGCGCGCGCGGCGAGGTTGGCATGGTCGCCGACGTCTTCCACTTCTACGCGGGCGCCGTCGACAAGAAATACGGCGAGACGATCCCGGTCGCCGGCGGCGTCGACATGACCTTCCGCGAGCCGCTCGGTGTCGTCGGGCTGATCGTCCCCTGGAACTTCCCGCTCAACATCTCCTCCTGGAAGCTCGGCCACGCGCTCGCGTGCGGGAACACCGTCGTGCTCAAGCCCGCCGAGCTCACACCGCTCAGCGCGCTCCGGCTCGCCGAGCTCGCGCTGGAAGCCGGCATTCCCGAGGGCGTGATCAACGTGCTCGTCGGCAAGGGCCGTGTTGTCGGGCAGCGCCTCGTCGAGCACCCCGACGTCGCCAAGATCGGCTTCACCGGCTCGACCGAAGTCGGGCGCGGCGTCATGAAGGGCGCCGCCGACACGATCAAGCGCGTCACGCTCGAACTCGGCGGCAAGTCGGCGAACGTCGTCTTTGCCGACGCCGATCTCGAGAAGGCGGCCGCCGCCGCACCGTACGCCGTCTTCGACAACTCCGGCCAGGACTGCTGCGCGCGCTCGCGCATCCTCGTCGAGCGCAGCGCCTACAACCGCTTCGCCGAACTGCTGATCGACGCGACGCGCAACGTGAAGGTCGGCGATCCGAGCGACGAGGCAACCGAGATGGGCCCGCTCATCTCCGGGCAGCACCGCGAGACGGTCGCAAGCTTCGTCGACGGCGACACGCTCTTCACCGGCGACGCGCCGGACGGCAAAGGCTTTTGGTACCCGTGCACGATCGTCGAAGCATCAAACGACGACCGCATCGCGCGCGAAGAGGTCTTCGGTCCTGTCGCCGCGCTGATTCCGTTCGACGACGAAGCCGACGCGATCCGCATCGCGAACGACACGCCGTACGGCCTGTCGGGCTCGATCTGGACCGAGAACGGCGCGCGCGCGCTCCGCGTCGCGCGCGCGCTCGAGACCGGCGTGCTGAGCGTGAACACGAACAGTTCGGTTCGCGTGACGACGCCGTTCGGCGGCTTCAAGCAGTCCGGCTTCGGCCGCGAGCTCGGGATGCACGGGCTCGACGGCTACTCGGAAGTCAAAAACGTCTACTACTCCACGGAGGGCTGACAAACGATGGGTCGTCTCGACGGCAAGGTCTGCGTGATCACCGGCGCCGGTGGAGGCATGGGCCGCGAGGCGGCGCTCCTCTTCAGCGAAGAAGGCGCGCAGGTCTGCGTCGCCGACGTGAACCTCGAGGCTGCCGAAAGCACGGCGAGCGAAGCAAGTGACGCGTTCGCACAGCAGGTCGACGTGGCCGACGAGGCGAGCGTCAAGGCGATGATGGACGCGACCGTCGAGCGCTACGGCGGCATCGACGTGCTCTATAACAACGCCGGTATCTCCCCGAACGACGACGCATCCGTGCTCGACACGAGCGTCGAGGCGTGGGACCGGGTGCAGGCCGTGAACACGAAAGGCGTCTTCCTTTGCTGCAAGCACGGCATCCCTCACCTGCAGCAGCGCGGCGGCGGCAGCGTGATCAACGTCGCGAGCTTCGTCGCGATCCTCGGCGCAGCGACCAGCCAGATCTCCTACACCGCGTCGAAGGGCGCCGTGCTGTCGATGACGCGTGAGCTCGCGGTGCAGTTTGCGCGCGAGAACATCCGCGTCAACGCACTCTGCCCCGGCCCGGTCGAGACGCCGCTGCTCCTCTCCATCTTCGGCGACGACCCCGCCGCGCTCGAACGGCGGCGCACGCACTGGCCGATGGGCCGCCTCGCAAAGCCGCGCGAGATTGTCAACGGCGCGCTCTTCCTCGCCTCCGACGAATCGTCCTACGTCACCGGCTCGACCTTCCTCGTCGACGGCGGCCTGACCGCTGCGTACGTGACGCCCGAGTAGATGCGCGTCTGCCTGATGATCGAGGGGCAGGAGGGCGTGACCTGGGAGCAGTGGCTCGCGCTCGCGCACGCCGCCGAGGACGCGAA
>DATBDB010000080.1:0-18048 GCA_036270155.1 Gaiellaceae bacterium
GAGGCCGCGCGCCGGATTCCCGGCGTGCGCGGCCTGCACCTGATCAGTTTTCGCAAGGAGGCCGGCATCGCACGCCTGTGCAACCGGCTGAACATTCCAACCCGCACCGAAAGGGAGTTGAGTGGAGACCGTTCTCGAGTCGTCGTCTAAGACCATCGTGATCGGGCCGGAGCGCCCGTTCTGCGTGATCGGCGAGCGCATCAACCCGACCGGACGCAAGAAGTTCCAGGCTGAGTTGCAGAATGGCGATCTCTCGCGCATCGAGATCGACGTCGCGCAGCAACTTGCCGGCGGCGCCGACATGCTCGACGTGAACGTCGGCGATCCGCTCGCCGACGAGATCGAGCTGATGCGGCAGGCGATTCCGCTCGTGCAGGGCCTGACCGACGTGCCGCTCTGCATCGACTCGTCTGTGATCGAGGCGCTCGAAGCCGGTCTCGGCGCGTACCAGGGCAAGGCGCTCGTCAACTCCGTCACCGGCGAGGATGAACGGCTCGAGGCGATCCTCCCGATCGTCGCGAAGCACGGCGCGGCGGTGATCGGCCTCGCGAACGACGACGAGATCCCGATGGAGCCGGAGCGCCGCCTCGAGGTCGCGAGGAAGATCGTCTCGCGCGCCGGCGATTACGGCATCCCGCCCGAGGACGTGCTGATCGACCCGCTCGCGATGCCGGTTGGTGCGGAGCCGCGCGCGGTCACGCTGTTCCTCGAGACGGTGCGCCTGATCCGTGACGACCTCGGCGTGAACATGACGTGCGGTGCGTCGAACACGTCGTTCGGCCTGCCGGGGCGCGAAACGCTCGGCGCCGGCTTCCTCGCCATCGCCGCGAGCCACGGTCTGACGAGCGCGATCATGGATGCTCGTTCGCAGGAGATCGTCGAGGCCGTGCGCGCGACGGACTTCCTGCTCGGTCACGACGAGTGGGGCGCCGCCTGGATTGCTGCGTTCCGCAAGAAGAAAGCGGCCGCCGAAGCGGCCGCCATCGGCGTGACGGAGGCGGTCAAGACAGCGTGACGGCGGAGCCGGTGATCGAGCAAGTGCATCCGGATCGTGTCCGGCTCGTCTTCGAGCAGGCGGACGGCGCCGTCAAGGAGACGCGCGTCCCGGCCGGCACGACGCTGTTCGACGGCGCGAGCTGGAACGGCGTCGCCATCGACTCGACGTGCGGCGGTCACGGCACCTGCAAGAAGTGCAAGGTGCGCGTCGCGACGGGTGAGCAGGCAATCGATGCCGTCGACCCGCGCGCGTTCACGCCGGACGAGCTGAAGGCGGGGTGGAGGCTTGCGTGCCGTGCGCAGGCGGCCGAAGATCTTGTCGTCGAGGTGCCGCCGCTGCAGACGCGCCCGAAGGCCGCGCTCGCGGGCGTCGGGCGCCACGTGATCCTCAGGCCGGCGGTGCAGAAGCGCTATCTCGAGCTGACGGAGCCGACGCTCGAAGACCAGACCTCCGACCTCGAACGCGTCTTGCAGGCGATGGACGATGTCGAGCCGGTGGTCCCGCTCGAGGTCGTCAGGGCCATGGGCCACACGCTGCGCGAGTCGAACTGGCAGGTGACCGCGGTGCTCGTCGACAACGTCCTCGTCGACATCGAGCCGGGCGACACGACGGCGCGCCGCTTCGCGATCGCCTATGACCTGGGCACGACGACCTGCGTCGCGACGCTGCTCGACCTCGAGACGGGACTGCCGGCGGCCGTGCAGTCGATCCTGAACATGCAGCAGCCGTTCGGCGCCGACGTGATCACGCGTATCTCCGCGACGATGATGGATCCCGACGCGCTTGGCATGCTCGGCGACCGGGCGCACGAGACGCTCGCCACGCTGACGAAGGAAGTCTGCGAGGAAGCGAGTGTCGATCCGTCGGAGGTCTACGAGATCGTCATTGCCGGTAACCAGACCATGATGCAGCTCGCGCTGGGGATCGATCCGGAGCCGCTCTCGATGGCGCCGTTCACGATCGCGGCGCGCCAGCTGCCCGCCGCCAAGGCAAGCGACTTCGGCGTCACCGTCCACGAGCGCGCGCCCGCCGTGCTGTTCCCCGCGCTCGGCGCGTACGTCGGACCGGACATCGTCGCCGGGATCCTCGCGACGGGCCTGACGCTCGACAAGCGCACGCGCCTCTTCATCGACGTCGGCACCAACTCGGAGATCGTCCTCGGCTCGTCCGCGGAGGCGTTGGCGACGGCCGCGCCTGCAGGCCCTGCGTTCGAGGCCGCGCAGATCCGCTGCGGCATGCGCGCCGCCGACGGTGCGATCGAGGGCGTGAAGATCGTCGACGGCGAGGTGGAGCTCACCGTGATCGGCGACGTGGAGGCGGTTGGGCTGTGCGGCTCCGGTCTCGTCGATGCGGTGGCCGAGCTGGTCAGCGCCGGCATCCTCGACCACTCGGGCCGCTTCGTGCTCGGCTCGTCGCCGCAGCTCGGGAAGATCGGCGAGGAGAACGTCTTCTACCTCCACAAGGACGTCTTCCTCTCGCAGCGCGACGTGCGCGAGCTGCAGTTCGCAAAGGCGTCGATCGCGACCGGTTGGCAGATCCTTTGCAACGACATGGGTGTCGATCCGACGGAGATCTCGCAGGTGCTGCTCGGCGGGTCGTTCGGCTCGTACCTGACCGCGTCGAGCGCGGTGAAGATCGGCCTCGTGCCGAAGCTGCCGCTGATGCGCATCGTCTCCGCCGGGAACGTTGCGGGCGAAGGCGCGAAGATCGCAGCGCTGTCGATCACGGAACGCGCGGCAGCGCAGGCCGTGCTCGACGAGGTGCGCTACGTCGAGCTCTCCGGGCGCACCGACTTCAACGACCTCTTCATCGACCAGCTCTCGTTCCCCGCATGACGCGAGTCGTCATCGCTTGCGGTGCGCTCGCGCTGCACATCGACCAGATCGCGAAGCGGCGCGGCTGGGACCTCGAGGTGCGGCCGATCCCGCCGGAGCTGCACAACCGGCCGGAGAAGATCCGAGCCGCCGTCGACGCGGCTGGCAAGGCCGACGTCGTCGCCTACGCCGATTGCGGCACCCGCGGCGCGCTCGACGACCTGCCGCGGCTCGCCGGCGCCGACTGCTACCAGCTCTTCGGAGGAATGGAGCACGAGCTCGGCACCTATTACCTGACGGATTTCCTCGTGCGCTCCTTCGAGCGCGTCGTCTGGCGCGGGCTCGGGCTCGACCGCCACCCGGAGCTGCGCGACGACTACTTCAAGCATTACGTGCGGGTCGTCTGGCTCGCGCAGCACCCGACCGACGAGTTGCGCGCGAAAGCGGAGGCCGCTGCTGAAAGACTCGGCCTGCCGCTCGAAGTCCGTAAGACAGGCGACACCGGCCTTGAACGTGCCCTTGAACACCTACTGGAGGTCTGAGTCAGTTGCTGATCAACGAACTGCCGCGGTACGAGATCCTCGACGAGTTCTCGATGCAGGAGCTCGACCGCGGCTGGCGCCGGATCGTGAGCGAGCTCGGCGTCGACTTCCAGCACGTCGACGCGCAGGAGGCACTCGCCGCCGCAGGCCAGCAGGTCGAAGGCGACCTCGTCAAGTTCGACCCCGACTGGATCCTCGAGCAGGTCGCGAAGGCGCCGCGCGAGTTCGATCTGCAGGCGCGCAACCCCGACAACAACATCCACGTCGGCGGGAAGCACATGGCGTTCGGCGCGGTGTACGGGTGCCCGTTCGTGCGCCGCGGGCTCGAGCGCCGCGAGGCGATGTACGAGGACTTCGAGAACCTCGTGAAGCTTGCGCAGTCCTTCCCGCAGCTCGACACACCGGGCGGGACGATCTGCGAACCGGGTGACAAGGCGCTCGACTCGCGCCATCTCGACATGGTCTACGCGCTGCTGACGCTCTCCGACAAGCCGTTCATGGGCTCCGTCACGTCCGGCCCGAACGCGCTGGACACGATCGCGATGGCGGAGATGGTGTTCGGTCGGGAGTCGCTCGAGGAGACCCCGGCGATCATCTCGCTGATCAACGTCAACTCTCCGCTGCGCTATGACGACCGCATGCTGTCGGCGCTGCTCGAGTACGCGCGGGCGAATCAGGCGATGATCATCACGCCGTTCCTGCTGATGGGCGCGATGTCGCCGGTCTCGGTCGCCGCGTCGCTCGCACAGCAGGTCGCAGAGGCGCTCGCGGGCATCGCGCTCGTGCAGACGATCCGTCCCGGCTGCCCGGTCGTGTTCGGCTCGTTCCTGTCGAACACCGACATGCAGTCGGGCTCGCCGAGCTTCGGCACGCCCGAGTCGGCGATCGGGCTGCTCTGCACCGGGCAGATCGCGCGCCACTACGGGCTGCCGTTCCGCGGCGGCGGCGCGCTCACGTCGTCGCAGACGGTCGATGCGCAGGCTGCGTACGAGGCGGCGATGACGCTGTGGCCGACGTTCCTCGCCGGCACGAACTTCGTCATGCATTCGGCGGGCTGGCTGGAGTCGGGCCTCGTCTCGTGTTACGAGAAGTTCATCGTCGACGTCGAGTTGCTGCGCATGCTGCACCACGTGTTCCAGCCGCTGAACATCAACGAGGAGACGCTGGCGTTCAGCGCGCACCAGGAGGTCGGCCAGGGCGGTCACTTCCTCGGCGCCGTGCACACGCTCGAGCGCTTCCGCGAGTGCTTCTACCGCCCGCTGCTCTCCTCGACGGAGAACTACGAGCGCTGGAACCGTCTGGGCGGCCGCGACGCGGCGACCCGTGCGGCGGAGATCTCCGAGAAGACGCTCGAGGAGTACGTCGAGCCGGAGATCGATCCAGGGCTCAAGGACGAGCTGAAGGCGTTCGTCGACCGCAGGCGCACGGAACTGGGCGACTGAGATGACGAGAGTGGGCGAGGTGATGTCGCGCAACCTGCTGACGATCGAGCAGGACACGGCGCTCGTGGAGGCGGCGGCCGCGATGACGGCGCGGCGCGTCGGCGCGGTGCTGATCGTCTCCGGCGGCAGGCTGACGGGGATCCTGACGGAGCGCGACATCCTGCGTGCGGTCGCGTCCGGCGACATCGGGGGACACGTCTCGGCCTGGATGACCCGCGGTCCCGAGACGATCGACGCGGACGAGAGCACGCAGCAGGCCGGTGTGGTGATGATCCACGGTGGGTTCCGCCACCTGCCGGTGCTGGACGGCGGCGCACCGTGCGGCATCGTCTCGATCCGAGACCTGATGCGTGTCGCGCTCGACGATGTGAGCCCTCGTGGCGTCTGACATGTTCGTGGACGGCGCGTGGACGGACGCAGCGTCGGGCGAGACGTTCACCGCCGACTCGCCGGCGACCGGCGAGGCAATCGGCGAGATACCCCAAGGCTCACGCGAAGACGCGCAGCGCGCGATCGACGCGGCGAACCGTGCGTCGGACGCATGGGCTCGCCTGACGGCATTCGACCGTGCCGCCGCGATGCATCGTGTCGCGGACGCGGTCGAGAAGCGCCGCGACGAGCTTGCGCACACGCTCACGCTCGACCAGGGCAAGCCGCTGCACGAGTCGCGCGACGAGGTCGAGGAGCTGATCCAGTACTGGCGCAACGCCGCCGAGGACGGCAAGCGACTCGAGGGACGGCTCGCGAACTCGTTCACGGCGGGTAAGCGCGTGCTGCTCGTGCGCAGGCCGCGCGGTGTGATCGGCGTGATCACGCCCTGGAACTGGCCGTACACGATGCCGGCCGAGCTGATCGCTCCGGCGCTCGCCTCGGGCAACACGGTCGTGTGGACACCTGCGTCCTCGACCGCCGTCGCGGCCGTCGCGCTCGCGCAGTGCGTCGTCGAGGCGGATCTGCCGCCAGGCGTCTTCAACCTTGTCACTGGGCCGGGCTCCGTCGTCGGCGACGAGATCGCACGCAACCCCGGCACGCACGGCGTCGGCTTCATCGGCTCGACCGAGACGGGCCGCAAGGTCGCGGACGCAGCGGCCGGCAAGGCCGCCGTGCTCGAGCTTGGAGGGAATGGTCCCGTCGTCGTGCTCGAGGACGCCGACCTCGACCTCGCCGCCGAGGCGACGGTGAGTGCGTGCTTCATGTGCGCGGGCCAGAGCTGCACGGCGGGCGAGCGGCTGCTCGTGCACAAGGACGTGCGCGAGGAGTTCGTCGCGCGCGTTGCCGCGCTCGTCGCCGAGCGCGTGATCCTCGGCGACCCGTTCGCTGAGGGAACGACGATGGGCCCGCTGAACAACGCGGGCGTTGCCGAGAAGATGGACGAGCACGTCGCGGACGCGCTCGAGCGCGGCGCACAGCTGATTCACGGCGGCGAGCGCGCGTCCGGCTACCCGACGAGCCTTTACTGGCAGCCGACGGTTCTCGATGGCGTTCCGACGGACTCGCTGGTCGCGCTCGAGGAGACGTTCGGGCCGATCGCCCCGGTTGTCGAGATCGGCTCGCTCGACGAGGCGATCTGGCTGACCAACGCCTCCGAGTACGGCCTGCTCTCCGCGATCTTCACGCGCGACCTTGCGAAGGGGCTGCGCTTCGCCGACGAGGTGCGCACCGGCTGGGTGAACATCAACGATTCGTCGAACTACTGGGAGTCGCACCTGCCCTTCGGCGGCCGTGCGGGCACCGCGAGCGGGATCGGCCGCGTTGGCGGCACCGGGCCGATGGAGTCGTTCACCGAGCTGCAGACCGTCGTCATCTCGTGAGCTGGGACTACATCATCGTGGGAGGCGGGTCAGCCGGGTCGGCGCTTGCGGCGCGGCTGACCGAAGACTCCTCGACCCGGGTGCTCGTGCTCGAAGCGGGGCGCACCGACTCGTGGTGGGACCTCTACATCCACATGCCGGCGGCCCTCTCGTTCCCGATCGGCAGCCGCTTCTACGACTGGAAGTACGAGTCGGAACCGGAGCCGTTCATGAACGAGCGCCGGATCTACCACGCGCGCGGCAAGGTGCTCGGCGGCTCGAGCTCGATCAACGGGATGATCTTCCAGCGCGGGAACCCACTCGACTACGAGCGCTGGGCGGGCGAGCCCGGGCTCGACCAGTGGGGCTACGCGCACTGCCTGCCGTACTTCAAGCGCATGGAGAACTGCCTCGCGGGCGCCGACGAGTGGCGCGGCGGAGACGGCCCGCTGCAGCTCGAGCGCGGCCCTGCGGACGGCCCGCTCTTCGGCGCGTTCTTCGAGGCGGTGCAGGAGGCGGGCTATCCGCTGACGGACGACGTGAACGGCTACCGGCAGGAAGGCTTCGCGAAGTTCGATCGCAACATCCGCAAGGGTCGCCGCCTGAGCGCGGCGCGCGCCTACTTGCATCCGGTGATGAACAGGCCCAACCTCGAGGTGCGCACGCGCACGTTCGTCGACCGCGTCGTCTTCGAGGGAACCCGCGCCATCGGGGTGCAGGTGAAGGGCGAGACGATCCGCGCGGGCGAGGTGATCCTCTGCGGCGGCGCGATCAACTCACCACAGCTGCTGCAGCTCTCCGGGATCGGCAACGCGGCGGAGCTGAATCCGCTTGGTATATCGGTGATATCCGATCTCCCCGGCGTCGGCGAGAACCTGCAGGACCACCTCGAGGTGTACGTGCAGTGCTCCTCGAAGCTGCCCGTGACGGTCGCACCGTCGTACAAGTGGCGCAACCGGCCGCTCGTCGGGCTGAAATGGCTCCTCTTCAAGTCCGGCCCCGGCGCGACGAACCACTTCGAGGCGGGCGGGTTCATTCGCTCGAACGACAAAGTGGCCTATCCAAACGTGATGTTCCACTTCCTGCCGATCGCCGTTCGGTATGACGGCAGCGCGCCGCAGGGTCACGGCTATCAGCTGCATGTCGGCCCGATGTACTCGGACGCGCGCGGCTCGGTGAAGATCACGTCGACCGACCCGCGCGTGCATCCGGCGCTGCGCTTCAACTACCTCTCGACCGACCAGGACCGGCGCGAGTGGGTGGAGTGCGTGCGTGCCGCGCGCTCGATCCTCGGCCAGCCCGCGTTCGACCGGTTCAACGGCGGCGAGCTCTCGCCGGGAGCGGGTGTCGAGACTGACGAGGAGATCCTCGACTGGGTGCGTCGCGACGCGGAGACTGCGCTGCACCCGTCGTGCACGGCGAAGATGGGCGTCGACGGGCTGGCGGTCGTCGACCCGGCGACGATGCGCGTGCATGGTGTCGACGGGCTGCGGGTCGTGGACGCGAGCGTCTTTCCCTACGTGACGAACGGCAACATCTACGCGCCGGTGATGATGGTCGCCGAGAAGGCCGCAGACCTGATCCGCGATAACACGCCGCTCGCTCGAGCGGAGGTGGACTTCTACCGTCATGGCACTGAGCGGACTGCAAGTCGGTGAGTTCCTCACGGCGCTGGGCGAGAAGACGCCGGCGCCGGCGAGCGGCGCTGCGACAGCGCTGACTGCCGCGCTCGCGGCGGCACTCGTCGAACTGGCGGGCCGCTTCGCGAGTGACGACCCCACGGTCGTCCGCGCGCAGGCGCTTCGCTCGCAACTGACGGAGCTCGCGGACGAGGACGCGGCGGCGTATACCGCCTTCATCGCGGAGCGCAACGACGAGACCCGCGCCGCCATCGTCGCGGTGCCGGAGGAGATCGCCGCCTGCGCGGACGAGATCGCCGCGCTCGCGGAGCACCTCCGCGGCCGGCTGAGCTCCTCGGTCGCCGGCGACGCCGAGGCCGCTGCGGAGCTCGCGCGGGCCTCCGCCCGGGTCGCGCGGCGGCTGGCGGAGTTGAACGCCTAAAACCGATCGGACACGAACCACGAACACCTTCCAGAGGCACTACGGAAGGGAGACTGGTCGTGAAAAGAGTCGTATCGGTGACCATCGTCCTGCTCGCGCTCGGGGTGACGGCACTGGGGATCGCCGCGAGCGCCGGTTCGTCCTACAAGGTGAGCGCGAAGCTGACGCCGGGCGCCGATGTGCCCAAGCCGGTCGGCGCGCCGAACGCCAACGGTTCGTTCACCGGCACCTACGTCGAGAACGCGAAGGGCGCGAAGCTCACGTGGAAGCTGTCGTACTCGAGCCTCACCGGGGACGCGATGGCAGCGCACATCCACAAGGGCAAGCCGGGCGTCTCCGGCCCGGTGACCGTCCCGCTCTGCGGACCGTGCACCAGCGGTATGACGGGCAGCGCGCAGATCAGCAAGGCCGTCATCACCGCACTCGAAGGCGGCAGCGCCTACGTGAATGTCCACACGGCGAAGAATCCCGCGGGAGAGATCCGCGGTCAGGTGAAGGTCAAGGGTTAGACCGCACCTGTTGCGCAACGGCGAGCCGGGCGGGATGCTTCCCCGGTGATCCCGCTCGTGCTCGCCGCTGCGCTGTTCCTCACCACACCGACCGTGCGCGTTCACGCGGAGCTCACGGGCCACGGGCACGGGTCGCTCAGCGGCACCTACACGACGCAGGACGGCCGCGGGAACTTCCTCTGGACGATCCTCTTCTTCGAGACCGGAGCTGCGGCCCGCGCAGACATTCGCGTTGGCAAGAACGTCCTCTTCCCGCTGTGCGCGCCGTGCACAAGGGGGCAGAGTGGCCACACGAGGTTGACCGGGCGAGGGATGCGGCTGCTCGAGTCGGGCCAGGCCTCGGTCGTGGTGATCGGCACGCGCGGTGAGCTTCGCGGTCCCGTCGTGACCCGTCACTAGTCTGTCGCGATGCCGTCCTTCGTCGAGCTCCTCACGGAGCGCCACGTGCTGCTCGCGGATGGCGCGACCGGCACGAACTACCAGAACATGGGGATCGAGCCCGGCGTCGCGCCCGAGGAGTGGGTGGTCGACGCACCGGCGAAGGTGCAGGAGCTCCACCGCCGCTTCGTCGAGGCAGGCTCGGACCTCGTGCTGACGTGCTCGTTCGGCGGATCGTCGTTGCGGCTCGCGGACGAGGCGCTGCACGGCCGCGCGGTCGAGGTGAACCGCCGCGCCGCCGAGCTCGCACGCGAGGTGGTCGGCGACACTGTGCTCGTCGCGGGGTCACTCGGGCCGACCGGCCATCTGACCGAGCCCTTGGGCCCGCTGACGCACGACCTCGCCGTCGCGACGTACGCGGAGCAGGCGCGGGCGCTGACGGACGGCGGCGTCGACGTGCTCGTGCTCGAGACGTTCTTCTCTCTGGACGAAGGCCTCTGGGCGCTCGAGGGCATCAAGAGCGCGAGCGACCTTCCGCTCGTTGTCTCGTACAGCTTCGACCAGGGGACGAAGACAATGATGGGCCTCACGCCGACCCAGGTCGTGGAGGCGTTCGCGCCGCTCGGCATCGCGGCGATCGGCGCGAACTGCGGGAAGTCACTCGCGGACACGGACGTGATCGTCGACGAGCTGATCGCCGCGGCGGACGGCCTGCCGCTCTGGGTGAAGCCGAATGCGGGCGTGCCACGGATGGTGGGCGACAGCGTGATCTACGACGCGGGCCCGGACGATCTGGCGCAGCACATTCGCGGTTATGTCGACCGCGGGGTGCGTATCGTCGGCGGCTGCTGCGGCTCGACGCCGGAGCACATTGCGGCGATCGCCGGCGCGCTCGGCCGCTAGCGCTGGCGTCGCAGGAAGCGTGTCGCGGCAACGCCGGCTCCGGCGATACCGGCGGTCGCGATCGTGACGATGTTCGTCGTCACGCAGGTGCGGCAGGCGTTGCAGCAAGACGTCGCGAGCGGCGCGTGCTCACCGACCTTCGATGCGGTTTGAGCCAGCCGGAGGGTCGCGATCTGTCTCATCTCAGGAACACGGTACTCCTCTTTTTGCCTGGTTCCGAAGCGTGCGCCGGACCGCTCCTATGACATCGTCCACGTCGTCGTCGGTCAGCTTCGGGGAGAGGGGCAGCGACAGCGTGCGCTCGGCGATCCACTCGGAGCTCGGGAGATCGCCGACCCGGTAGCCGTAGGTCTCCCGGTAATACGGATGGAGGTGCAGCGCCCGGTAGTGCACGCCCGTGCCGATCCCCAGCTCGTGCAGGGCCGCCAGCAGGTCGTCGCGTGTCATGCGGCAGTGATCGAGGTCGAGCAGCAGCGTGTAGAGGTGGCGCGCGTGCCGCGTCCCCGCCTCCTCGGGCGCCGGGAGGAACACCGGCAGATCTGCGAACGCCTCGTCGTACAGCCGCCAGATCTCCTGTCGGCGTAGCAGGTTGGTCTCGACGCGTGCGAGCTGCGGCAGGGCCAGTGCCGCCTGCAGATCCATCATGTTGTATTTGAACCCCGGCTCGACGACCTCGTAGTGCTTGAAGCCGGCGTCGGAGAAGCGCGCCCACGCATCGGCCGAGAGCCCGTGGAGCGCGAGCCGCTTGATCCGTTCGGCGTGTTCGGTGTTGCCTGTGACGACCATTCCACCCTCACCGGCGACAACGTTCTTCGTCACGTAGAAGCTGAACACCCCGAGGTCGCCGAGGAGGCCTGCGTGCGACCCGTGATAGAGGGTCTCGATCGCGTGCGCGCAGTCTTCGATCACAACGAGGTCGTGCGCGCGAGCGAGTGCGAGCAGCTCGTCCATCGCCGCGGGCCGGCCGGCGAAGTGGACAGGGACGATCGCCCTCGTCCGCGCGGTGAGCTTGCGCTCGACGTCACTGACGTCGAGGCACATCGAGCTGCGGTCGACGTCTGCGAGCACCGGCTGCCCGCCGGCGTGGATGACCGAATTCGCGGTCGCTGCAAACGTCAGCGCCGGCACGATCACCTCGCTGCCGGCCGAGATGCCGAGCGTAAGCATGGAGAGGTGGAGCCCGGCGGTGCAGGAGTTGAGCGCGACTGCATGGGAGCTGCCGACGTACACCCGGAACCGCTCCTCGAGGGCGGCCACCCGGGGGCCGGTGCCGATCCACCCGGAGCGCAAGGTGGCGAGCACCTCCTCGATCTCAGGCTCGAGGAGCTGAGGGCTGCCGAAGACGAGGTATCGCTTGCCGGCGCGCCGGCCGTCGCTGCGCTTGACCTTGATCGTAGGCCCTGGCCGGGGCGGCATCAGCGACCTGCCAATTTCGGTCGCGGCGAGGTGGCGTTCGCGAGCATGCGCCCCGCGAGCTCATGGCCGGAGCCGGGCGGCACGAGAGCGATCACGCCGAACGCCACGAGTGCGAGTGGTGTAGTGACAACGAGCGGGCCGGGAACGAACTCGAGAATCGCTGCCATGGCCGCGCCGCCGAGCGCCGCGAGCCCGGTGAAGCGAAAGTTGGGCGTGAATTCGTACCGGCGCCGAACGCTCCAGCACGCGGCAATGACCCACGCGCCTAGCGTCACCGAAGTGATGGTCGCCACGCCGGCGAAGCCGTACGAGGGAATCAGAGCCACGCTGAGCACGACATTCGCGACGAGGAGCCCCGCGTTGAGGATCAGGAGCCGGTGGTCACCGTGGCCGGCGACGAGTGCGCGTTCAAACACGATGGCGACGAACAACAGCACAAGGACTGGGCTGAGGAGCTTCAGGGCGACCGCCGAGCCGGCAAACTGCGAGCCGCCGACGAGCTGTACGAGCGTCGATGCCTCGACGAGCGCAAAGACCGCCGCAGGCACCGAGAGCGCGATCATGATGTCGACGCTCCGCTGGAGCAGGTGCCGTACGCGCGCGCTCTCGCCGTCGGCCATCGCGCGGGTCACGAACGGGAAGATCGAGGTTCCGATCGCGCTGGCCGCGATCAACGCGATCTCCACGAACTTGAATGCCGTGGCGTAGAGGCCGACGTCCTTCGCCGTGCCGAGCAGTGAGAGCAGAACGCGGTCGACGTACAGAAACGCCGTGCCGAGTGCGAGCGCGACTCCAAGCAGGACCGTGCCTCGCAACAGCCGCCAGCTGGCGGCGCGGTCGAAGACGAGGTGGAGGCCGACGAGCCGGCGCACGACGGCCAGGTCGAGCAGGAAGTTGACGGCGTTGCCGATGACATATGCCCAGACGATCGCCTTGAAGCCGAAACCGCCGGCGGTCAGTGCGACGACGAGCGCCAGCGTGAAGAGACGACTCAGCATCGTGACCCCGACCACCCATTGCATCCTGAGCTGGGCCTGGAGGATCGGCATCAGGCTGAGGTCCGCGAGGTTGAGCAGCGCGCCGATCGACCCGACCGCGATCGCGTACTTGACCGAGCCGGTGAACGGCAGAGCCACCGCCACCGCGAGGGCGACCGCGAGGATCGCGATGGCCAGACCGACGCGGAGCACGACCGAGGTACCCATGATGCGCTCGCTGCGCCCAGGCGATTTCGAGATCTCGCGGAGGACGCTCAGCGCCAGACCAAGGTCGCCGAGGAGGACCGGGATGCCGAGGTAGGCGGTTGCGGCGGCGAGGTCGCCGAACGATGCCGGGCCGAGGGCCCGCGTGACCGCTGCGAATGTGAACAGCGAGATGAACGACGCGCCGAAGTTGCCGACGACCTGCACCATCGAGTTCGCGGCGATGCGACCAGACCGATTGAGGTTGCGTCTCATCTCGCCCTCGCAGTGAGCTCGTCGTAAAGCTCGAGCGTCGTGCGTGTCATCGCGTGCACGTCGAACAGCGCCTCGGCCCGGCGGCGCGCCCGGGCGGCGAGATGCTCACGAAGACCGGGCTCGGTGAAGAAGCGCTCGATCGCGTCGGCGAGCAATGGGGCGTATGCGTCGACCACGATCCCTGCGTCGCCCACGGCTTCGCGATTGCCGGGCGCCTTCGTGGCGATGATCGGTCGCGCGCGCCACAGGCCTTCGAGGAGCGAGAGCGACAAGCCCTCCCAGCGACTGGTGTTCAGCACCACATCGCACGCAAGGAGGAGTTCGGTGACGTCGTCGCTCCAGCCAAGCAGCGAGACCTCGGGACCGGCTGCGGCGCACACGGCCGCCTCCAACGGTCCCTCGCCTGCGATGAGCAGTCGCAGGCCCGGCACCCGCCGGGCTGCGAGCTCGACGGAGGCGAGCGCGAGCAGCGGGTCCTTCTGCTCGCGGAGCCCCCCGAGGAAGAGGATGACCGGGATGCCCTGCGCGAGGCCGAGCCGACGGCGTGCGCTTTGCCGCTCTGCGCGGGTCGGGGCCGGGACCGGCTCGACGCCGTTCAGGATCAGCCGGCAGCGGTGGGTGAGGGAGCTCGAGAGCTCGCAGATCGCGCTGCGCTCGTCGGAGCTGACACAGATGACCGCGTCGGCACGTCGAGCCGCCAGCCAGGACAGCCGTTCGGCGGCACGCCGGCTGAGCCCACCTCGGGCACGGCGCACGGCGTGGAGGCCGTGCGTCGTCACGACGATGGGGTGGGGATGGAACGGGAGGCATTCGACCGCGGCACGCACCCCGTGGGCGTGAACGAGATCGGCCCGACCGAGCTCCGAGGCGAGCAGGCGAGGTGTGGCGGGCGCGAGCAGAGTCGTCGTGTCGCCGCGCTCGCGGGCCGCTTCAGCGAGGTAGTGCGCATGCGCGTAACCGCCTCCGCGACTCTCCGTCAAGACGTGGACGATCCTCATCGAGCTCGTGCCTCGGGCACCGTCGCGGGCCAGAGTAGGCGGAGCGCGATGAACGAGATCGCGAGCACGACGCGCGAGTCGGAGGCGGCGAAGAGCGCGTTGGCGAATGCGAGCGAGCCGAGGAGGACGAGCGCCCACCAGGCTCGCGCGCGATACAGCGCGGCGGCGACCCCGAGGCTGAAGACCGCGATCGCGGCGAGGCCCAACCAGCCGAGCTCGAGCAGCCAGATCAGGTACCCGTTGTCGGTCACCACTCGCTGGGTGGCGGCGGCCTGGCGGTCGGCGGCGGCTCCCTCGCTGCCCGGCCCGGTCCCGAGCACCCGACCTCCGGCGACCGACAGCGCTGCGGAAAGCTGTGCGCTTCTCGTTGCGTCCGAGAGCGCGGTGACGCGGTCGGTCGCGTGCAGCCGCTGGCGGGCGATCTCGCTCGGCCCGAACGCGAGCAGCAGACTCACGACGGTGACGACGACGAGTGCGCCGGCCGCAAGACGCTTGATCGCGAATCCCCTCCAGGCGCCCGTGACGGGCTCGAGAGGAATGAGCGCGATCAGGACGACGAGCGCCCACGCTGTTCGCGACCACGACAGGAACGCCGCGGCCGCGAACACCGCGCCGATGAGCACGCGCAGCCGGCCTCGCAGGACCGCCCGCGAGAGCAGCAGGCCGACGCACATCAGCAGGCCGAATTCGAGGAAGTTGCCGAGTCCGCCGGTGGCGCGCCGGAAGCCCGCGAAGTACGGCTTTGCGGCGATGTGCGTCGTCTCTGCGAAGTCCGGCCGGAAGCCGAGCACGTCGAGGAAGTGACCATGCGTGGCGACCTCGGCAAGCCCGATGGCCGCGAGCACGAGCAGCACGGCCACGAGGAGTCGTCCGGCTGAGAGGCGCCACCGATCGTCGAGCCTCCAAGCTGCTCCCAGGAGGAGCGCCGGGTAGAGGACGTACGTCCGCGCTCCGGTGATCTGGACGATCCCGACCGTCGATCCGAGCGTGATGAACACCACCGCGACGAGGACGAGATATGCCACGAGCCGGGTGCGACCGCCGCGATCCTGCGTGAATTCCGCGGTGCCGGCCGCGATCAGCACGGCATATGAGCTGTCGCGGACGAGCGCGCCCACCGGTACGCCGCCGACGAGCCCGAACCAGCTCGTGACAAAGTTCGCCGCGACGGCGAGAGCAACGGTCGCGGTGAGCGCCTCCTTGAGGCGGAGGCCGTCGCGCGCGCCCCGAATCCACCACGCAACGGTGAGCTGGACGAGCACCCAGGCCGTAGCCGGGCCCAGCCCGGCCAGCACGAGTATCCCAGCCGTCGAGCAGACGTCGACGACCAGGAGGAGCGTGCCCAGAGACGCGGCACCGGGCCGGCGGAGGGACGGCAGCAGGGTGCTGCTCGTCACGCCGTCGCCCGCGATTGCCGTGACAGCCGCGACCGGATCGCGACCCGCCGCGCCCGCGCGGCGGGCCGACCGAGCAACCTGCGGCCGAGCGGCAGCGGCGAGTTGCGGAGGAAGAGCTCGTAGCTTCTCTGGCGGCGGGCCAGCGCGGTCGCGTGAGCGGCGTATGCGGGCGTTGTCGATAGCGAGCCCAGTCCGCCCCGACGATGCTCCACCGTCACCAGATCGCTCGTAACCGTGCCCCAGCCCAGGCGCTTGAGCCGGAGCGCCAGATCGGCATCCTCGTAGTAGAGGAAGAACCGCTCGTCGAAGGGGCCGGGCAGTGACTCGAGCGCCGCCAGTCGGTACACGGCCCCGCCGCCACACGGCCCGATCACGCCTCTGAGCGCGGAGGTGCCGATCGGCCGGTACGGCCGCCCCTGCTCGGCGTCCCCGACGCTTCCCCAGGGGGTCAGTCTTAGGCCGACGCTGTCGAACGTCCTTCCCCCCGGCGCGATCATCACCGGGCACAGCGATCCGAGCGTACGAGACCTCCCGAAGATCCGTTCCAGCCCGGCGAGATCCGCACTCAGCACCACCGCGTCCGGATTCAGCAGGAGGACGAGCCCCACCTCTTGTCGGCGCAGTTCGTCGATCGCCGTGTTTGCGCCCACGGCGTATCCGCGATTCGCGCACTCGATTACCGTGGCGGCGAACGGCAGCGACGACGAGCGAACGATCTCAACCGTGCTGTCTCGCGATCCGTTGTCCACGACAGCGAGAGCCTCGAGCTCGAGCTTCGAGAGCGAGTCCAGCAGCGTCGGAACCTGTGACGCAGAGTTGTACGTCACGACGGCGCAGCCGATCGTCATCGCGAGCCGAGGACCGTCAGCGGCGGTCGCGACCAAGGGGCACTGTCGACACCTGGGGCGAGGCTCGCGCGGAGCAGGACCTCGGCTCGATCCTCCCACGAGCCGAGCGATTGGCCCGCCTCCGCAACGAGCGGCCGGGGCACGTCGGCCGCTTTTTTGACGGCTTCCACGAAGTCAGCCGGGTCGACGACGAAGAGGCCCCTCGACGGCATCAGCTGGGTCGGAAGCGTGCTGACGCATGGCACGCCTCGCGCGAGCGCTTCGTAGACCTTGAGCGGGTCCATCGTCCGCGTGTAGGGCGTGCGGGCGTACGGGCAGACGACGACGGTCGCCAGGCGGTCGATGTCTCGCATCGCCCACCAGCCGACGACCCGGACGTCCGCGTCCGCCACGTAACGGCGGACAGGCTCGTCCATCGCCGGGCCCGCCACCACGACATCCCACCCGACGAGGCCTGCGCGGAGCGCGGTAAGGATCTCGACGTCCAGACGCGAGTGGATCGTGCCCACGTATGCGGCGGTCGGACGCCCGGGGCCGGGTCGCGGGCCGATCCGCACGCTGCCGTCGTGGAAGCCCGCGTTCGGTACAACGAGCGGAGCCTGCGCGCCCTCGACCGCCGAGCGCGAGACGGCGCTGACGATTCGATCGGGGCCTTCGAGGGCGGGATAGACGTTTCTCTCGAACTGGCGACGCCAGGCGGGCATCGACGGGTGGAGCCGCCAGTCGTCGAAGAGGTCGGTGAGCAGAGGCCACCCGAGATCCTCCGCCAGTTGCGCCGCGGCCGTCCAGCGCATGAGGTCCCAGCAGACGACGAGCCCGTTCCCGCCGTCGAGGTGGAGGTCTGGGAGTCGTCTCGCGGCCCGGCGCGCCGCGAGAGCGGGAAGGCGGCGCCGCGTCCATTGCGGAAGCTCGACCGGATGGGGAACGGTCTCGACCACGATGCTGCCGACGAAGGCGCGTCGCGGAGCCGCGTGTTCCCAGCGGCGCGCTCGATCGACGACCACGACTCGAGTGTTTTCGGGGCCGAGGACAGACGCGATCGCCTGCAGAAGGTGGGCATCGCGCCCCCAGGCGCCGCAGCTTTCCCACTCGGCGATCTTCCGCACCGGGAAGGCCACGATCGTCGTCTGCTCACCCACTGATGGCCTCGCGGTACAGCTGTTCGAGGCGAGCCGACTGTCGCGCCAGGTCGTGGTTCCGCTCGACCAGCACGCGGTTTGCCGACACGAGCTCGCACCAGTCGCTCTTCGTCAGCGCCTCGAGCGCGCCGGCGAGCGCCTGCGGGTCGCGCTCGGGCACGAGGAGCTGTCGATTCGGCTTACCGAGCACGTTCGGGATGTCGCAGTGGGCGGTCGCCACGACCGGCATCCCCGAAGCAGCCATCTCGATCACCGTCACCGGCGCACCCCCCTCTGCATCACCGTCGGACGCGGTCACGCTCGGCGAGAGGAAGACGTGGTGCCGCAGCGATTCCTCCAGCAGCGCACCGCTGGACA